>JANOHV010000100.1:0-19117 GCA_031406795.1 Candidatus Rokuibacteriota bacterium
CGACCGGCTTGCCGGCCACGCGCAGCGTAATGCGGCCGTCCTGCGGCAGGCGCTTCTCCGCGATATCCAGCTGCGCCATGATTTTTACACGCGAAACGAACGCCGCATGCAGCGCGCGCGCCGGCTCGATCAGATCACGCAGCGTGCCGTCAATCCGCAGCCGTACCACCGAGCGGGTTTCGAAGGGCTCAATATGGATGTCCGATGCCCCATCGCGCAGCGCCTGGGTCAGCAACGCGTTGATCAGACGAATGACCGGTGCATCATCCCGGCTTTCGAGCAAATCCTCGACCCTGGGGATTTCCTGCAACAGCCGTGAGAGATCCAGGTCCTGGGCAAGTTCGCCCGCCAGCGCGGCGGCCCCGGTGTCTGCGCCGTTGTACGAGGCGGCGAGGAGTTCGCCAAACTCATCGTTCCCGACGCGACGTGCGCGCAGCGGTACGCCGAGTGCCCGACGTAATTCGGCAAGCGCGCCCGCCTGAGCGTCGCTGCGGATCACTACCGCCGCGCCGTCTTTATCAATTGCAGTGACAACGACGCCATTGGCTTTGGCAAATGCATAGGGAACGGCGTCCGCTGTTTTGATCATCGCGGCACATCGATCACGGCTGGACTTTGTCCGCCGGCACCGTCGGCCATCTGTTTCGTGCACCAGCGCGCATAGACGCCGCCGAGTAAACGGCCAAGCCAGGACCTGGGCGCGTTGGTCGGCAACCTGTAGTCGATGAATACACGTACCAGCGATGAATCGCCTATTCGCGTCAGCTCGAAGCCCATGCGGTAATGCGCCAGGAACAGAAGGTTCGGGGTTTCGATGGTCTCCCAGACCTTCATTGAGGGAACCTGGCGCTCGGTGATCACCTCTTCCAGAAAAAGTGGAATGCCCATCATAGTTCCATACATGCGGATCTTCGATCCGATCATGCGGCCACCGTCGGCATCGACGTCTATCGACATGCGCGAGCCCATCATCATCATCGAGGACTCGCCCATGTGCGCCGCCAATACCTTCGGATCGTCCAGATAGGCGAAGACCCGATCGGCCGGCGCATTGGCCAGTGCGGTGCTTTCATGGTGAAAAGGAAACGATGGATCAGACATTGCTGCCTTCGAGGGGCGGGTCAGGCCGTTTGTGCAATTCCCAGACAAAATTACATGCAAGCTTGCCAACCGCAATCCGTCCCCCAAGGAGGCCGCGATCAAACGTAGTGTGATCGGCGCGAGTTAGCCGCAGCAGCAGCCCTTGCCTTGAGGTTTCTGAGCAGTATTGGCGGGATCGACACCATAGCCCGCGCCCTTCACGGCCGATTTCAGTTGATCGGGAGACGTTTGCCGCTCGTCGTATTGCACTGTGGCTTCGCCAGCCGAGAGCGATACGTTTACGTCACTGACCCCGGAGACCGCTTTCAGCGCGTGCGTGACGCTGCTAATGCAGCCGCTGCAGGTCATTCCCGTTACTTTAACAATTTCAGTTTGCATGGCGATGTTCCTTTCCATTGGGTTGAATAGGTCACAGGAATTCCCTTTCGCGGCCTGACTGCCATCGTTTCGCCCAGAAGCCCTTTGGAGGGTGCTTTGGCTCATGATGGGGACGATTCTCCGGGCAAGGCTGATGGTTGTCAAGGCATTGGCCTCGAAGAGCAGGCCGACAGTCGCCTGAAGAACCACGACAGAGGAAACAGGTCCGCGAGAAGAAAAACGTCCTCCGGCGCCCCACGCCGAGAAGATCTCAGTCCTCGCAGGGGACGCGCTCGAAATCCACGGCCGCCGGCAGCAACCGGTGGCGGTCGCGCTCGGGGTGCGCGGGGTGCTGGTGTCCGTCCCCGCGCGGCGGGAAGCGGGGGCATGGGGTCGGCCCCCGCGGCGCAGATCCCGCTGGGACAGCTGGGTGGGCATGATCGCGCTGCTCGGCATCGCCACCGAAACCGCCTCGATCATGATGGTCTACCTCGACCAGGGCTACGAGACCTGGCGCAAGGAGGGGCGCATCCACTCGGTGGCCGATCTCATCGACATGGCCGTGGAGTCCGCCACCCTGAGGGTGCGGCCGCTCGTCATGACCGTGGGCATGAACATCGTGGGCCTCATTCCGGTGCTGGTCCGCGGCATTTCCCACCTTGACTTCGGTCTCCGGCAGCATGAACATTCTTCTAGCCAAGAAAAGTCTTCCGGACTCAAGGGGAGGTAGCGTATGGACGCTGAGGGAATTGGTATTTCGAGGCGCGATTTCATCCGGATCGTCGGAACGGCGGCGGTGGCGAGCCAATTGCCGGTCACCGGGGCGCGCGGCCAGGAGGGTCGACCCGCCGACATCGAGCCGGGCGACCGGGTCTTCATCGCCAACGAGGACTCGAACACGATCAGCGTAATCGACCCGGCGCGCAACGCGATCGAGACGACCATCAACCTGACGAGCTTCGACGAGGATCCGCGCCCGCCCTTCCGGCTCGTCACGGGCGGCGTCGCCCCGACGCACGCCGCGCTCATCCACAAGCCGCTCTACCACGGGTGCGTCGACGCGCATGGGGTCGTCCCCTCGCCGGACGGCCGGATGCTCGCCACCTCCGGACGCGGGTCGAGCAACGTCTACCTCATCGACACCGTCGCGCGGAAGGTCATCGGGAACACTCCGAATCCCTTCGCCTCGGCGACGACGAACGCCGAGCGGATCTCCAGCGGCGTCCTCGTCGGTCGCGAGCCCCACGAGCCGACCTTCACCCGCAACGGCCGCGAACTCTGGGTCGCCGTCCGTGGCGAGGACCGCATAGCGATTTTCGACACGGCGCTGGCCGTTGCCGGGGCGGGTGGCGCTCCCGGCAGGGCGCTGCTGCGCACGCTGCCCACGGTGAACGGCCCCGCGCAGGTCTGGTTCGACCGGGCGGGGACACTCGCCTTCGTGGTGAGCCAGAAGGTGCCGCGCGTGCAGGTCTTTGCCGTCAACCCCGACGCGGAGGGACACTCGCGCCCCGAGCCGGTCGCCACGATCGACGTCTCGGCTCAGGATGCACCGGGTTTCACACCCTTCGAGAAGAGTTCCCCTGATGGCTCCGAGATCTGGTTCTCGCACAAGCTCGCGGACGCCGTCTCGGCCCGCTCCACCGCAGCGCCGTTCGGGCTCCTCGACACGATCGCCCTCGGGGAGAAGGCCCGGCCGAACCATCTGGAGTTCGTCGAGAACGCGCGGGGTCGCGTGGTCTATGTGAGCTTAGCGCGGGTGGACGACGACGGGCCGGGCGGGGTCGCCGCGAGTCGAATCGCCGTCATCGACCGGTCCGCCGCACCCGGGGCGCGCCGGGTCGTCGGCACGTTCTTCTCGGGCGGCCGCGAGGCGCACGGTCTCTGGACCAACCCCGCGAACACGCTCCTCTACGTGGCGCACGAGCAGGACGAGCTGCCCGGCACGCCGAACGCCGGCCAGACCGTCGCGAGCGCCTTCGACGTCTCGGACCCGTTCGCGCCGCGCTTCATCGCCCAGATCCCGCTCGGCAACCTCCTGCTGCCCTCGGGCGAACTACGCAACAAGAAGAGCATCAACCTCGTATACGTGCGCCCCGGCTACCGGGGCCAGACGGCATGAGGTCCGGGCCATGAACGACCGGATCGCGCCCGACCGTTTCGCCGTGGAGATGGGGGCGGGCATGGAGCGCATGATGCGCGCGATGCACGCCAGCGCCCCGACCGGCGACCCTGACGCAGATTTCCTCGCGATGATGATCCCCCACCACGAGGGGGCGGTCGAGATGGCGCGGCTCGAGCTCGTCCACGGCCGCGACCCGCTCGTGCGGCAGCTTGCCGAGGGGATCATCGCGAGCCAGCGGACCGAGATCGAAGCGATGCGGGCACGGCTCGAGATCCTGCGGCACCGGGGCGCCGCCGCAGAACCGGAGTTCCCCGCCCTCGGCGGGACGCGCGGGCCAGCGGCGCGATGAAGAGAAAACCGGGATTTCTTAGCTTCCCGCGGCAAGGAACGCCGCGTCCCTGACGGGCCAGACCCGGAAGTGCCGACCGCTCTTCTGGCCCACCCCGATCGCCCCTTTCGCCATGTAGAGCGCCCAGGCCCAGTCCGGCTCGAAGACACTCGTTGTCGATGACCAGTACCCCTCGCCGACACCGCGGAACGGGTGCAGTACCGGCAGCGCGGGGGAGTGCCGGTCGCAGTCAACAAGAGATTCAAGCTCGTTGATGTTCGGCAAGCGCCAGCCCTCCCGCGACCCCGTGGTGTGGTTGAGGGTCCGGACCGCTTCGAGCCCTTCCTCCCACGTCACCGGCCCGGCGCAGAGATCGGCCTCGCTCTTCCAGCAAAGTCCGGTCAGGAGATCGAGAATCCCTTCCTCCGCGGTGCGAAATCGGGGATCGGGCCAGGGACGGCCCATGCGGAACTCGCCGTCCTGTCCGGTCCCCCTGCAGGGCGCTTCCGCGCCGGCCTCGTCAAAGCAGCGCCGCTGTCCGGTCCGCAGGCAGACTTCGGTCTCGCCGCATACCGGCCAGAGCAGGGCGAAGCGCTGCTTCTCGCCGTAGAACATCCTTGCGCCCGCAAGGTGCACATACCAGGCGAACGCCGGATTGATTGCCGCCGAGGTCGAGGTCCAGTACCAACCCTGGAAGAGGTTTCGGAAAGGATGGCCCGCCGGAAGAGCCGGACGCGCCTCCTGGTGACTGAGCAGGCTGCGCAACTCGCGCCGGTTCGGCACTCGCCAATCGCGGTGGCCGAAAGCGCTCTTGCGGTTCATCGCAGCTATCGCCTCGAACGCCTCGTTCCAGCCGATGGGGAACTCCATCGGATTGGCGTCGATCATCCAGATCAAGCCAGTCAGGCGGTCCGTCGCGACTCCCCCAGCGACGGAAAAGCGCGGTTCGGGCCAGGGACGGCCTTTCGTGTGCTCCGCGTCTTGGGAACTCCCGGTGCACTGAATTACGCGTCCGTCAACGCCGTAACAGCGAAACTGACCGGTTCGGAGCAGGCGTTCGTCAGTCATCTGGCTGACTTCAGTTCAGTGGAATCGTCTCCCGGTAGATTGGATACGCGATCGGCTCGCTGTTCTCGTAACCTATTCGCTTGCGCCTTTTCTCGTCTAGCAGGTGATACGTGACCGTAACTTCGAGTCTCACGGGCGGGTTTTTGCCCTGCCGGCTGAACTCGAAGGAAAACACCCTCGTCTTCCCCTTGGGCAAACGGGTGTCCCTCAGGTCGACGATGAAAGGTCTCCACATGATGTACCGTTTCATAAGGAATGTCTCGTGCTTGATGGTATTTCCACCCCGGTCGAGCAGCCTCAGATCGAGGCTGAGATGACGATCCGGCGTGCCAGTTGGGAGATAGTGGGCAGCCCCGGCATTCGTCAGGCTGATGATATATTTCACCCTGGCGCCGCCGAGTTCTTCAGTCTTGTAACCGACCTCGAGCGCGCTCTTCACCATTTCCGGAACGTGGCCGCCCTGGAAGAGATGTCTTCTCCCTCTCCGCACCACACCCCCACTTGCGATGGGACGACTGACCGGCGGCATGTGACAACCGATGCAATCCGGCCTCTGGCCGCTTTCGCTGATCTCGGCCACGGTGCCGCAGGGAGGAACCCGATAAAAGACATCCCATCGTCTGTTCGTGGCGATGTGACACCGCGCGCAGGGACCGATTCCTGAAACCATGTCCGGGTCAACCGCCACGGGATGAGGTGCCTCGGCGGACGCGAAAGGTCCCACGATTTTCCCATCCCTCACATGACAGACCGCGCAGGTGACCCCCTCCTCCCGCAGAGTCGGGTCATAGGCTGGGTTGGGCTTGAGGAGCGGCTTGAATTTCTCGCGATCCTGGAAACCGAGAACGAGGTTCTCCTGCTGGTTCTCCAGTGGTGTATGACAATTCAGGCAGATCTGCTGCGAACCATCGAACTGGAAATCCACCTGGAAGTAGGGATCCCGCCACGCGCGGGCGTGCATGCTCTCCGCCCATTCCCGGTAGATATCCTCATGGCATTCACGGCATTCGCCGGCGCTGACCGTCTTCAGCCCCTCAGGTATGACAACGGCCATCGGTCTTTCAAACCTGTCATCGACCACGAAGATATTGAGCGGTCTGACTATGCGCCAAAGGAAGAAGGTTGAAAACAGAACGAGAACAGCGATCCAGAGTACCCGCTTCCGTTTTCTACCACCCATGGCTCAGGTCTTCAGAATTCCAAGCTCCACGATGATGACGGTGGCGATCTGCACAAGCCAGAAGAGGAACAGCCCGAAACCGAGGCGCGTTCCGGCAATGTTCCACCCAACCTTCAAGAACCGCACCGCCAGGATCTTGCCGGCATAGAGAGCAAAGCCGATCAGGCCGTTGACGGGATGCAGCAGGAACCATCCCAGATTCGAGAGCTTGCCCAGGTTGTCGAGCGGCGTGTGGATGAAGACGCAAAGAAGAGCATCGAAGCAGAAGACGGCGAAACTCACCCATGCTGCGTGGCGGTGCACGCTGATCATCGTCTGGACTTCCGCGAAAGGACGGATCCAACCCTTGGCGGCGGCCGCCGAGAGAAATGCTAGCAGGGCGAACAGCCCCCCGCCGATCGCCAAAATCAACTGCAGACGCATGATCTTCACGTTTGTTGTCGCCCGCAGGCGATGGACCACCGATCCGTACGCTTCGGCCCACTGTCGACTTCTGAAAACGTCATGGCACGGCATACAGACGTAGTCCACCGTGAGGAAGCCGGGGTTGTAGCTTGCGCCACCTGTTGTCCGCTTCGGAATTTCCGCGTGAGGCCTGATAACGAAGAGGTGACTCCGCACGTCACCGTGCAGGGAGTCGGGCCGCGATTTGGCGAGCAGTCCGGCCGGGGGCATGTGACAATCGATGGACCCGACGCGGGCATTCGCCATCAGACTTTCTTGATAGACTTTGGCGACCCCGGGATGGCAGGAAGCGCAAGTGCGCCGCTGGGATCCTTCCCCGCTACGGTGGGGATTGTGACAACCCGTGCAGCCAAGCCCCTTCATTTTGCTTTTCTCGAGCTGGTTCGCCTCGGTATAGGGCGCGAGGAAGTCACCGACGAGCGGGATCCCTTCCTTCGACTCCTGGCGGTGGCAGGAGGCACAGCCGTCGGGTCGGGTGACGTATGTCCTGGCGCAGGCTCGAACGTGCGTGCCGGGCACCGGGGCCGTGGCAGTGCTCGCACTGCACCCCGTCGAGTCGCCAGGTGCCGACGATCCCGGGGAGCCCGTCTTGGTGCCCCTCCGCGGCGTATCCCGTCGTATGGCACCGGCCGCAGTCGTAGGGGACTTTTTCCCCGGGCCGGAAGTCCACCCAGTGCCGGCCCTGGAGGTTGAACTGGTTCGCTCCGGGCCCGGATCCGCTCGACGTCACGAGATAGCCCTGCCGGTCGAGGAAAAGGGCCTTCCAGCGGAAACCGCCGACGATGTAGGAGATATCGGCAGTCGTCAATCCCAGCGGAAGGGGGATGTCCCGCGCTTCGATGGCGCCGGGGCGATGCAGGATGCGCGCGTGGCCGGTTGTGACCAGTGCTCGAAGATCTCCCGGTGACAGGGTGCGCAGCCCGCGGCGCCAACATAATCCGACGCCTTGTCGGAGGCCGCGGAAGCCGGTGCAGCGAGGGCGAGCAGGAGACACATTCCGGCCAGAATCCATCGCACCGGGCGAAATCCGCACGTTGTTCTGTCCATAGTATCTCACTCCTCGTCGGGCAGCAACACGGGCACGGGTAGGCGCCGGTTATCCGGCCTTGTTACTTCCGTTTCGTCATGACAACGACTCCCAGAATCACCAAGACAACGATGACGATCAGAATCAACCCGCCGGAGTTCATCCCCCAACCCCAACCGCCGCCCATCATGCCACCACCCTGGCCAGAGCCCATGTTGCCGCCCTGGCCAGTGCCCATCTGGGCGGAGGCAGGAATCCCGGAAAAGAACAACACCGTCAGCAACAACATCAATCTTTTCATCTCGTGCCTCCATTTCAACAGCCGCGCCCTGTCCGACCCAGGGCTTCCCGTGCCCCTGCATGCAGGAGCCTTCGTCTACAACCAGCGAACGACCCCGAGGAATACCCCGAAGGCCGGTCCGCCGTCGTTCAAGCCGATGGTCATGCCTCCGGTGAGAGCGTAATCCTTGCTGAGGAGATGAAACGCCCCGAGACTCGCCTCGAGCGGGTCCTTGGCATTTGAAACAGTCGCTCCCCGGCCTTCCAGCGATACAAAGACGTTCGTCATGCCGAAGACTTTCGAGACGCCGATGCCGGCGAGCGGGATGTCATCGTATGAGGTGCCGGAGGGATCGCCGGTGACGATATACCCCCCCGTCAAAGAGAACTTCAGACCCCTGAGACGCTGGTGGAAGCCGGCGAAGACTCCGTAATCCGTCTGGCCGGTGCCAAGACCATTCGCCTCATCGGCTGTTGGCAGTTTCACCGCCGCAGAGCCGCTGACGGAAAACCCGCCGCGGGACTCCGACAGCAGGACCGCTCCGGCCCGCACAACGACATCCCCCAAACCGGTTTCCGTGGCGCTTGAGCCACCGGTCTTCTGCGTGAGGGAAAGCAGCGGCGTGGTAACGCTTGCGCTGTACCGCGGCGAGACGTACCCGAGAGTCGGCGAAAGGGAGATGAGGCTGGATGTCGTCGGGGTGCCGAAATCGCCGGTCTTGTATCCGGCGTCGAGCTCCAGATAGCCGCGGCCATCCAGAGCCCGAGCCGCACCAGGTGAGAGAATCCCAAAGAGCACGAAAACAACCGCAGAGACCGCCAGGACTCCTCTCGCCAGGGGAACCATTACTTCCCCTGCTTGCTCAGGTCGTCCATCATCTGGTTCAGATTCTTCATCCGCGCCTGCATCGCTTGCATCGCCGCGGAATCCATCGTGCCCTTGGCCATGTGCTCCGACATCTGCTTCATCGTCACGGACATATCGGCCATCCCCCCGGACATCTTCTGCATCCGGTCCATGGCCATCTGCCCTTCCATGCCGCGAGACATTTTCTGCATGACCTGGTCCATCTGACTCATCATCCCCGTCATGTCCCGCATCATGTCCTGCTGCATCATCGTCTGTCCGCCCATCATCTGCGAGGACGGCTGGGAGCCCATCATGCCGCCGCCGGAAGGCTGCTGCCCGCCGCCCATGCCGCCGCTGGGCATCATCTGGGCCGTCGCCACCAGGGCCGAGAAACCGATAATCGCCGCTGTTCCTGCAATGATTTTTTTCATCTCGTTCTCCATTTTTGGGGTGTCGAACTCATCGCACTGTGCCCGGTCTTCCCGATCTTTCTACTTTATCCGGCCTCCTTTCTCTGGTCAAACCCGCGCCCGACGCAGCCGCAAGGCGTTGCCGATCACCGACACCGAGCTGAGGCTCATCGCCGCGGCGGCGATCATCGGACTCAGCAGCATGCCGGAGAAGGGATAGAGCACCCCGGCCGCGATCGGCACGCCCAGCACGTTGTAGATGAAAGCGAAAAAGAGATTCAGTCTGATGTTCGCCATAGTCGCCCGGCTCAGTCGTCGCGCCCGCACGATGCCGCGCAGGTCGCCTTTGACGAGGGTCACGCCGGCGCTTTCCATCGCCACGTCGGTTCCCGTGCCCATGGCGATGCCGACCTGTGCCTGCGCCAGGGCGGGCGCGTCGTTGATGCCGTCGCCGGCCATCGCGACGACCTTGCCCGCCGCCTGCAGATTCTTCACCGCCTCGGCCTTCTGATCCGGGAGCACCTCGGCCAGCACTTCGTCGATGCCGAGCTTCTTCGCGACCGCCTCCGCCGTCACCCGGTTGTCGCCGGTCAGCATGACGATGCGTATCCCCTCGTCATGGAGTTGCCGGATCGCCTCCGGGGTGGTCTCCTTGATCGGGTCGGACACCGCCAGCAGGCCGGCGACCTTGCCGTCAACGGCTACGAACATGACGGTTTGCCCCTCCGCCCGGAGTACTTCCGCCTGCTCGGCTAGCCCGCCGGGGGCGATCTGAAACTGTTCCAGGAGTTTGGCGTTGCCCAGAAGCACCGTGCGCCCGTCGACCATGCCGGCGACGCCCTTGCCGGTGTGGGAGACGAATTCGACGACCTCGCCCGTACCCGCGCCGCGCTCGCTCGCTCCGGCGACGATGGCGCTGGCGAGGGGATGCTCGCTGCCCTTCTCGACGCTCGCCGCAAGCCGCAGGAGGGTCGCCTCGTCCATGCCTGCCGACGTCACGACCTGCGTCACCTTCGGTTTGCCCTCGGTGAGGGTGCCCGTCTTGTCCACCACCAGGGTGTCGACCTTGCGCAGCGTCTCGATGGCCTCGGCGTTCCTGAAGAGCACCCCCAGCGTCGCGCCCTTGCCCGTTGCGACCATGATCGACATCGGCGTGGCGAGTCCCAGGGCGCAGGGGCAGGCGATGATCAGCACCGAGACCGCGGTGATCGAGGCGTAGGCCAGTCGCGGCTCGGGTCCCACGAAATACCAGACGAGAAAGGAGAGAGCGGCGATCGCAATCACGATCGGCACGAAATACCCCGAGACGACGTCGGCCAGCCTCTGGATGGGTGCGCGGCTGCGCTGGGCTGCTGCCACCATCTGGACGATCCGCGCCAGCAGGGTCTCGGCGCCGACCTTTTCCGCTTTCATGACGAGGGTGCCGTTGGCGTTTACCGTGGCGCCGACCACTTTGTCGCCGGCGTGTTTCTCTACCGGGATCGGTTCGCCGGAAATCATGGACTCATCGATGCTGCTGGCCCCCTCGAGCACCTCGCCGTCCACGGGCACCTTCTCCCCGGGCCGGATCCGGAGCCGGTCGCCGACCTGCACGTGCTCGAGCGGGATGTCGGCCTCCTCGCCATTGTCGGAGAGTTTCCTCGCGGTCTTGGGCGCGAGCCCGAGCAGGGCCTTGATCGCGGCGCCTGTTCTGCTGCGCGCCCGCAGTTCCAGGACCTGGCCGAGCAAGATCAGCGTGACGATCACCGCCGCCGCCTCGAAATAACCGGGCACCAGGCCCGTGTGGGTACGCATGGCAACCGGGTACAGACCCGGCGCGAGGAGTGCCACCAGACTGTAGAGATAGGCGACGGAAACGCCGAGCGCGATCAGCGTGAACATGTTGAGGCTGCGATTGGCGACCGACTGGACACCCCTGGCGAAGAACGGCCACCCTGCCCACACAACGACCGGCGTCGCCAGAATAAACTCCAGCCAGCCGAGGATCCCGCCGCCCACGACGGACTCGAGGGAGCGACCGCCGGGAATCATGCCGCGCATTGCGATCGCGACGAGAGGGACCGTGAGCACGGCACCGACGATGAAGCGCCGGCGCATGTCGCGATACTCCGCGTCTTCCTCAATCCCCTCCGCCGTTGCGCCCCGGGGTTCCAATGCCATCCCGCACTTCGGGCAGATCCCCGGCGCGGGCTGCACCACTTCCGGGTGCATCGGACAGACGTACTCCGTCCGCTGGGGGGTGGCCGGAGCCGGTTCTTTCGGCTCGAGGGCCATCCCGCACTTCGGACAGATGCCCGGCCCGTCCTGAACGACCTCCGGGTGCATGGGGCAGGTGAACTGCCGAGGAGCTATCGTCGTTCGCCGCTCGCTCGTCATCGAGAGACCGCCATCGCCCTAGTGATGCTGCTCATGCTCGGAGTTTGGCTGTGGCGCGGCGCCGGCCGGCGGTGCTGCCGCTGCCGACGGTGCGCTCTCGCTCATCCCCTGCCGGGCCTCGGGCGGGGACGGCGCGTCGCTGCCACTCATTCCCGTGCCCATCATTTGCGCCGACGCAACGCCGGGCGCCGCCAAGAGGACAACAACTGCTGCGAGCACATACCGTTTCATCTCTATCCCCCTTGTTGTCAGGGAAGACGGCACCCTACGTCTCTAAGGCATCAACTGTGCCATTGCCTGATCCGGATGAGGCGCGCACTACACAACTGCTTGATAAGCTTTGCAATATTCAGTGCGGCCACAGGGAAAACCAGGGGGAAGCTCGGGCTCCACAGTCACATTTTGAGACGCTTGATCGGGTCCACCGCGTTTCAGAATTTCCGAATCGGGGCCGGAATTCACAAGAAATTATTGGCATTCTTTCTGGGCGGCGTCGTCGAACCCGGGAATAGTTGTCTCGTAATTGAATTTCGGCTCATTTGACACAACTGCACTCGCTGCAACCCCGGTCGCACAATGCCTCACGTCAGCGAACGCCCGACTACGACGCGAGATCGTCGGGATCTCGCGCAGGCAACGACGCCGCATCCTTGACCGGCCAGACGCGGAAGTACCTGCCCCCCTTTTGACCCACCCCGATCGCCCCTTTCGCCAGGTAGAGCGCCCAGGCCCAGTCCGGTTCGAAGACGCTCGTCGTCGACGACCAGTATTCCTCGTCGACACTGCGGAACGGGTGCGGCGCCGGCAGGGCGGGAGAGTGGCGGGCGCAGTCCACCAGGGATTCAAGTTCGTTGATGTTCGGTAGTCGCCAACCTTCGGACGTTCCAGCGTTGCGGTTGAGGGTCCTGACCGCCTCAAGCGCCTCCGCCCAAATGACCGGCCCGCCGCAGAGGTCGGCATCACGCCTCCAGCAAAGCCCGGTCAGCAAATCGATGACCCCGTCCTCCGAAGTGCGGAATCTGGGATCGGGCCAGGGGCGCCCCAGGCGCAGTTCGCCGTCTTGTCCGGTCCTCTGGCAGGGCACCTCCGCACCCGACTCGTCGAAGCAGTGCTCTTGTCCGGTCCGCAAGACGACTTCCGTCTGGCCGCAAACCGGCCAGAGCAGGGCGAAGCGCTGCTTGTGCCCGTAGAACATCCGTGCTCCCGCGAGGTGCACATACCAGGCGAATGCCGGACTGATCGCCGCCGTGGTCGAGGTCCAATACCAACCCTGGAAAAGGTTGCGGAAGGGATGCCCCGCCGGAAGGGCCGGACGCGACTCCTGGTGACTGAGCAAGCTGCGCAACTCGCGCCGGTTCGGCACTCGCCAGTCGCGGCGGCCGAAAGCGGCATCCCGGTTCATCGCGGCTGTCGTCTCGAACGCTTCGTGCCAGCCGACGGGATACTGTGCCGGATTGGCATCTCCAGACCAGGTTAGGCCGGTCAGGCAGTCCGTCACGACCTCCCCGTCCACGACAAAGCGGGGTTCGGGCCAGGGCCGGCCGATCAGAAGCTCAGCGTCCTGAGCGCTGCCGGGGCAGGAAATCTCCCGCCCGCCCGGGCTGTAACAGCGGAGCTGCCCCGTGCGGAGCAGGCACTGAGGGTCCTGGGATACCTTCACGACTGAACTGTTTCGGGTGGCTTTCGCGGCAGCGAGAATTTCTCCATCCGATAAAGAAGCAGGTGTCGGGGTACCTTGAGCAGCTGCGCGGCGCGGCTCTGGTTCCAGCCACTCCTGCGCAGCGCTTCCAGGACGATAGCCTTCTCGGCCTCCTCCAGCGACAACCCCTCCTCGGGAAACGTGAACGAGAAACCCGAAGTGTCCTGTCCGGTCCCGGATGGGCGCGGGGCGCGGATCTTCTCCGGCAGGTCTTCGAGGCGGATGACGTCGGCATCGCCGAGCACGAGCAGGCGCTCGACGTTGTTCTCGAGCTCGCGCACGTTGCCCTTCCAGGGGTGGCGCTTGAGGGCGTCCATCGCCTCTCGGCTCACCGTGACCTTCCGGTCCCCGCCGAGCGTCCGCAGGAAATGCGCGACAAGCAGCGGTATGTCCTCGGGGCGCTCTCGCAGGCTCGGCAGGTGGATCGGCACCACGGCCAGCCGATAGAAGAGGTCCTCGCGGAACCGCCCCTCGGCGACGTCGCCCTCGAGGTCGCGGTTGGTGGCGGCGATCACCCGGGCCTCGAAGCGCAGTGCGCCGTTGCCGCCCACCGGCGTGAACTCCCGCTCCTGCAGCGCGCGCAGCAGTTTTGCCTGCAGCTCGACGGGCAGGTCCGCGATCTCGTCGAGCAACAGGGTGCCGCTCCCGGCCTCTTCGAAGCGCCCCATCTTGTCGCGCACGGCGCCGGTGAAGGCGCCTTTTTTGTGGCCGAACAGCTCGCTCTCGAGAAGCTCGCGCGGAATCGCGGCGCAGTTGACGGCCACGAACGGCTTGTCGGCCCGCAGGCTCCGGTAGTGAATGGCCTTGGCGACGAGTTCCTTGCCGGTGCCGCTCTCCCCGGTGATCAGCACCGAGGCGTCGGAGTCGGCCACTTTCTCGATCACCCTGAACACCTGCTGCAGCAGCGGCGAGTCGCCGACGATGTTCCCGAGACCGTACTTCTTCTCGACCTCGCGCCGCAGACGCGCGTTGTCGTGCTCCAGGCTCTTGAGCCGCAGCGCCTTGCGGACGGCGAGCGAGAGTTCGTCGCGGTTGAACGGCTTGGCGACGTACTCGAAGGCGCCGGCTTTCATCGCCTCGACGGCCATCGCGATCGTGCCGAAGGCGGTGATGACGATGACCTGGGTCTCGGGGGAGGCCTGTCGCACGCGCCGCAGCAGGTCCATGCCGTCCATCCCCGGCATCTTGATGTCGGTGATCAGCAGGTCGACGCGCTCGGCGCCCAGCAGCGCGAGCGCCTTCTCGCCGGAGTCCGCGGTGAGGACGGCGTAGCCCTCCTTGGCGAGGTTGTACTCCAGCACCCGTCGCAGGCTCGCGTCGTCGTCGACAACCAGGATTCGTTCAGTCATGCGGCCTCACCTCCGTGTCCGCGCCGGCCGCCGGGAGCGAGAGCGTGAACCGCGCGCCGCCGCCCGGCCGGTTTTCCGCCCTGAGGGCGCCCCCGTGAGCCTCCGCGATGCGCAGGCTGATGGCGAGCCCGAGCCCGGTCCCCTCGGGCCTCGTGGTGTAGAAGGGCAGGAAGACCTTCGCCAGGTCCGTCTCGGGGATGCCCGGTCCCTCGTCGTCGACGACGACCTCGACCAGGCGTCCTTCAACGTCGCGGTACTCGAGGCCCTTGACCAACCCGACACGCACGGCGCCGCTCACGCTGATCCCGCCCCCGGGCTCAGTCGCCTGCGCCGCGTTCAGCAGCAGGTTCAGCAGGACCTGCTTGAGCTGCACCGGATTCCCCCGGACGGGCAGCGGCGCGCCGATCGCCGTGGTCAGCCGCACGCCCCGCCGCGCAGTCTGGACGCCGACCAGCGCGGCCGTCTGCCGGGCCAGTTCCCCGAGGTCGAAATACGCCGTCGCCCCTTCCGCCGCCTTCGACCGCGCCAGGCCGAGGTACTCCTCGACGACCTTGTTCAGCCGGTCGGTCTCCTTGAGCAGGATCTCGAAGAACTCCGCTTTCGGGGAGTTCGCCGGGAAATCCTCCTTAAGTATTTCGACGGTCCCCCTGATCGACGAAAGCGGGTTGCGGATCTCGTGCGTGATCGTCGCGGCGAGTTCGCCCACGGCGGCGAGCCGGTCGGCGCGGCGCATCTGGCCCTCGATCTCCAGGATCATGTCGGCCTGGCGCCGCAGTTCCTGGTAGGAGTCCTCAAGTTGCCCCGCGATCTGCTCGCTCCGCAGACGGTACCGGCGTTCCCGGCCGGCGAAGTGGCCGATGAGCGTGGAGAACGCGAAGTACTGCGCGATCTCCATGAACTGGTTCGCGATTTCGCGACCCATGTGCTGCCAGTGCAGCAGGATGTGGGGGGCATAGAGCACCGCCACCGCCGCCGAGGCGACCACGCCGCCGCGCACCCCGAACCAGACGGCGGCCAACCCCACCGGGATGTAATAGAGTCGCCGGTAGAAATCGTGGAGCAGCGGGATCGAGGTGACGGTCGCGTAATGCAGTGCGGAAACCCCGAGCACGAGTAGGACGACGGTCACGATCTGGCGTCGCGCATTCCCGGTGCCGCTGGCGGCAGGCAGGCTCTGCTCGAGCGTCATCGCGTCACTATAGCCATCACCCGCCGCCTTGGATAGGGGGAGCCGGCGGCGCCGCGGGGTCTTTCACGCATTCGTCGCTTGACATGCCGGCCCGGTCATCCCAAGATTCCCCTGCGAGCACAATTATGGACCCAGGCCATGTCACGCCCCCGCTCTCGCGGCCGCCGCTCGTCCGACCCGAGCGCGCCATCGACCAGGCCGCCTGAGTTCACCCGCCGATGCGCGACTCAGCCCTGCTCGAAGTGCTGCTGGTCAAGGCCGTCGAGGAGGCGGACCGCAGCGGCAGCCTGATCCCGTTCGGCGACCGGGAGCGCGCCGCGCGCGAAGCGCTGCGATCGGCCGGGCTCGGCTCCGGCGAGATCGCCGCCGGTCGCAATTCGCCCGCCTTTGAACAGGCGCTCGCCGCCCGCGCCGCGAGCCTCGCCGGACCGCTGCTCGAGCGCCACCCGGTGCTCCGGGCCGTGCTCCGGCGGTGCCGTCCCCCGGCGTGGGTGGGACTCGCCCTGTTCGCGGCCGTCTTCGCGACCGGGGCCGGGCTTTCGGCGCTCGACGGCTCGCGACGGATCAACATCCTGGCTCCGCCGGTCCTCGGCCTGATCCTTTGGAATCTCGCGGTGTACCTCCTGCTCGCGATCGGCGCACTCCGCAGCCTGGGCGCCGGCGCGAGCGGCCGGCCGCCGTTCACCCGATCCTTCGTGAAAGCGATCGGGCGACGGCTCGCCCCGCTGCTCGCCAAGACCGCCGACGTCGACACGCTGCTCGGCGACGCCGTCCGTCGGTTCGCCGCAGACTGGTGCGGGGCGGCGGCGCCGCTGCTCGGCCAGCACCTGAGGCGCTGGTTCCACATCGGGGCCGCAGCGCTCAGCGCCGGGCTCATCTGCGGGCTCTATCTGCGTGGACTCGTCCTGCGCTACGAAGCCGGGTGGGAGAGCACGTTTCTCGAGCCGGCGCAGGTCAAGAGGCTGGTCGACCTGCTGTTCGGACGCATCGCCGCCTGGGCCGGCATCCAGCTGCCGCAGACAATCGAGGAGGTGGCGAAGTTGCGCTGGGACGCGGGGGGCGGCGGCGGTGCGGCCGCCTCATGGATTCACCTGATCGCTTTGCTGCTGACGGCCATCGTCCTGGTCCCCCGGCTCACCCTCGCGTCGATCGCCTGGCTCTCCGGCCGACGACTCCGCGGGTCCGGCCATCTTCCCGGCGACATTGTCGCGTACGCCCGACTCGCCTTCGGCGCGGGGCAGCAGGTGCCGGTTGCCGTCAGCGTCACGCCGTACGCCTTCGAGCCGCCTCCCGGCACCGTGGAGCAGCTCGCCGTGCTCCTGCGGCCGACCCACGGGCGCGGCGTTCAGCCGGAGCTGCGGGCGCCGATCGCCTACGGCGACGAACGTTCCATCCCGTCGGCTTTCGACGCCGACGCGCATCGCGTCGGCGGGCGGGTGCTGCTGATGAATCTGTCGTCGACGCCGGAGACCGAGAACCACGGCGCCGCGATCGTCGCCGCGCGCGACCACACCCGGCGGGTCCGGCCTGAACAACGGCTGCTCGTCGTCCTCGACGAGTCGGCGTACGCTTTGCGTTTTGCCCAGGCGGCCGCACCCGCCGGGCGCATCGAGGAACGTCGCCGCCTGTGGCGCGCGTTCGTCGACGGGTACGGCGTCGAGGTCGCATTCACGCACGAGTCGGGCGCGCCGCCCGAGCCGGGAGCGTGAATGGCGACCATCGACCTGAGCCTGATCTCGCACACGAACATCGGCAAGACGACGCTCGCCCGCACGCTGTTGCGCCGCGACATCGGCGAGATCCGCGACGGCGCCCACGTCACCGACGCGGCCACCGGCTACACGCTGATCGAATCGCCCGAGGGCGACACGCTGCGGCTCTGGGACACCCCGGGGTTCGGCGACAGCGCGCGCCTGCTCCGGCGGCTGAACCAGAGCGGCAACCCGCTCGGCTGGTTGCTGGCTCAGGTCTGGGACCGCTACGTTGACCGGCCGTTCTTCAGCAGCCAGCTGGCGGCGCGCAACGTTCGCGACGTGGCCGACGTCGTGCTCTATCTCGTGAATGCGGCGGAGGACCCGGCGGGCTCCGGCTATCTGGACCCGGAAATGCAGGTCCTCGGCTGGACGGGCAAGCCGGTTCTCGTCCTGTTGAATCAACTCGGTCCGCCGCGCCCGGCCGAGCAGGAGCGCGCCGAGCTCGAGCGCTGGGCCGCCCATCTGCGCGGCTACCCGTGGGTGCGCGGCGCGCTGGCGTTCGATGCCTTCGCGCGCTGCTGGGTCAAGGAGCACGCGCTGCTCGAGCACATCGCCGCCGCGCTGCCCGAGGGCGCCCGCGAGACGTTCGCGCGGCTCGGCGCAGCCTGGCGCGCCCGCAACGAAGAGGTGTTCCGACGCTCGGTCGACCTGCTGGCGACGGAACTTGCCGCGGTCGCCGGCGACGGCGAGGAGGTCGCGACACCGACGCTCGGCGCGACGGCCCGGGCCTGGCTCGCCGGCTTTGTCCGCGGGGAAAGCGCCGGCTCCGGCGCCGGCATTGCTGCGGCAATGCAGGCGCTCGCCGGGCGCGCCGATGCGCGCATCCGCCTGGCGACCGACGGGCTGATCGCCCTGCACGGGCTCGCGGGCAGTGCCGCCGCGCAGATCCGCGCGCGCGTCGCGACGGACTTCGTCGTCGATGCCGCCGCCGACGCCGGCAAGGCCGGGGTGATCGGCGCCGCCGTCTCCGGCGCTCTCGGCGGGCTGGCAGCGGACCTTGCCGCGGGCGGCCTGACGTTCGGCGCCGGCGCGCTGATCGGCGGCCTCCTCGGTATCGCCGGCGCGCGCGGTCTCGCGCAGGCCTACAACCTGATGCGCGGCGCGGACACTTCGACCGTCCGCTGGAGCGACGGCGTGCGATCGAAGCTCGTCGCCGCGGCCGGCCTGCGCTACCTCGCCGTCGCGCACTTCGGGCGCGGGCGCGGCGATTATGTCGAGAGCGAATACCCGGCGCACTGGCGCCCCGGGGTCGAGGCCGCGGTCGGCGCGGAGTCGGCGGCGCTCGCGGCGATCTGGGCGGCTGCGGATCGCGGCGAAGCGCCCGAGCAGCTCGCGCAGCCGTTGCGCGCGGTCGTCGAACGGGTGCTGCGCTCGCTGCTGGCGAATCTCTCCTGAGAGCCGAGGCGCGGAGGCGCTCGAACGCGACGCACTCGACATCACGACTGCGACGTTTTTGTGAACATGCTGCCCGAGTCACGCGGGAGCGTCAGGACGCGTCTTGGCAAGGCAGTGACGAGTGTGCGCGGAGGCGGGCTCGTGCCCGCCGCACAAGCAGCACGAGGA
>JANOHV010000173.1:0-12647 GCA_031406795.1 Candidatus Rokuibacteriota bacterium
GCAACCGCTTCAAGAGCGCCGGGCTGCCGCTGATCGGCGACGACATCAAGAGCCAGGTCGGCGCGACCATCCTGCACCGCACGCTGGTCAACCTCTTTCTCGACCGCGGCATGCCCATCGACCGCACCTACCAGCTCAACACCGGCGGCAACACCGACTTCCTGAACATGAAGGAGGAGGCCCGCCTGATCAGCAAGCGCCGCAGCAAGACCAACGCCGTGGTCTCCCAGATCGCCGCCCGCGGCCTCGAGATCAAGCCCGACGACGTCTACGTCGGCCCCTCGGACTACGTGCCCTGGCAGAAGGACAACAAGCTGTGCTTCCTGCGCATCGAGAGCCGCCACTTCGGCGACGTGCCGATGGAGCTGGAATGCCGCCTCTCGGTCGAGGACTCGCCCAACTCCGCCGGCGTGGTCATCGACGCGATCCGCTGTGCCAAGATCGCGCGCGACCGCGGCATCGGCGGCGTGCTCGAGGCCCCCAGCGCCTACTTCATGAAGACCCCGCCGAAGCAGCACCCCGATTCGCTCGCCTTCGCCATGGTCGAGCGCTTCGCGGCCGCGACCGCCGCCGCAAAGACGAAGAAGCCCGCGGCCAAACCGGTCGCCAGCAAGAAGGCTGGCAAGTAACCCCGGGACCGCGGACCTCGTGCGCATCCTCATCACCAACGACGACGGGATCGCCGCCCCGGGGATCGAAGCCCTGTGGCGGGCCGTGCGCGACCTCGGCGAGGTGACCGTCGTCGCCCCCGACAGCGAGCGCAGCGCCGTCGGGCATGCGATCACGCTGGCCGACCCGCTGCGGGTGGCCGACTACACCGGCCCGGGCGGACTGACCGGGCACGCGGTTTCCGGGACCCCGGCCGACTGCGTGAAGATTGCGGTGCGCGCCATCCTCGAACGCCCGCCTGACCTGGTGCTCTCCGGCATCAATCAGGGGGCCAACATGGGCACGAACCTGCTCTACTCCGGCACCGTCTCGGCCGCCACCGAGGCCGCGATGCTCGGCCTGCCCGCTGCGGCCTTCTCGCTCGCGGCCCGGCACTACCACGACTTCTCGGCCGCCGCGGCTTATGCGCGTCGGCTGGCCATCGAGATCGGCCGTCGCGGCCTGCCGCGCGGCGTTTCGCTCAATGTGAACATCCCTCCCCTCCCGGCCGCCGAGATCCGCGGCGCCGTCCAGACGCGACAGGGGCGCGTGCGCGTCCTCGAGTCGTTCGACCGGCGCAACGACCCGCGGGACCGTCATTACTACTGGATGGTCAGTGAACGGCTCGAGGACCAGGCCGACGCCGGTTCGAGGCTCGACGACGCGGTGGTTTCGGCCGGGTTCATCTCGGTCACCCCCATCAACTTCGACCTCACCGACGAGGCGATGTTCGCCACCCTCGGCGGGTGGGATCTCGACCCGGGAACTTTTCCCGGGGAGCGGAATCTATAGTGGTGTACCCTCCCTACCCTACCCCAGGGGGGCCGGAGAGAAGGAGTGAGGCTCTCCGGTCCCCCACCCTAACGAAAACGGCGAGACGAGGCGCTTTTCCTGCTCTGCTGCCGCGGGGGCTCGCCGATTTCGTTCGGCGCGCGGTACCGACCGCGCCCCGGGAGTTCGGACGGATCGCTTTGCTCCCGCCGGCTTTCCCCCCCGGGGGAGGGGGACAATGAGCGATTCCCGGGCGATGGCTTGCCCGCTGCTGATTCCGTAAACCGAGGCGCTTATGAGCAAGAACGACCCTGAGCGCGCGTACCTCGATGTTGCGGTGCGGGCTTGCCGCGCGGCCGGGCGGATCCAGCGTGCCGCCTTCGGCGGGGTGCAGCGGGTCGAGCACAAGGGGGAGATCGACCTCGTCACGGCGATCGACCGAGCTTGCGAAAAGAGGATCCTTTCGATTATCGGCCGCGCATTCCCCGGGCACGGGGTCCTCGCCGAGGAGAGCGACCCGCGCGCCGGGGACGCCGAGCACCTCTGGGTCGTCGATCCGCTCGACGGGACGACCAACTACTCCCGGGGCTTCCCGTATTTCTGCGTCTCGGTGGCGCTCGCCCGCGCCGGGCGCGTGATCGTCGCGGCCGTCTACCAGCCGCTGCTTGACGAACTGTTCACCGCTATCCGCGGAAAGGGGGCCTTCCTCAACGGCCGGCGCCTGCGGGTGTCGGAGCAGGCGCGGCTCGATCAGGCGTTCCTGGCCACCGGGTTCCCCTACGACATCCGCCGCGGCCGCCGCACCAACATCGACCACTTCACCAACCTCGTCACCCGCTGCCTGGCCATCCGCCGGGCCGGTGCCGCAGCCCTCGACCTGGCGTACGTCGCGGCCGGGCGCTTCGACGGGTTCTGGGAGCTCAAACTGCGACCCTGGGACATCGCAGCCGCCTCGCTGCTGATCGAGGAGGCCGGCGGTCGGGTCACCGGGTTCGCGGGGCGCCCCTGGCGTCTGCCGGTGCGCGACATCATCGCCTCGAACGGACGGGTGCACGCCGAACTGCTCGCCGTTCTCCGTCACGGCCGCTGAAAAGGACCCGTCTGCGGCGGTGCCGACCCTGCCACCTGCGAGCGCAGCGAGTGGGTGGGGCCTGCGGCGGGCACGAGCCCGCCTCAGTCACCGCTTCGGGGGGGCTGCCTTGCATACGGATCCTTTTGAACAGCCTCTCCGCTACCGTCATGTACATTGGCGAAGCGGCTGGAGCGTCACTGAGGGAAGATACGCGGAGCCGCGGCCCGCTAGCCCCCTATTTGGCACATGGTGCGGATGTAGGTCCCGTTCCCGTTCCCGCTGGGCAACAGATCGTGGGAAGGAGGCTTGAGCCGGATCGCCTCGCGGAACAGCGCGACCAGCCCTTCGCCCCGGACGCCGTCGCGGTAGGGGGTCTTCACGTCGACGCCGATGCGGTCGGTCAGCAGGCACGTGCGCACCCAGCCGTCCGCGGTGAGCCGGATGCGGTTGCAGCTGGCGCAGAAGTGCTGCGAGAGCGGGCTGATGAAGCCGACCGTCCCGACCGCACCCGGGATGCGCCAGTAGTGCGCCGGGCCGCGCCCCTGCGGCGCGACGGGCGACTCCTCGAGACCGAAGCGGGCGGCGATCCGGGTGCGCAGTTCGGCGCTCGGGATGTAGCTCCGCTCCCGCTGGAGGTCGGAGTTGCCGACCGGCATGAATTCGATGAAACGCACGTGCCGGGGCCGCTCGATCGTGAGACGGGCCATGTCTTCGATCTCGTCGTCGTTGATCCCCGGTATGACCACCATGTTGATCTTCACCGGCTCGAGACCCGCGGCCTCGGCGGCCTGAATCCCGGCGAACACCTGCTCCGGGTCGCCCCCGCGGCAGATGCGCCGGTAGCGTTCGGGGCGCAGGGTGTCGAGGCTGACATTCACCCGGAGCAGTCCCGCCTCCCGCAGCTCCCCGGCAAACCTTGGCAGAAGCAGGGCGTTGGTGGTCATCGAGAGATCGTCGACACCCGGCAGGCGCGCGAGGCGTCGCACCAGGTCGACGATGCCGCCGCGCACCAGGGGTTCCCCGCCGGTGACGCGGATGCCCCGCAGGCCGAGCGGGCCGGCGACCGCACCGAGGATCCCCGCGATTTCGTCGAAGGAGAGGATTTCCCGGTGCGGCAGCATGCGGATGCCCGACTCCGGCATACAGTACATGCAGCGCAGGTTGCAGCGATCGGTGACCGAGAGACGCAGATAGGAGACGACCCGGGTATCCTCGGACATCTCTAGAGCCGGCGGCCGGGACGGCGCACGGCACCGGACTTGCCGCCGCGCTTCTCGAGCAGGCGCACATCCCGGATCGTCATCCAGCGATCCACCGCCTTGCACATGTCGTAGACGGTGAGCGCCGCGACGGCCGCCGCGGTCATCGCCTCCATCTCGACGCCGGTCTGCCCGGAGCAACGCGCAACCGCGAGGATGCGCACCGCGGTCTTGCCCTGCGCCGCCGGACGCGCGTCGAAGGTGACGTCGACCTGGGAGAGCAGCAGCGGGTGGCAAAGCGGGATCAGGTCCGGGGTGCGCTTGGCGGCCATGATGCCGGCCAGGCGGGCCGCCCCCAGCACGTCTCCCTTGGCCGCTTTCCCGGCCGCCGCGAGCGCCCAGGTCGCCGCGTCCATCACGACGGTCGCCTCGGCGACGGCCTCCCGCGACGTCTCGAGCTTGCCGGTGACATCGACCATCTTCGCCCGGCCGCCGGCATCGAGATGGCTGAGTTTTCGGGACGGGCGCTTCACGGATGCGTCTCCAGCCAGACGGCCCCGTCGGGGGCGTGCTCCTTCTTCCATATCGGCACCACCTTCTTCAGTTCTTCGATGCACCAGGAGCAACCTTCGAAAGCCGCGGCACGGTGCTCGGCGGCGGCGGCGATGAGCACGATGTCGTCGCCCGGCGCCAGTTCGCCGACGCGGTGGATCAGAATGAGGTCGATCAGGCCGAACCGGCGGAGGGCGGTATCCCGAAGTTCCGCCAGCGTGGCTTCAGCCATCCCGGGGAAATGCTCGAAGAGAATCTTCGTCACCCCATGGCCCTGCGAGAACTCCCGCACGACGCCGACGAAGAGCACCACTCCCCCGATGCGCCGGGACGCCGCCTTGAGCCGCTCCAGTTCGGCGCCGGTGTCGAAGGGTTCGCGCTGGACGCGGACCTTGCCGTCGAGCGGCTCCATGCCCTCCCGCCCTACCCGCCCGTCACCGGCGGGAACAGGGCGACTTCGTCCCCGTCCCTGAGCACGGTGTCCACAGCCGCATACTCGCGATTCACGGCGACCAGCAGCGTCCCGCCGCGCAGAAAAGCGCCGAGCGCGGGGACGCGGTCGGCGAGCAGCCCGCGCACGCAACCGACGGTCGGCCCGGCGTCCTCGAGGGAGAGAACCTCCGAGTCGCACCCCATCCGCTCGCGCAGCAGGGCGAAATACCTCACGGTTATCTTCATCGCAGCGCCCATTCTACCATGCGCCAGATGGTACCGTGGAATACACGACCGGTTACGTCGCGGAGAGGGTGCTCAAAAGGGTCCAGGTGCAAGGCGCACGCCGATCCGACGACTGAGGCAGGCTGGTGCCTGCCGCAGGGAGTGGGGAGGTGTGCAACGCCGCAGATGGGCCCTTTTCAGCGCCCGTTACTCGGGGCTGATGCCGGCGGCGTGCATTGCCGCGCGGGTGCGCTCCAGGCCTCCCTGATTGTCGGCCTTCTCGAAGGCGCGATAGGCGAACCAGAGCATGCCCGCCGTCAAAGCCGTCTCGCCGATGGCGACCCACTCGGCCGAGGTCGCCGTTTTCCCCAGGGCCTTGAGCGCCGGAACGAGGCTGAAGGTGTCCCCCGCGAGGCGCGCGGCTTCTTCGACGCGCGCGAGACCCGCGCTGTCGCCGGCCATCGCGAAGGACTCGAGCGCGCTGTCCAGCAGCCCGGCCTCGAGGAAGACCCGGCCGTGAGCGCTCAGCGCCGCCGGATCTGGTTTTGTCGCGAAAAGCAGCTCGCGCCGCCCGTAAAATCCCGGAATCGATCCCTGTGTGCCCACGGCGCCATCCTCCCCGACGATTATTGCCCGCTACGATACCACACCCGGCGGCGGCGAGGGGTGCGTCGAGGCCCTCTCATTCCATGTGCGCCAGCGCGGCGTCGATCCGCGCCGACCAGGTCGCGTCGGCACCAAGCCGTTCGCGCGCGCGCCGGTAGCTCGCGAGCGCCCCGGCGTAATCCCCGCGCAAGCCCGCGGCCCGCGCGAAATGGAAGTCCGCCTCGCCGAGACGCTCGGTGCCGCTGAGCGCCAGCGCGTACTGATAGTGGGCCTCGGCGAGCGGCGGCCCGAGTTCGGTGGCACGCGCGTACCGCTCCAGCGCTTCGGCGTCCCGACCCTCGGCGCGGGCGATCTCCCCGAGGGCGAACCAGGCGTAGGCACTGGCGGCGCCGCCCGGGAGCTTCAGCGCCCGTCCGAGTTCGGCGCGCGCGCCGGGGGCGTCCCCGAGCGCCCAGAGCGCCAGTCCGAGATCGATCGCGTACCGAGCCTCCCCGGGCGCCAGATCGACCGCGCGGCGAAATTGCCCGGCGGCCGCGACCGGGTCGCCGCGGCGGGCGTGGACGACCCCGAGCAGATCGAGATCGAGCGCGGCTCCGGACAGCGCCCGGCCGCCGAACTCGCGCAACGCGCGGGCCGGCTCGTCGATGGCGAGCAGAATCGCCCGGACGCGATCCCAGGCGGGGTCCCCGCCCGGCCGATAGATTTCGCCGGGGGGCAGGCCGAGGCCGTTCTGAAGCGCGCCAATGCGCGAGGGGGTGAGCGGGTGGGTGCGCAGCGATTCGGGAACGTCGGAGGGCATGAAGCGCTCTCCGGCTTCGATCAGCCGCAGCGCCCCGAGCAGGCCGCGGGGGTCGTACGAAGTCCGGCGCAGATAAATCATCGAGAGCCGGTCCGCCTCTTCCTCCATTTCGCGGGAGAACGCCAGCTGGTAGGACTCGAGCAGCGCAAGCGCTCCGGCGAAAACCGCGGGGTTGCCCCCGGACAGGATGATCGCCGCAATTGCCGGGATCGTGCCGAGCGAGGCGCTGCGCGAGAGCCGCTCGTAGTGGCCGGCCTGGACGTGGGCGATCTCGTGGGCGAGGACACCGGCCAGTTCGCTCGACGAGCGCATCGCCGCCAGCTGCCCGGTGAAGAAGAAGATGTCCCCGGTCGGCGAGGTGAACGCGTTGAGGACCGGCTTGTCGATGATGTAGTAGTGAAAGGCCTCCACGGGCGCCCCGACCGCCGCCGCGATGTCCCCGCCGGTGCGGCGCAGCATGTCGAGCACCTCGGCGTCCCAGAGCAGCGGAAACGCCGCGCCGATGCTGGTCACCCGCTGCTGGCGGGTGAGGATGTCGCGCTCCTCGGTGGTGCTCTCGCGCCGCGGCGCGCCGTCCGTCGCGCAGGCGGCAGACGCCAGCACCGCGCACAGGGCGGCGCCGCGGCAGACCCGGCGCACCGTCGTCATCGCTTTCCCGCGACTTCCTGGTCGAATCGGGCGAAAAACGCCGCCGCGAAGGCGGCGCGATCGTCGGCCATGCGCCTGCCCGCCGCCGTCAGCAGCCGCGCGGGCAGATGGCGCAGCTTGACGAGCCACTCGCGCGTCGCGGTGTCCCCAGGGCTATAGGCCTTCGCTCGACGGGCCGCGGCCGGCGAGTTGTGCAGCCGGGAGCCGATCTCCCCGGCGAAGAGAAAGGCCCGGCCGACCCCGACCGCGCCGAGAGAGTCGAGTTTGTCGGCGTCGAAGAGCAGCTTCGCTTCGCGGCTCACGGGACGGGCCGCCCCCCGGAAGCGATGGGAACGCACGCACTCCGCGACGTGAGAGGCGCACCGGGCGTCGGCGCCGAGCCGCAGGAGGATCTCCCGGGACATGGCCGCCCCGGTCGCGGCGTGGCAGTTCGCTCCGGCGTCCGCGTCCTCGCGGGCGCGGCCGATGTCGTGCAGCAGCGCCGCGAGGGCGAGCACCCGCTCGTCGGCGCCGCTCTCGGCGCCGAGCCGCAACGCGAGCGCGAGCACCCGCTCGACGTGATCGAAACCGTGACTGCCGCGCCCGGCAGCCATCAGCCGCTTCGCCTCGCGACGCACGGCGCGCACGAGCGGGTCGCGCAGCACGGCGCCCGACGACGCCACCGCAAGCTGCGCCACCGGAGCCCGTCTAGGCGCCGTTCAAGCCGAGAGCGGCGACGGCGTTATCCGCAATGAGCTTGACGGCGTCCTGAATCGATGGCTGTTTCACGCACGGATTGTAGTACACGGCAGGGGTCCTCGCAACGACGCGACACCGGACTGTGCAAGCTGCAGAGGCCTTTCGCTGCGGACCTCACCCCCCGCGCCGGCGGCGTCTCGGACTGTCGTAAACCGTCAGAACCGTACCGGCTGGGCTGTCCGCGCGCGCTCCCGGAGCGTCTCGAGCCAGCCCGGCCCCGAGAGGGCGCGCGCCAGTTCGACGGCGATGTGGCGCGGTTCGACGCCGAGGTCGCGATTGCGGCCGAGGCCGGTCAGGCAGGATGGGCAGTTGGTCAGCAGCACGGCGGTGCCCCGCCGGCCGGTGCGGGCTTCGGCGAGCGCCGCGCGTTTCCGGTGCAGCATGGCGCCCGTGATGTCCGGCCGCGAAAGAGCGAGCGTCCCGGCCTCCGAGCAGCAGTGCGGCACCACGACGATGGTGGCGCCCGCGGCGGCGAGGAGCGCGGCCCCGCGGCCGTCGAGCGAGTCGTGGCAGGGGGTGTGATAAAGAAAATCACCGTCGATCGCAACGGGCGCGCCGAGATCCAGTGCCAGCCGCGGCGCATCCGTCACCGCGCAACCGAACACCTTGCCGACCTCCAGCGCGACAAGCGACTCGCGGCAGGTGCCGCAGGTGACGGCCACCGCGTCGAAGGCCAGGTGGCTGAACATCTCGCGGATCTGCGCGAAGAGGATAGCGTCGCGCAGCGAAATGCGCCCGTGCATCTCGGTGCGCGCGTTGGCGTAGGCCGGAAAGCCGCAGCAGAGGTACGGGGGCGGCAGCACCACCCGCGCCCCGCGCGCCAGCAGCAGATGCAGCGCGGCGAGCCCGACCGAGCCATAGAGCCGCTCGGAGCCGCACCCGGGGAAATAGAAGACCGTCGCCCGCGCCGCGCCCTCCGGCTCGAACACCAGCGCCTGGTCCGGTTCGCAGCGGGGAAGAACGTCGCGCAACCCGATCGGGTCGGGGGGGGGCAGCGGCGAGCCGAAGAGCGAGCCGCGCCCCGCGCCGGCCGGTTTTCGCAGCGGCCGCACCGCGCGCGCGACGAGGCGCTGGGTGGCGCCGCCGGCGCCGAGCACCACCGCGCCGAACAGGCGGATGGCCGGCGGCGAGATGCTCTCGAGGTAACCGAGGGTCGCCCGGGTCGCCAGCGCCGTGTGCTTGAAGCCGTGGGCGGTGAGGATTTCGCGCTCGAGAATCGAGACCTCCCCGGTATCGATGCCCACCGGGCAGGGCTTGAGGCACTTGTGGCAGAGCGTGCAGTGGTCGGCGAGTTGCTCGAGATTGCGCAGCAACTCGAAGGCGCCGCCGCGCTCGCGCTGCGCGTCGTAGAGCAGGGCCTCGACCAGTGCGCCG
Organism: Candidatus Rokuibacteriota bacterium; assembly: GCA_031406795.1. GTDB lineage: Bacteria > JAUVQV01 > JAUVQV01 > JAUVQV01 > DATDCY01 > DATDCY01. The sequence continues at coordinate 9,065 of JANOHV010000173.1, forward strand.
ATCGCCAGGTTCTTGTTGCGCGGGTGGTAGAACAGGCCGCCGCCCGGGTAGAAGACACAGCAATCCGGCTTGCACTTGCCGCAGCGCACGCAGTGGGCGATCCGGAGCGCCAGGTCTTCGAGCAGGCCGTGCTTCAGGATCCGCGCCTCGAGTTCGAGCAGGTTGAACGAAGGGGTGAAGATCAGTTCGAGCGCCGCCAGGTCCTCGAGCTTGCCCGGGTTCATCAGTCCCCCGGGGTCGGCGACGCGCCGGTAGGCCGCGAGGGCCGCGCGCAACGAGGGGGCGAGGTACTTGAGCTTGGTGACGCCGATGCCGTGCTCTCCCGAGCAGACGCCGCCGAGCGCGGCGGTCTTCTCCATCAACCGGTCGACTGCGGCCTCGGCGCGGCGGAGCATCGGCCGGTCGTTCGACATGACCGGAATGTTCACGTGCACGTTGCCGTCGCCGGCGTGCATGTGCGTGGCCAGCACGACCAGCCGCGAGCGCACGAAGCCCACGATCCCCTCGATCCCCGCGGCGAGGGCCGGGTAGCCGCGCACCAGCTCGCGCAACTGCGCGAGCAGTCCCTCGATCGCCGTGCCGCCGCGCATCGCCTCGGCGCCCTCCCAGGAGAGCGCCTCGAGCGTCTCCTCGCACAGGTCGAGGGCGCGGGTGATCTTGCCGTCGGCCCACCGCGGGTCCTCCTGGGGCGGCGCCGCCTCGAAGTAATCGCGCAGCCGCCGGACCAGCTCGCCGAGGTTCTCGCGCTCCTCCTCGAGGTTCACCGCGTCGACCCAGCGGGAGAACTCCGCGAGAGCCTCGAGCGGGAGCACGACGTCCTCGTTGAGCTTGAAGGCATTCGTGCGCGCCGCGATCGCGCCGAGCCGCTTGCGGTCGGCCCAGAAGCGCTTCGCCTCGATCGCGTCGCGCGCGACCGCGACCTCGGTGTTGGCGTGGCGCTCGAGGATGGCGCGGATCGTCGCGACCGCGCGCCTGAGCTGGGCGTCGTCGTGCCCGACGACGTCGACGAGCAGCACCGCCTTGGGCGTCCCGGCCCGCGCCGCCTTCACACGGTAGTCGATGGCCCGCACGTACTGACCGTCGAAGTGCTCGAGCGCCTCCAGCGCCTCGCCCCCCCCGTCGGGGAAGGCGCGCACCAACTCGAGGATCACCTCGCTCGCCTCGTCCATGTCGTCGCCGAAGAACTCCAGGCACAGGGTGGCCGCGGCCTCGTACTGCGGGTGCAGGACGAACTCCGCGGCGGTGATGACGCCGTCGGTCCCCTCCTTCTGGAGTCCCGGCACGCCGCCGAGCGCCTTGTTCGTGATGTCCTTCCAGAGCCCGGCACAGCGGATTTCGCCGGCGGGCAGCGCGATCGTGCGCACCTCGCTCCCCGCTGCGTCCTCGACGCGCCAGCGCACCGTGTCCCCCGGCAGGATCTTGCGCAGCGGGTGGTCGAGCCGCCGCACGGTGAACGAGCCGCCCGGCATCGCGATGCTCCAGGCCAGCAGGTTGTCGATGCAGGTCCCGTAGCGCACCGCGGTCTTGCCCCCGGCGTTCTCGGAGATGTTGCCGCCGATGGTGCAGGCCCAGGCGCTCGTCGGGTCGGTCGCGAAGACCAGCCCGCGCTCGGCGGCGGCCTCCATCGCGCGTTCGGTGACCACGCCGGCCTCCAGTATCATGACCTGCGCCCGCACCGGGCGACCATCCGGGAGCGTAAAGTCGCGCGCCTCGATCCCGCGGATCCGATCGAGCCGCTCGGTGTTCACGATGACGCACCCTGCCTGCAGCGGCACCGCGCCGCCCGTCAGCCCGGTGCCCGCCCCGCGGGGAATCGCATGCAGCCCGAGCCCGGCGATCGCCGCCAGCAGCGGCTGCACCTGCCCCGCGTCGGTCGGGAAGACCACGGCCGCCGGCAGGTACAGGCGCCAGTCGGTGGCGTCGGTCGCATGAGAGACCAGCGAGAAGGGGTCGAACAGCACATTCGTCGCCCCGACGACCGCCCCGAGACTGCGGCGGATCCGCTCGCGCTCGGCCGGGATTCCGGCCATCTCGCGGCGGAACGCCGCCAGCAGCGTCGTCGCCCGCTCGAGGACTTCATGAACGAGCGGATCGTCGCCGGCCTGGCGGCCGATCAGCCCGAGATCGTCCGCGAGGCTGCCGAACAGGTGGCGACGGCGCTTCGGGTCGAGCACGAGTTCCTCGACCAGAAAGGGGTTGCGCCGGTGGATGAAGATCTCGCCGAGCACGCGCATCAGCAGGCGGGCCAGGCGGCCCGTCACGCGCCTGGCCCGCAGCCGCTCGATCGCCGCCCACCCCGCGGCGCCCAGCAGCAGCGTGACCACCTGGCGGTCGTCGGCCGAGGTGTAGTTGAAACGGATCTCGCGCTGATCGGACATGCTCATGGGCGGGGAATCCTCTCCCCGCGCCGCCGCAATGTCAAGCTGCGCGCGGCGCCGGCCGGTAACCGTTCAGTGAAGTGCAGTAACTTTTCCCGTTCGTGGTGAGCCGTGAGCTTGACGAACGGTCGAACCACGAACGGGAAGTCTTCATACAAGCGCCCTTCGACGGGCTCAGGGCGAACGGTACTGATCGGGCCACCGTTCAATGAAGGGTTACGCCGGCCCGCCGGTGCGGAAGAGCGCCACAAGACGGGCGCCCAGTTCCTCGACGGTCCCCGGCTTCTGGATCAGCGCGAGGGCGCCCAGCGCCCGTGCCGCCTGGCCGTGCTCGGCCGTGACGTACCCCGATGTCAGCACGATCGGCGTGTCGCCCCGCGCCGCCAGAAGTTCCCGGGCCAGTTCGATCCCGGTCATCCCCGGCATCGCCAGGTCGGTCACGACGAAATCGTACGCCGCCGGGTCGCGCCGGAACGCCGCGAGCGCCGCAGCCGGGTCGGTGTACCCGGCCACGACGCAGCCGTGCCGCTCGAGGTAGCGCCGGACCAGCTCCAGCAGCGGCGCTTCGTCTTCGACGCAGAGCACCCGCCAGGGCGCGGCGCCGCCTGGCGCGCCTGGCGCGCACGGTGCGGCCGGCGGCGCGCCGGCGTCGCCCCCGGGTTCATCAAGGGCCTCGCGGACTTTGGCGGCGAGTTCTCGGAGCGAAAACGGCTTCTGGATGAACCGGACGTTCTCCTCCAGCACGCCGTGGGTGGCGATCACGTCGGCAGTGTAGCCGGACATGAACAGACACGTGAGCTGCGGGATCTCCACCTTCAGCCGCCGCGCCAGGTCCCGGCCGTTCAGCTCCGGCATGATGACGTCGGTGATCAGCAGGCGGATCGCTCCGCGGTGCTCCCGGGCCAGCCGCAATGCCTCGCCGGTCGTGCCGGCACAAAGCACCGCGTACCCCAGCTGCTCGAGCATCGCCGCCCCCAGCATCAGGATCGACTCCTCGTCCTCCACCAGCAGCACCGCCTCCCCGCGGCCGCGCGGCATTTCGGCGGACGGCGCGGCCGACGCCTCGGTGACGACACCGAAGCACCTGGGCAGGCAGATCCTGACGCTCGTCCCCTTCCCCGGTTCGCTGAAGACGTGAATGTAGCCCTCGTTCTGCTTGATGATGCCGTACACGGTGGCCAGCCCCAGCCCGGTCCCCTTCCCCA
>JANOHV010000202.1:0-8899 GCA_031406795.1 Candidatus Rokuibacteriota bacterium
CAACGAAGAGGGGCGCTCGGCGATCCTCCGGGGCGTGAACCAGCTGGCGACCGTCACGCCGTCCTTGGTGATGACCGGCGAACCGAACTTCTTGTCGATGACGACGTTGCGACCCTTCGGGCCGAGCGTGACCTTGACGGCGTTCGCCAGCTGGTTCACGCCCCGGAGGATCGCCGAGCGCCCCTCTTCGTTGTACTTCAGAAGCTTAGCCATAATTTTATTATCTCCTTCGCTTGATATCAGTCAGTGCTGAAGTGGGGCGGCGAACTACTTCTCGATTACGCCGAGGATGTCATCCTCGCGCAGGATCAGGTACTCGTCTTCGTCGATCTTGACTTCGGTGCCGCTGTACTTGCCGAAGAGGATCTTGTCGCCCTTCTTGACATCGGGCGCCAGCACGGTGCCGTCGTCCTTGATCTTGCCCTTGCCCGTCGCGATCACTTCACCCATGATCGGCTTCTCTTTTGCCGAGTCAGGGATGATGATGCCGCCCTTGGTCTTTTCGGCCTCTTCGAGACGCTTCACCAGAATCCGGTCGTGCAGGGGACGAATCTTTGACGCCATAGTCGTGTTGCTCCTTTCGTGCTTTTTGGTAGTGACTCTACCCTTCAACGGAGAGCCTGACGTTAGCACTCCCCGTCACCGACTGCTAACAGGCCCACAATATAGGGGTTGATGGTGCATATATCAAGAGAATAATTTGAATGATACGAAACCATGATGGTCGCCAACGGCCGATATCAGACAATTATGGCATTTGTTTTCCAAAATCTTACAATATCTTAATATTTCTCTATATTTCAAACTTTTTGCCTCTGAGATCGGCGCTCAGCAGGGCGGCAGCCTCGTGCGCAAAAACCTGTCGTTGCGGACAGCCCCGGCCTTGAGAGCACGTTTTTCCATGGCCCTCCGCTCAAAGCTCGTGGTATGAATCATCCCATGATGCCACCGATTTCCTCACGAGAGCGCGCCACCCGCCTGATCGAGGCCTTGCTCGGGAATCGCCGCGAGGGCGGCCCCCGTGCGGGAGAAACGGCGCGTCTCGATCCGCGCGACGAGCGATTCGCCGCCGAACTCGCCCACGGCGTGGTGCGCCACCTCTCGCGGGTCGACTGGATCATCGCCCACGCGGCCGGCAAGGAGATCGAGCGCATCGTCCCACCTGCCCTGGCGGCCGCCCGCATCGGCGTTTACCAGTTGCTGTTCACCCCTTCGGTCCCCGCCTATGCCGCGGTGTCGGCGAGCGTCGACCTGGCCCGCACGCTCGCGCCCCAGACCGCCGGCTTCGTGAACTGGCTGCTGCGGCGCATCGGGGAGGATGCCGTCAACCAGCCCCGGCGCGCGGACTTCAGCGACGAACTCTCCTGGCTCGCCGCCTTTCACTCCTTCCCGCACTGGATGGTGCGACGCTGGGTGAAGCGGCTCGGTGCCGCCGAAGCCGCGCTGCTACTGCAGGCGATGAACACCCACCCCTCCCCGCACCTGCGGGTGAACCGTCTGCGCACCACGCCCGCGGAGGTCGCCGGCGCGCTCGCCGCGGCCGGCTTCGAAGTCGAGCCCGGACGCTACACGCCCGATGCGCTGCACGTGCGCGGCGCCGGCGCGCTCACCGGGACGGCGCCCTTTCGCGAGGGGGCGATCTACTTCCAGGACGAGTCGTCGCAGTTGGCCGCGCTGGTGCTGGACCCGCGACCCGGGGAGCGCGTCCTCGATGCGTGCACCGGCGTCGGCGGCAAGGCGACGCAGATCGCCGAGCTCTCCGGCAACAAGGCGCGGATCGTCGCCGTCGACCAGGACTCCAGCCGCCTGGCGCGTCTTGCGGAGAATACCCGCCGCCTGGGCGCCGAAGGGATCGAGCCGCGCCGCGGCGACCTGCTCGATCCGGGCACCTGCGGCGACGAGCGCTTCGATGCGGTCCTGCTGGACGCGCCCTGCAGTTCGCTCGGGACGATCCCGCGCCACCCCGAGATCAAGTGGGCCAAGAAGGCCTCCGACCCGAAACGCCTCGCGGAGCTGCAGCTTCGTCTCCTCGAGCGTTCGGCGGCTCTGCTCGACCCCGGCGGCCGGATCGTGTTCAGCACCTGCTCCACGGAGCCCGAGGAGGGCGAGGACGTGATTACCCGGTTCCTCAAGACGCACCCGGGTTTCCAGGTCGCCAGGATCGGGGTTCAATCTTCACCGGCCGGGGGAATCGGGAACCTCGGTGATCTGCTGACCCCCCGGGGCTTTCTGCGCACCTGGCCGCACCGCCACGGCATCGGCGGCGCATTCGTCGCCATGCTGACGAGCGAAAGGCGCTAGGCTCGAAGCCAGCCGACATTCGGGAGCATGCCGGGGAGGAACAGGAAACACCTCGCAGTACTGATGGCGGTTATATATTCACTAGCACCGCCATGGCGATTGTAGTATATATGAGCACACACGGACCATCGTCACGGGAGGCAATCGATGTCAGGTAAGCGGATTCACCTCGACCATGCGGCGACCACTCCGGTGGACCCGGCTGTGGTGGCGGCGATGCTGCCGTATTTCACCGAGCGCTTCGGCAACCCGGCGAGCCTCTACGAAGAGGGCCTGGTCGCCCGGATCGCCGTCGACCTCGCCCGCGGGCAGGTGGCGCGGCTGCTCGGCGCCGACCCGTCGGAGGTCGTCTTCACCAGCGGCGGGTCCGAGAGCGACAATCACGCGATCCGGGGCGTGGTGCTCGCCCGCGGGCGCGAGGGCGCCCACATCATCACGACCGCCGTCGAACACCACGCCGTCCTCGAAACCGCCCACGACCTCGCCGGCCAGGGTTGCGATCTCACGATCCTGCCCGTCGACGGCCAGGGCCTCGTGGACCCCGAAGACGTGCGGCGCGCCATCACTCCGAAGACGGTGCTGGTCTCCGTGATGCACGCGAACAACGAGGTCGGCACCGTTCAGCCGATCGCGGAGATCGGCCGGATTGCGCGGGAAGCGGGCGTCGTCTTCCACACCGACGCGGTGCAGACGTACGGACACCTCCCGACCCCGGTCGACGAACTGGGCGTGGACCTGCTCTCGCTCTCCGGGCACAAACTCTACGGCCCCAAGGGGATCGGGGCGTTGTATGTCCGCAAGGGGACCCCGCTCGCGAAGCTGCTGCACGGCGGGAGCCAGGAGTCCGGCCGCCGCGCCGGGACCTGCAACGTCCCGGGGATCGTCGGCCTCGGCAAGGCGGCCGCGATCGCCGCGCGCGCGATGGCTGATGACGCGGCGCACTGCGCAAGGCTGCGGGATCGGCTCATATCGGGCATCACCGGCGGCATCGAGCAGGTGCGGCTCAACGGCCACCCCGAGCGGCGACTGCCGAACAACGCCAGCTTCACCATCGCCGGCGTCGAGGGAGAGGCACTGCTGCTCCTGCTCGACCGGCAGGGATTCTCGGTCTCCTCGGGCTCCGCGTGCGCGTCCAGCTCGGCGGACCCCTCGCACGTGCTCGTCGCGATGGGGGTTCCGGCGCCCCTGGCCCACGGTTCAGTGCGGGTGACCGTCGGCCGGAGCACCAGCGTCGAGGACATCGATCGTTTTCGGGACGCGCTCGCCGACTGCGTCGCGGGGCTCAGGCGGATTTCCCCCCGCGGTGCCGAGTGCGGGTGGTGACCGGTCCGACGGCGTTCACCGGCGGCGTCGGCGGCCCCCGTCGATCGTCCGGGATCAGGTTCGGCAATCATGCCGTGCGCGGCCCGGCGTCCGGCCGCTGAAGGAGGAATGATGGAGATCGCAACGCAAGCCGTGCGCATCGGGTTGGATTGGGACAGCCGCACCGGAGCGGTGACGATCCCCGTCTACCAGACCGCGACATTCCGCCACCCCGGGTTGGGGCAGAGCACCGGCTACGACTACAGCCGCTCGGGGAACCCGACCCGGCAGGCGCTCGAGGAAGGGATGGCCCGGCTCGACGGCGGCGCGCGAGGTTTCGCCTACTCGTCGGGGATGGCCGCCATCACCAGCCTGATGCTGCTCTTCAAGCCGGGCGACCACATCGTCGTCACCGAGGACCTCTACGGCGGCACCTACCGGCTCTTCGAGCAGGTCTTCAGGCGCTACGGCCTGGAGTTCAGCTACGCCGACACCAGCGACGAGGAAAGCGTCCGCGCGGCGTTCCGGCACGAGACGCGGGCGCTCTTCGTCGAGTCGCTCACCAACCCGCTGCTCAAGTTCGCCGACATCCCGGCGCTCGCCGGGCTCTGCCGGGAGCGGGGCATCCTCTGCATCGTCGACAACACCTTCCTCACGCCGTATCTGCTGCGGCCCCTCGAGCTGGGCGCCGATATGACCATCTACAGCGGCAGCAAGTACCTCTCGGGCCACAACGACACGATCTGCGGCATCGCCGTCGTCAAGGAGCCGGAACTGGCCGAGCGGGTCTACTTCCACCAGAACGCCGCCGGTGCCGTGCTCGGCCCGCAGGACAGCTGGCTCGTAATCCGCGGACTCAAGACGCTCGGCATCCGTCTCGACCGGCAACAGCAGAACGCTCGAGCGATCGCCGATTGGCTCGGCGCCCACCCGCTCGTCGCGAAAGTCCGCTATCCCGGACTCCCCGGACATCCCGACCACGAGCTCATGCAGCGGCAGGCCGGGGGGTTCGGCGCCATGGTGTCCTTCGAGGTCGCCGCCCCGGAGCTGGTGGAACGCATCCTGGGCGCAACGCGCCTGATCTCGTTCGCCGAGAGCCTCGGCGGCGTCGAATCGCTGATCACCTATCCCTGGCTGCAGACGCACGCCGACATCGAGCCGGAGTTGCGCGCGCGGCTCGGCATCTCCGAGACGCTGCTGCGGCTCTCCGTCGGCATCGAGGATGCGCGCGATCTGATCGCCGACCTGGCGCAAGCGTTCGACGGGGGGGAACCGCGATGAAATTCGCCACGCGCATCGTTCATGGCCCGCATGCGCTCGATCCGTCGACCGGCGCGCTCTCGGTCCCGGTGCACCACGCCTCGACGTTCGCGCAAAGCTCGGTCGACCACTTCGGGAAATACGACTACGGCCGTTCGGGCAACCCGACGCGCGAGGCGCTCGAAGACACCGTTGCCGCCCTCGAAGGCGGCGCGATCGCCTGCGCCTTCGGCTCCGGGATGGCGGCCATCTCCTCGACGCTGCTGCTCTTCGCTCCCGGCGACCATCTCGTGGTCTGCGAGGACGTCTACGGCGGGGCCTTCAGGATACTCACCGGCGTCTTCGCCCGGTGGGGGTTGGCCGTCACGTTCGTCGACGCCACCGACCTCGCGGCCGTCGAGGCGGCAATCGGCCCGCGCACGAAAGCGATCTACCTCGAGACGCCGTCGAATCCCCTGCTGAAGATCACGGATCTGCGCGGTGCAGCGGCGCTGGCGCGCGAGCGCGGGCTGCTCTCGCTCGTGGACAACACCTTCATGACGCCGTACCTGCAGCGGCCGCTGGAACTCGGCTGCGATCTCGTGCTGCACAGCGGCACCAAGTTCCTCAACGGACACAGCGACGTGGTCTGCGGGTTCGCCGTGGCCGCCGACCCCGCTCTCGGGAAGCGGCTGCGCGCCGTCCAGAATGCATTCGGCGCCATCCTCGGCCCCCAGGACTGCTGGCTGACGATGCGCGGACTCAAGACACTCAAGGTCCGGATGGACGCCAGCCAGCGCGGCGCCGAGCGGATCGCCGCCTGGCTCGCGGGGCAGCGCAACGTCGCGCGCGTCCACTACCCGGGACTTTCCGGGCACCCCGGCGCCGAGGTCCACCGAACTCAGGCCGACGGCCCCGGCGCGGTCCTCTCGTTCGAACTGGCGTCTGCGGCGCTGACCCGGCGGCTCCTCGAAGGCGTGGAGTTGGCCGCCTTCGCGGTGAGCCTCGGGGGCGTGGAGAGCATCCTCTCCTGGCCGTCCAGGATGTCCCACGCGGCGATGCCGCCCGCGGAGCGTGCGGCGCGCGGGATCAGCGACAATCTGGTGAGGCTCTCGGTGGGTCTGGAAGATCCCGACGATCTTATCGCCGATCTCGATCGGTTGCTCGGCGATTCCCGTTAGCCGTCAGATCCCTTCGCCGTCAAGGCAGGCGATACCAACCGAGAGGCGTACCTTCTCATGGCGGTCGATCTGTACGACGCGTCCATCCTGGATAACAAGCGTCACCGTGCCAAAACGCAGCGCGGCGAGCGCTTCACTGATGCGCCGCTCGAGTTCTGGAGGCAGCGGGGCTGACGTATTACTGGGCTGTTGCGGCATCTCGGCCCTCCTCACGTGGTCCGCACTTATTTCTTATTGACATCCTGTTGGCATAGTATATCATAGAGATAGTTATTGTCGTGTATGTTTTGTGTCACTGGTCGCATCAGGTGTCACGGACGGAATAGGCTATCGAGGTAAGCTGAGGCTGACCAGGCAACTGGAGGCCAGGCAGGATCGACCGAGAACCGGTCGTCCTGCCTGGCCTTTTTTTTACCCGAAAGGAGAGCGGCATGAAAAAGGTCTTCATTGGTTTTGTTACAGCAGTGGTACTGACGGCATCGTTCGCCGCGGCGGAAACGGGCACAGGATACAAGGGCTACCCTCGCGGCGATGCACTGGTCAGCGTGCACGAACTCAAGGACTTGATCGAAAGCGGCACCCCGAACCTCGTCATTATCGAGACCGCGAGCGCAGTGGAGTATTATCTGGGCCACATCCCGGGCGCGCGGCTCGTCGAGCGGGCGGATTTCGAGGCACCCCCCGAGACGCAGGACGGTGTCACCGGCAATCTGATCGATGCAACCGGCTTTTCGAAACTCGCGCGAAGGCTCGGCGTCAACCGCGACTCCAAGATCGTGATCTACGACCGGCGCTGCGATGCGACTCGTCTCTGGTGGGCCTTCTTCTACTTCGGCAAGCTCGACGTGCGCGTTCTCGATGGCGGGATCGTGGCCTGGAAGAGCGAGGGCAACCCGACCGACCTGCTCGCGGGTGCAGCCCCGATGTCCGGTTCCTTCACCGCGGCCGTAAGCCTCCCGTCGCTTCGCGTGGAGACAGAAGCGATCGTCGCCCTGCGCTCCGACACCTCAGGACAGCTCTGGGATACCCGCGACCGGAAAGAATTCTGCGGCGAGGAGATGAAGCGTGGGGCGTACCGGGCGGGACGCATCCCCTGGGGCCGCCACAGCGAGTGGACCCTCTTCAAGAGCAAGGGAAACCCCACCGAATGGCTGCCGGCGGCCGACGTGCTCGCCGTGCTCGACCGGCTGGGTTTCGACCGCGGCAGCGACCAGTTCTTCTTCTGCCAGTCCGGCGTGCGGTCAACGCAGGCGCTTTTCACGCTGTACCTTGCGGGGTGGGACATCGAGAAGCTGCACAATTACGACAGTTCCTGGATCGGTTGGTCAAAGGACCCGCAGCTTCCGGTCAAGGTCGGCTGCGCACCGGAGGAGGTCGCGGCGATTGTTCGTTGATTATATCTGGTAGTCGACGAGATCCGAGCGCTTCTGGAGGACGATGATCCTCGCCTCCTCGTTGATGACGATCGAGTTGGCGGGGACGCTGCGGTTGAGAAACACTCCCGCCCCGATCGTGCTCCCGGCGCCGACGACCGTGTCGCCGCCCATGATCGTGGCACCGGCATACACCGTCACGCGGTCCTCGAGTGCCGGGTGGCGAATCTTGCCGTGCAGAGCGCGCCCGCCCGAGAGCGACCGCGCGATGAGCCCGACGCTCTGGTAGATCTTGACGTGGTCGCCGATGCGCGAGGTCTCGCCGATGACCGTACCCGTGCCGTGGTCGATGTAGAAGTGCGAGCCGATCTCGGCGCCCGGGTGGATGTCGATGCCGGTGCGCGAGTGCGCATACTCGGTCATGATCCGCGGCACGAGCGGGACGCCCTTGGCGTAGAGGATGTGCGCCATGCGCTGGATGGCGACCGCCTCGACGAAGGGATAGGCCAGGATGACCTCGTCGATGGCCACCGAGGCCGGGTCGCCCTGGAAGGCGGCCTCGACGTCGGTCTGCAGCACCTCGCGCACGGTGGGCAGGGCGCGCAGGAACTCGGCCGTGATGACGCCGGCGAGGCTCGGCACCTCCGGCAGCGCCGGGCAGGCGGGCGAACAGCGGAGGCTCTTGGTGATCTCGTCGCGCAGACGCTGGCAGACCGAGTGCAACAGCACGGCGACCTGTCTTTCGAGTTCGTCGGCGTGAGGCAGGCGCTCGTCGAAGAAACCCGGGAAGAGCAGCCGCAGCAGGTCCCGCGCGATCATCCCCACTGCGCGTTTCGAGGGAAGGTTCTTCCCCTCGAGGTGGTTGATGCTCCCCACCCGCCGGTAGGAGTCGACGAGCAGCGCGGCCGGCTCCTCGCAGCGCGCGCACAACCGGGGATTGCCTGTTGCGGGATCGGGGCTGCCGCACGCCGGAATCCGACATCCCCGCCCATCTTGGCCCGACCGCTGCTCGCTCATGTCCAGGCGCTCCTCCTCCATGCTCCGGAAGATAGTACCCTTCCCGCGGCGCGGATGAAAGACCCTCGCGTACGCCGACGGTAAAACCAGACGTCCGGTTGGCTGCAACGCTCTCGTCGGGCTGATCCGGGGCAGGCGCTTAGCCGACCACTTAATTCCGTAATCGAACAAACCAACTATTGCTATATTCCGAGTAGTGTCATATAAACTCAACCCGAAAATATCAACAATGACAGATGAATAGACGGTATCGTGCGTGAAGTGAGACTCGCGCGGGCGACCTGCTAATTGGGTAGCTCAGCGGTCATTATAACAAGACGGCTGGTGGGGGGAGTCGACAAGTCACGCTGTCGGCAGATGACAAGGGAACAGGGGAAGGGAGCGGTATGAGCGAGATTGTGATGTTTGCACTGGGGTGCGGAGTGCTCGGGGTGGTGTACGCGCTGGTCACCGCCAGCTGGGTGATCAAGCAGGACGCCGGGAGTT
>JANOHV010000260.1:0-6753 GCA_031406795.1 Candidatus Rokuibacteriota bacterium
GTCGCGCACGCGGCGGCCGGCGAGGAGGACTGGCTGACGGAGATGCCGCCCGACGAGGTGCCCGCCCCCGTCGCGGAGTATGGTACGGACGAGGCGCCGCCCTGGGCCGTGGCGATGATGGAGGAGCTGCAGCAGCTTCGCGCCGAAAACGCCGCTCTACGCGCGGCGCTGCGGAGCATGACGACACTGCTGGACCGTCAGATCGACGTGCTGCGCGAGGGCCGCGACGAGCTCCAGCGCCACGTCGGCGACAATACCGGGGAGAGCGCCTGATGAGGAGCGAACGCTGGACGTATCGCAAGGCCGGAGTCGACATCGCCGCCGGCAACGAGGCGGTTCGACTGCTCGCGCCGCTGGCGGCCGCCACCCGCCGCGCCGGAGTGCTCGGCGGCATCGGCGGGTTCGGGGGACTGTTCGCGCTGCCGCCGCGCCTGAAGCGCCCCGTGCTGGTGGCCGCCACCGACGGGGTCGGCACCAAGCTCAAGATCGCCTTCGCGCTGGACCGCCACGACACCGTCGGCATCGACCTGGTGGCGATGTCGGTGAACGACATCCTGGTCCAGGGGGCCGAACCGCTCTTCTTTCTCGACTACATCGCCTGCGGCAAGCTGCGCCCGGGGCGCATCGCCGAACTCGTCAAGGGAATCGCCGACGGCTGCCTGCAGGCCGGGTGCGCGCTGCTCGGCGGCGAGACGGCCGAAATGCCCGGCTTCTACCAGCCCGGCGAGTACGATCTGGCGGGGTTCGCCGTCGGCGCGGCTGAGCGCAAGGATCTGATCGACGGCAGCGGCATCCGCCCCGGCGACGTGTTGCTCGGTCTGCCGTCGAGCGGCCTGCACAGCAACGGCTACAGCCTCGCGCGCGCCGTCGTCGAGGCCCGCTGGGGCGCGGGCGCCTGGCGGCGCAAGGTGCCCGGCGACGGTCGGAGCATCGGCGAGGCGTTTCTCGCGCCGACGCGCATCTACGTCAAGCCGGTGCTCGGGCTGCTCAAGCGCTTCGCGGTCGGCGGCATCGTGCACCTGACCGGCGGCGGCTGGACCGAGAACATCCCGCGCGTGCTGCCGGCCGGGTGCGCCGCGGCGGTCGAGTTGGGCTCCTGGCCCGTGCCGCCGCTGTTCGCGCTGCTCGAGAGCGAGGGGAGGATCGGCCGCGAGGAGATGCTGCGCACCTTCAACCTCGGCATCGGATTGATTCTCATCGTGCGTCCCCGGGTCGCCGAGGGGCTGCAGAGTGCCCTGCGCCGCCGGGGCGAGGCCTGCCACGTCGTCGGCGCGATCGTCAAGGGCCGCCGCCGGGTGCTCTATCGCGAGCGCCCGAGCGCGAAGGCCGCCACGCGGACTGCGCGGTGACCGCGCGACTGCTCCCCCTCGGGGTGCTCGCCTCCGGCCGGGGATCGAATCTCCAGGCGATTCTCGACGAGGTCTCCTCCGGGCGACTGGCCGCCGCGGTGCGGGTGGTCGTCAGCGACGTCGAGGATGCGTTCGCGCTCGAACGCGCCCGCCGCGCCGGCGTGCCCGCGGTTTTCGTCGACCCGCGGGACCCCGGTGGAAAAGCGGTTTACGAACGCGCGCTCGTCGGCGTCCTGAACGGGCACGGCGTCGAGCTGGTGGCCCTCGCCGGCTACATGCGCATCTGCGGACCGACCCTCCTCGCGGCCTTCCCGGGGCACATTCTCAACATCCATCCTTCGCTGCTGCCCGCGTTCCCGGGCTTGCACGTGCAGCGCGCGGCCCTCGAGCACGGGGCGCGCTTTTCGGGGTGCACCGTTCATTTCGTCGACGCAGGCGTGGACACCGGCCCGATCATCGCGCAGGCGGTGGTCCCGGTGCTCGACGCCGACACCGAGGAGACGCTCGCCGCGCGCATCCTGCGTCAGGAGCATCGGGTCTACCCGCACGCGATCCGCCTGTTCGCCGAGGGGCGCCTGCGCCTCGCCGGCCGACGGGTGCTCGTGAACGCGCCGGCCCCCGGCGCCGGCGACGCCGCGCTCGTTCATCCGCCGCTGCCGGCAGAAATCCTTTGATGGTTCCACGCTTACGCGCGGAACTGGGGCCAGCGTGATACCGCTTCGAGACACCATCCCGAGCCGGACCTTTCCGTGGGTGACGATTGCTCTGATCTGCGCGAACGTCCTGGTCTTCCTTCACCAGATCAGTCTCGGCTCGCGGCAGGGCGCGGCATTCGTCGCAGTCTTCGGCGCGGTGCCGGCGCAGTTCACCGGCGCGGCGGTGCACGCGGCTCCCGCGCTCGCGCCCGGCCTGACCATCGCGACCTCGATGTTCCTGCACGGCGGGGTGCTGCACCTGCTCGGCAACATGGTGTTTCTGTGGATCTTCGGCAACAACGTCGAGGATGCGACCGGCCACCTGCGGTTCATCGCCTTCTATCTGGTCTGCGGCACCGCTGCCGCGCTGGCGCACATCGCCACCAACCCCGCCTCGAACGTGCCGATGGTCGGCGCGAGCGGCGCGATCTCGGGCGTGCTCGGCGCCTATTTCCTGCTCTACCCCCACGCCAGGATCGTGACCCTGCTCTGGTTCGGCTTCTTCGCCCAGACCGTGCAGATACCGGCCTTCATCTTCCTCGGTTTCTGGTTTCTGGCGCAGTTTTTCTCCTGGACTTTCAGCGGCGGCAGCGGCGGGGGCGGCGGCGTCGCCTTCGCCGCGCACCTCGGGGGGTTCCTCGCGGGCCTGCTGCTGCTGGTCCCGTTCAAGCAGCGCCGGGTCCGCCTCTGGAGCCAGACGACCGGGGATGGCGCCTTATGAATTATTTCCCCAGCACTTTCATCAGCTGCACAAGCCGCTGTAGTCTTGCGGGCGAGGCGCCCGCGATATGAGCGGCACCTATCACCTCGCGGTGCTGGGGGACCACCTCGGCGGTCTGGCCGCCGCGGCCCTCGCGGCGCGCCGCGGGCAGCGGGTGCTGCTGCTCGAGACCGCGGCCGCCGACTCGGTGCGCCCGTTCGAACAGCTCAACGCGCTGTGCGGGGGGCCCGAGGCGGACACGGGGCTCGGCCGTCTCTTTCAGCAGCTGGGGCTCGCCCCCTTCGGGCCGCAGGGGGACGACCGGATCCACTTCCACGCGCTGGTCACCCCGCTGCAGATCTGCCTGCCGGACCACCGCTTCAGTCTGCACGCCGACCGCACTGCCCGGACCTGGGAGCTGCAGCGCGAGTTCGGCGACGCCCAGCGCGCGCTGCCGCCGATCTGGCAGCGCGAGGAGGATCTGCGCGAAAAACTCGACCGTATCGGTCCCCAGGCGGGCGACGCCAACGCGGCGCTGATCGGGCGGGCGCTGGCGAGCGTCTCGGGGTTCGTGCGGCTGCAGGCGCTCGAGCGCGAAACACTCCGGCCGGGATTCGGCGAATTTCTCGACGAGCAGGGGCTGACCCCGGCGTTGCGCGCTACGCTCCTCGCGCAGGCGCAGGCGGTCGTGCGCCGCCCCCCCGACGATCTGAGCTGGGCCGAGGGGGTGCGCGCGCTGCGCGCGGCCAACGGGGGCCTTTACCGCAATGCGGCGGGGCAGGGCGGCGTGCTGGTCGGCCTGCGCGCTTCGCTGGTTTCGACCGGCGGCGATCTGCGGCCGCTCGTCGCGCTCGAGGGCATCGACGTCCCGCGCACCGGCGGCGCGCGGCTGCACCTGGCCGCCGGCGGCACAGTCAAGGCCGATCGCGTGATCGTCGACCTGCCGCTCGCCGAGGGGCAGCGCCTGATTCCCGCCGAGTCGCTGCGTACGCTCGCCCGCAAGGGGCTCGAGGAGCGCGAGGAACGGTCCTATGGGCTGCTGGAGCTGACGCTGGCGCCCGGCCGGCGGCCGATCGGCATGGGCACCTATCTCGTGATCGCCGCGGGCGGCGAGGATCCGGGCGGCCCCTCCGTGCTGGTTGCGGTCGCCGACGAGGCGGATGACGGCCGGTGCGCACTGGAAGCGCTCGGCTTCTTCACGCCGGCGGCGGCGGCCGGCGCCCGGGAGCAGCTGCTCGCGCGCGTGCGGACGATCATGCCATTCCTCGACGAGAGCCTGGTCGGCGAACCGGTCCTGCGCACGGGTCCGGCGCCGCGTTTCTCGCAGGAGCGCCTCGACCGCGCGCAGCGCGAGGAGCGGCTCGCCACGGGGTGGCGCACTTCGATCTTCCACCAGCCGCCCTTCACGTTCCTGCGCAATGAAGACTACGCGTCCGTCGGCCTCGCCGAAGGCCTCAGCTCGGGCCTCATCGCTCTCGCCTGACAGCACCGCTTCTGCTTCGCCTCGCCTGAATCGGCGGGGTTGATCCGCTCGACCCGGCTTCGAACCCCGCGCATGTAGATTAGAAAAAAATTAATAAACGTGACCCCGGTCACGTCGCGACTCGTCGAGTGTCGATATGTTTAGCACGCAAGAAGACGAGGAAAGAAGGAGAGCGGGAGAGAGCGATGATTGAATCGAAGAAACGAAAAGGAGGGTCTATAGAGTTGCTCAAGACAAGGAGTTTCGCAGATGCCGAGTTCGCCAGAAGCGAGATTGGCAACAACACGAAAAAAGGAGACCGCAGGATGATGAACAAAGCCAGGAAGATCGTTGCAGTTTGCTGTTTCAGCAGCTTGATGGTCGCGGGGCTCGCTACCTCGGGTCTTGCCGATTCCCGGGAGCGGGAGAACAACCGGAGCCGCAGTCGCGACAGCTCGGATCGGGATCGCCCCGGCCGTGGTGGTTCGGACCGTGATCGTTCGGATCGGGATCGTTCGGATCGGGATCATTCGGACCGGGATGATCAGACTCAGAATCCGAACCCGAATCCCCCGCCTCCGCCCCCGCCTCCGCCGCCGCCACCGCCCCCGCCCCCGCCTCCGCCCGTGGTCAAGACGTGGGCGCTGTATAACCAGTACTGCTCCAGTTGCCACGGTTCATCGAAGCAGGGAAGCTCCGCTTCCGCGACCCAGTCCGCCATCAGCAGCAACCGCGGCGGTATGGGCTCCCTGAGTCTGACTTCCGCGCAGCTCTCCGCGCTGGCGGCCGGTCAGTAAGAATCAATTCTCACCGGGCCCTCCTCCTTGATCGGGGGAGGGCCCTTCTTTTTTTCCACGGTTGTTACTTGCCCGGGTCCTCCATCTTCCCCATCAGTTTGCCCGGGCTGGAGGTGTCGAGATGCACCCCCATCCGGTCGAGAAGCTCACCCGTGTCGCGCCAGAGCCTTGCAACACCATTTGCAAATCCCTCCAGCGCGTCCAGCTGGGCATTGCGGGCGGCAGTCGCGTCGTTTTCCGCGGTGATGACCTCCTGAACGGTGGCGGTTCCCGCGCTGTTGCTCTTGCGGTATTCCTCGAGGCGCTGCTCCGCGAATTGCGCGGAGGTGTCGGCCGTCCGTATTTGTAACCGCGCCGAGATCAGCGCCCGCAGGTCCGCCTCGACATCGTTCTGAATCAGCCATGACAGTGCCTGGATCTGGTTCTGCAACTGCTCGGTCCGGAGCTTGTTCTTTCGGTAATCGTTCTCCGCGAAGGTGTTGCCCAGCGGCACATTGAGTTCCACGCCGGCGGACCAGAAGGTTCCCGGGTCTTCTCCAACCTGCTGATAACTGCCCTCGAAGTTCTTTCCGCTGCCGGTCAGTCCGCCGCTGACAAATACGAAAAGGTCGGGCAGCACCTGGTGCTTTGCAACCCGCTCCTGCAGCTGGCTCATCTTCAACGCGCGGCGGAGCCGATTCAGGTCCGGACGAAATTCGAGCGCCGCCTGCACCGCCTGCTCCTGCGTTCCCGACGGCTCCTCCCGGGAAGGAGGATCGACGGGGACGATCTGCGTCTTTGTTTCGAGGCCGATCAGGTAACGAAAACCCGCCATCTGGTCGCTGACACTGCGCTCCGCGTCCACCAGGTCTTTGCGCCGTTGGGTCAGCGCAAATTCCGCGTTGGCAATTTCCAGCCTCTGGAGCGGCCCCGATTTCTTCGCTCGAATCCTGTCCAGGAGGCTCTGCGCCGACTCCAGGGCCGCCACCCGCGAATCCAGGACTCTTCGCAGCACATAAAGCCGATGGTACGAGGTGATGACGGCGAAAACCGTGTCGGTCGCTGTGGAACGGAAGCGTTCGAGGGAATCCTGCAGCGCGCTGCCGGCCAGCGTAATGTTGACCTCCGTCGTCTCCTTGCCGGCAAATTTCAGGAGCGGTTGAGAAAGCGTGATGCCCACCGAGGACCCCCAATTCGTGGTGGCCCCGGCGTCGCCTCCGGGATCGGAGGTCGTGTAGCCGGCACGGATATCGACGGCGGCGTCTCCGCCCGTCGAGAACAACCGCGACACGCCGAGGGAGGCGGATGGGCTGCTGGTGCGGAAGGTCGAGCTTCCCGAATCCCTGGTCTCTCCGCCGCGGACGGAGGCGTTGACGAGGGTGTCGTAGATCCCGCGGCTCCTCGCCACGTCCGTCTCGCTCATCGCGGAATTGAGGACCTCGATCCGCAGGTCGGGGTTCTTGCCGAGCGCCATCGCTACGGCGAACCCCCGCGACATGGCGATCCTGTCGGGCATGTTCTCGCAGAGGCCTTCGCCGGCGGCGAGCAGAGTGACGCCGAAGACGAGCGCCCGCAGCGCCGGCATCATCACGTTCGCGTTCGAGCACCTGCTGCGGTCGCTCAAGAAGAAATCACGCGCTTTCATCGGCCACCTCCTCGAATGGGCCAGCAAACTCACCTGCAAGCGTCAGTGGGGATATCCTGAGTGATACCTCCAATTTCGGGCGAAGGCAAGAGGGGTCGGCGCGGCCGGGCCCGTCTTGACTCCGGC
>JANOHV010000006.1:0-21013 GCA_031406795.1 Candidatus Rokuibacteriota bacterium
CTGGGCCTTTGGGAGAAGAAAACCATCGAAGCCGTCTTTCCAGGGGAAAATGACGAAGACTCGTAACGATTGATTCTTACGCGCTTATCTGCCCATGGAAATTGCCAAGATATCGAGCCCGAGATGTGCGGAATGAGAGTCAAGAGTGCGCCGAAAAAGGCTGAATATGACGTGGCTGACGACGAACTGTACGTGGACGTCGAGTGGCTTACACCCATCCCGCAAAGCGTCGGCGAGGAGATTCCACACATCTCGTTCGGCTCCGTTCAAGAGATCACGAACAAGTCGTTCTACTGGGCGAGAATCGACAAGCGGCCCTTCCTCACAAAGGACGAATCAGAGCGGCTGGTCCAACACATGAGGGAGAAGTTGACGTCGAACCAGATGAATACCTGATCGCGGCAAATCGAAAGATAATCTTTACCTTCCGCAATCGACTTCTGGACAACTCTTCACGAGAGGAGATCCATCTTGGCTTTCGATGCATCCTGGTTCGACGAACTGCGAGGCCAGTCTGAGGAAAAATGTCGTTTGACGATGATGCGTGGGATAGACGGCTACGTGCCGAACGTGGGGGAGTTCCCAGCGGGCGTGCGTTTGACTTTGCGCCAGGTTTCCTCGTAGATCGTTTGCCGCGGGCCGACGGCGACGACTTCGATGACGGCGCCGGCGAGCCGGTAGATGATCCGGAATCGGGCGATGCGGCAGCTGCGCAGACCGGCCAGTTCCTCGCGCAGCGCTTTGCCGACGGTCGGATCAGCGAGGATGTCGTCGAGCGCCGAGCGGACCTTGCGCTTGAGGTCCGGGTGGAGGCCCCGGATCAGCTCGGCCACGTCGTCGGGGATTCGCAGGCGGCGCATCGGCGGCGCCGGTCAGACGGAGAACAGCTCGTCCAGGGTGTAGAGCTTCGCCTTGCCGCGCTCTAGGGCGGCGAGCCCGCGGCGCACCTCGGCGACGAGCTCGGCGCTGGCGCGGACGGCGGCGGTCTCTTTCCAGCTCTCGAATTCCTCGGGGCTCACGAGAACCGCCGCCGCGCGGCCATTGCGGGTGATCACGATCTCCTCGTCGTGCCCCGCGACGGCGTCGAGCAGACTGCTGAGTTTCGCCTTGGCCTCGGAGAGCGGTACCGTCTTCATCGCGTGCACCTCATATTGGTCAGAATTGTGACCAATGTAGGCGCGTACGCCGGGCTTGTCAAACGGGGGTCGGCGACTCATCTTGACGGCATCCAGCGAGTAACGCCGACAATCGCAGATCAGCGCCCCCGGTACTTGCCGGTTGATAATCGAGTCGCTCGAGACTATAGTCAGTCTAGTCAGACTATACGGAGGATGCTATGAAACGGAGCTGGCAGCTGCAGGAAGCGAAAGCTCGCTTGAGCGAGGTCGTCAAGACTGCCGCCAGGGAAGGGCCCCAGGTGATCACCGTCCGCGGCGAGACGGCGGCCGTTCTGATCTCGGGAAAGGACTTTGCGCGACTCACGAAGTCGAAACCTGATTTCGTGGCTTTCATGCGCCACTCGCCCCTCGCGGGAGTGGACATCAAGCTTGCGAGGGATCGATCCACGGACCGTCCGGTGGAGTTGTGAGCTACCTCGTCGACACGAACGTCGTCGCCGAACTCGCGCGGCGCGAACCGAATCCACGGGTGACTGCCTGGTTCCGCGAAGTTCCGGATGCGACGCTTCACCTCAGCGTGCTGACGCTCGGCGAGTTGAGGAAAGGTGTCGAGTCTCTGTCCGATGGCAGGAGGAGGGAGCGTCTGAGGGTCTGGCTGGAGAACGACCTCGCGGAGTGGTTCGGTGATCGGCTGCTGCCGGTCTCGGCCGGCGTGGCGGATCGTTGGGGTCGATTGCTGGCCCAGGCCGGGCGCCCGATCCCGGCGATCGACAGCCTCCTTGCGGCAACCGCGCTGCATCACGGCCTGCGGGTGGTGACAAGGAACGAAAAGGATTTCGTCTTCCCGGGGCTGGATGTCGTCAATCCGTGGGCCAGCGCATCTCCTCTGCCGTGACGAAAGCCAGCGGCGCCCGCGGAACGTGCAGTGGTGACGGCCATCGGCCACTTCGAGCGCACCGGCACCAGCCCGGTTTGCCATGAGGAGGTCAGCCTGGAGATGCTCCTCGCGCGGGTGACCGAGAGAACACCATCGCCGCACGTTTAGCCTTTCGCGTGTCCAATTCTGTCACACCTTGCTGTTACCTTCCGCAATGCCAAGTGATCACCTGGAGCAGTGCGACCCGGCAGATAATGGACCCGGCTGCCGGAATCAGGTCAAACGGAGGGTCAGGAAATGACAAAGGATCACAGAACTTCCCTAACTTCTACGTACTCATTCGATCTTCGGGAGATCGCGGCATGGCAACTGGAGATGAAAGCACCTGAGTATCGGCAGCATTACCGCCGAGCATCGCTCCCCCTCCTTCAACGGGGTGCTGTATGGAAGGCATACCAAGTCGAGGCACTTTGGGATTCTCTTCTCCGCGGCTTTCCGCTAGGTTCCTTCATTCTCTCCCGCTTCGACCGGCAGATGGGGGAGCAATCTGCCAAGTACTGCGCTGTGGTTGGCAAAGTCGACAAGGATCCCGAATTTCACATTCTTGATGGTCAGCAACGGGCGAATGCAATTGCCGTCGGGTTCATCGACCCGACGCTGTCCGCAGGCCTCTATTGCGTGGTCTCCGATTCGGAGGGCTGGCCTCCAGACGCTCTTTGGATCGACCTGGCTCCGGATACGAAGTACTTAAAGGATCGCTCTTTTCTCTTTCGGATGGTCACCAGATCCCATCCTTGGGGATACCGGGCAAGCAATCCGCGTCAAATACTCCAGACAAAGGACATGCGCGATTGGATCAAGGAGTTGAAAGGACCGCATTCTAGCCCATCGTTGCAAGTCCGCGTTGGAAAGATTCCGTTGAGCGTTGCCTGGCCGTGGGACGCGAACGCACCCGTGCCGTTTGCCTTTGTCCTGGAGGCCCTTCTTGAAGGAAGCACCAACCCATGGGAACGAATCCGAGAGCGCCTGGAGTCGATTCCTCACGCGAAGAAGATGCTCGACGAGCACCTCACATGGAAGGGGGAGGTTCTTCGACTTCTCAGGACTCCAACGAAGGACATGGAAGTCATTCTCGAAGCGACTTCAAGCGCACTTGAGAAAACGACTATCCCGGGCATTGTTGTTGAACCTGGGCGTCTCAAGGGGACTGAAGACTTTCAGATCCTGTTTGCCCGCCTCAACTCGGCCGGCACGGATCTTGGCTCAGAAGAGCTTCTCTACTCGATGCTCAAAGCTCAGTGGCCGGAGGCCTATTCTGTTGTCGAAAATGCTGCTGAAGGTCTTATGAGTCCATCTCGGCTCGTGCTATTCGCATCTCGGTTAGCCATTGATGAAACCATGGAGAAGGACACACCTCCCCGCACCCCCGATTTTGCTCGGTTTCGCGGCCTCATTCGGGGAACTGACCAGCAAGACAGTGACTTTCGGACGCGTATGGCTGGTTACGTCCGGGCAGAGGCAGGGTCACTATTCTTGAACGCACTCAAAGATGCCCAGAAACTCCTGTGCTACGACAACGATCGGGCAGATGCGAGTGACTTTCGTCTTCCGGGGATGTTGGTGGCGACTATAGCTCAGCAATCCCAAGACATTTTGTTCGCAGCCATTGTGTGGCTGGCAAGACTGCGGCAAACGGCCGTAGTGGATCCTTCGTCGGCGCCAATCGACAACCTTTCAGAAGCCGAGCGCAGGGCCTTCGTTGCTGGCATCAGTCTCCTGCATTGGTTCGGTATTGACCAGAGTGCGTGCTTGAGGATTCTGTGGCAGGAAATTCGAACCGCAGGCGATGCTGGGGAACTGCGCAATATTTGGAGCAGAGTGACAAGAAAGTGTTTTTCGGTTGAAGAAGACCAGAGCATCGTCGCCCTCCCTCCTCTTCCGCCTGACCTGCTTCTCGATCGCACTTGCCGATCGATGTCGAATTTCGAGAACTGGAACCCGTCTGATTGGAGAGATTGGAATTGGGAAGCAAAGGTCAACGCTCTCCCTGTAGACGACCTGGAGAAGTGGATGCAGTCAAGCGTTACGCCACTTTCCCCGTCGCTTAAGGATCTGTCTGACAAGGACCGACTGTGGCCTGCAAATGCGTGGCGTGAATTTGTTGACCGGATCTTCGGCCAGCGGGAATTGCTGCTGTATGGTCAACGCCGATACATAGGAAGATGGTATCCTGAACACGACCCAGTTCAGGGAGGCCGACTTGAGGACACCAACCGGCCGTGGGATTACGACCACATCATGCCTTCCTACTACATCGCTGGAAGATGGTCCATTCCCCCAGTCATTAAGAAGTGGCATGGGACCATTGGAAACCTTCGCATCTGGCCGATGGAGGCAAATCGTTCTGATGGGGAGGAAGTCCCAGCGAAGAAACTCTGGTGCGGCGAGGCGGACCTTGATCCCAGCTATGGTTTATCCACACCCGAGGACGTGCAGGCTGCGAGTCTTGTTGGTGATTCTTGGTCTCGCGATCTGCTTGGCGATCAACTCGATTCGTGGAAGAGTGCTTCGCCAAGCACGGATGGCAATAACCCTGGTTTCCTGAGAGACGAAGCGAATATTGGCTGTCGTCTCGCTCTACTGAAAGCAATCGCCAGCCGGACCGTGGGCATCTACAAGAGGTGGTACGACGATCTCGAAATTGGGTCGTTGGTATAGCATGTCCAGTGTTGACCAGGCGACTCATCTTGACGGCAAGCCACGGAAGACTTACTATTTCCACAAGTAAAGCAACACAGGAAAGTAGGTGATACGATGGCAGTCAAGGTGATGAAGGTCTCCAGTAAGGGGCAGGTGACCCTTCCCCGGGAGGTCCGCAAGATCCTCGGGTCGGATGTGGTCACCTACGACCTCCGGGACGGACGGGTGTTGCTCCTCCCGGTGAAGGACGTGGGAGGCAGCCTCAAGGAGTACGCCGGGAGGCTGCCGATGCCGTTCAAGCGCGCTCGGGAGAAAGCCTGGGAGGACGTCGTCCGTGAAAAGGCCGGCCGGGCGGATACCTGACACCAACGCGATCGTCCGCTATCTCCTGCGGGATCACCCCACCCTTTCTCCGAAGGCCGAAGAGTTCTTTGCCCGCGTTCGCACGGGAGAGCAGAA
This sequence comes from Candidatus Rokuibacteriota bacterium, assembly GCA_031406795.1. GTDB lineage: Bacteria > JAUVQV01 > JAUVQV01 > JAUVQV01 > DATDCY01 > DATDCY01. The sequence continues at coordinate 5,155 of JANOHV010000006.1, forward strand.
GGTCCTCATCCTGGAGAGCGTCATCGCCGAAGCTGTCTACGTCCTGACGAAGGCCTACGGCGTTCCCCGGGAAAAGGCCGTGGGCGGGCTGCTTGGGCTCCTCAACTACCGCGGGGTGGCCAACCATGACCGGGCCTCGCTCATCGATGCTTTGGCGCTCTTCGGTGCCGGCAAGCTCGACATCGTCGATTGCATCGTCATCGCCCGGGCTCGGCGTGAGCACGGCGAGCCCTTCTCGTTCGATAAGGACCTCTTGAAGGAATCTGGTGGTGCCTGACGTCGGGCAGCCTGAACGCGCCACGCAGCAGCGCGTCGTCGCGCTCTTCCGCGACGAGCTCGGATACCGCTACCTCGGGGACTGGACCGACCGCGAGGGGAACAGCAACGTCGAGGAGGGGCTTCTCAGCGCGAACCTGAGCCGGCGGGGCTACTCGCCGGCGCAGATCGGCAGGGCGATCCACGCGCTGCGCACCGAAGCCGACAACCACGCTCGCAGCCTGTACGCGAACAACAAGGCGGTCTACGTACTGCTGCGCTACGGCGTCCCGGTGAGGCTGGCGGCGGGGGAGGCGACGGAGACCGTCCACCTCGTCGACTGGCGGGATCCTGCGGCGAACGACTTCGCCATCGCCGAGGAGGTCACGCTGAGGGGGAACCTCGAGCGGCGCCCCGACCTCGTGCTCTACGTCAACGGTATCGCCGTCGGCGTGCTGGAGTTGAAGAACAGCCGCGTCAGCATCGGCGACGGCATCCGGCAGAGCCTGTCGAACCAGAAGCCGGAGTTCAATGCGTGGTTCTTCGGCACCGTGCAGTTCGTCTTCGCGGGGAACGACTCGGAGGGGCTGCGCTACGGCACCGTCGGGACGCCGGAGACCTACTTCCTGCGGTGGAAGGAGGACGAGGCGGACGACCGCCGCTTCACGCTGGACAAGTACCTGTTGAAGATCTGCGCAAAGGAGCGGCTGATCGAGCTGATGCGCGACTTCGTGCTCTACGACGGCGGCGTGAAGAAGCTCCCCCGCGCGCACCAGTACTTCGGTATCAAGGCAGCACAGCGGCACGTGCGCGAGCTCCGCGGCGGCATCATCTGGCACACCCAAGGGAGCGGCAAGAGCATCGTCATGGTGCTGCTGGCCCGGTGGATTCTGGAGAACAACCCGAACGCCCGGGTGGCGATCGTCACCGACCGCGACGAGCTGGACAAGCAGATCGAGCGGGTCTTCGCCGAGGCGGGGGAGGCGATCCTGCGCTGCACCAGCGGCCGCGACCTGATGAGCCGGCTCGAGCAGGCCCGGCCGCGCCTGCTCTGCTCGCTGGTCCACAAGTTCGGGCGGCGTGACGTCGACGACTTCGACGCCTTCATCCGGGAGCTGGAGGCGCAGCCGGGCCGGGCGGTCGGCGAGATCTTCGTCTTCGTGGACGAGTGCCACCGGACCCAGAGCGGCAGGCTGCACCGGGCAATGAAGGCGCTCCTGCCGGAGGCGGTCTTCATCGGGTTCACCGGGACGCCGCTGCTGAAGCGGGACCGGCAGATGAGTCTCGAAGTCTTCGGCGGCTACATCCACACCTACAAGTTCAGCGAGGCGGTGCAGGACGCGGTGGTGCTCGACCTGGTCTACGAGGCGCGGGACATCGACCAGCGCCTCGGCTCCCCGCAGAGGATCGACGCCTGGTTCGACGCCAAGACCCGCGGGCTGAACGACTGGCAGCGCGAGGAGTTGAAGCGGCAGTGGGGGACGATGCAGCGCGTGCTCAGCTCGCGCTCGCGGATGGAGCGGGTGGTCAGCGACGTGCTCTTCGACTTCAGCGTCAAGCCGCGCCTCTCCAGCGAGCACGGCAACGCCATCCTGGTCGCCTCGAGCATCCACGAGGCGTGCAAGTACTTCACGCTCTTCCAGAAGACGCCGCTCAAGGGGAAGTGCGCTGTCGTGACCTCCTACAACCCGCACGCGCAGGACGTGACCAGGGAGGAGATCGGGGCCAACACCGAGACCGAGAAGCAGTTCGTCTACAACACCTACACCGAGCTGCTCGCAAGCGTCGAGGCGCTGCCGGGGATGACCCGGACCGAGGGCTACGAGGAGCGCGCCAAGAGGCTCTTCGTCAAAGAGCCCGCGAGCATGAAGCTGCTCGTGGTGGTCGACAAGCTGCTGACCGGGTTCGACGCGCCGCCGTGCACCTACCTCTACATCGACAAGTCGATGCAGGACCACGGCCTCTTCCAGGCGATCTGCCGCGTCAACCGGCTGGACGGCGACGACAAGGAGTTCGGCTACATCGTCGACTACAAGGACCTCTTCCGGAAGGTCGAGAACGCCATCGCGGTCTACGCCTCGGAGCTGGATCACAGTGCGGGGGGCGCCGACCCGGAGGTGCTGCTGCAGGACCGCCTCGCGAAGGGGAAGGAGCGCCTCGACCAGGCGCTGGAGGCGATCGCGCTGCTCTGCGAGCCGGTGGCGCCGCCGAAGGGCGAGCTGGAGCACATCCGCTACTTCTGCGGCAACACCGAGATCCCGGAGGACCTCAAGGCGCGAGAGCCGCAGCGGGCCGCTCTCTACAAGGCGACGGTGGCGTTGCTCCGCGCCTACGCCGCCATCGCCGACGAGCTGGAGGCCGCGGGGTACGGCAGCGCCGACGTCGCGCGGATCAAGCGGCAGGTCCAGCACTACCTGGACGTCCGCGAGATCGTGCGCAAGGCCAGCGGGGAAAGCCTCGACCTCAAGGCCTACGAGGCGGACATGCGCCACCTGATCGACACCTACATCGAGGCCGACGACCCGCGGAAGATCTCGCCGTTCGACGACATCGGGCTGCTCGATCTGATCGTGAAGACCGGCATCGCCAACGCCATCGCCGCGCAGCTCGGGAAGATGAAGGGGAACCGGGACGCCGTCGCCGAGACGATCGAGAACAACGTCCGCAGGCGGATCATCAAGGAGCATCTGAACGATCCGGCCTTCTTCGCGAGGATGTCGGCGCTGCTCGACGAGATCATCCGTTTCCGCAAGGAGCGGGCCGACGCGTACGAGGAGTACCTGAAGCGCATCGCCGAGCTGGTGAAGCAGGTCGCCGCCGGCCACGGCGAGGAGATCCCCGAGCAGCTCAAGAGGAGCCCGGCCCTCCGGGCGCTCTACAACAACCTCAAGGCGGGCGGACGGCGACCCGACAGGGCGGATCGGGCGGCCGAGGGGTTCGGCGACGAGGCGTCGCCGCACGATCCCGAACTGCGCCTGGCGATGGCCATCGACGAGACCGTCAAGCGGGTCCGGCCCGACGGCTGGCGCGGCGTGCAGGCTCGCGAGCTGGTCGTCAAGCGGGCACTGTATGACCTGCTGCACGACGAATCCGAGGTCGAACGGATCTTCCTGATCGTCAAGGCGCAGAGCGAGTACTGATGGCCCGGCAGCTGAGGCTGGGCGACGTCACGGCCGACGTCGTCTTGAAGGACATCAGGAACATCCATCTCAGCGTCTATCCCCCGACAGGTCGGGTGCGCATCTCCGCCCCCCTGCACATGAGCCTCGACACCATCCGCGTCTTCGCGATCGCCAAGCTCGGCTGGATCAGGAAGCAGCAGGCCAGGCTTCGGGCTCAGGTGCGCGAGACGCCGCACGAGTACGTGGACCGGGAGAGCCACCACCTCTGGGGGAGACGCTACCTGTTGAAGGTGGTCGAGGCCGACCGGACGCCATCGATAGAGGTAAAGGGCGGATCTCTGCTCCTGCGGGCGCGAGCGGGGTCCGACCGGGCGAAGCGGCGGGATGTGATGGATGCCTGGTATCGCGATCAACTCAGGGAGGCTGTGCCGCCTTTGATCGCGGCGTGGGCGCCGGCCATCGGCGTGACCGTGGAGCGCTTCTTCGTGCAGCGGATGCGGACCCGATGGGGCAGCTGCTCACCCGGCCGGCGCACCATCCGCCTGAACACCGACCTGGCGCGCAAGCCGCGGGAGTGCCTGGAGTACATCGTCGTTCACGAACTCGCCCACCTGTCGGAGCCGACGCACAGTGCCCGCTTCGTCGCGCTGATGGACCGGCTCATCCCGGGCTGGCGCCACCGGCGGGACCAGCTGAACCAGCTCCCCGTCCGCCACGAGGAGTGGTCCTATTAATCCCGGCACGGTCCTGGGGTTGCGATCCCCGCGCAAACAGTTCACAGCTTGAGACAAGAGTTCGTCGACGTGGTCTGAGCAAGATCAACCTTACCGCAACCCGTACAGATACAGCAGCGCCGCCCAGCCTGACGGGAGGTGAGCGGGCGAGGTCTCGAGCTCGTTCCCGTACCTGACCGCCATCTCCAGGAAGAAGCGGGCGTGGAAGAACGCCTCGAGGATCGGCCGGGTTTGCCGGGTCCACTCCTGGTTGTGAGCCGACTCGAATTTTTTGCCGCTCGCCCCGTCCTGAAGGATCTCCTCGAACATCGGGTTGAAGGTGGTGATCCCTGCCGGCGCCAGGCTCTTCAGGACCTCGACGATGCTCCTGGTCAACTCCTGACGCTCGTAGACCTTCCACGACTGGTGGTAGAACCGATACACGGTATCCTCGTACTCGTAGTCCGAACTCATCTCCTCGATGAGGTACTCCAACTCCGGCAATCGCGCCTGGATGTTCGCGAGCAGCTCGTTGGACTTCGCCTCCAGTTCGCTCAGGTCCATGTATTTCCGTGTCAATTGAGCCTCCTGTCAACGCCTGGCGGGCAGGTCGCTCCGTCATGTTCATGCACTGACTTGGCGATTCTCTTGCATGGCCTCTTTGATTGTTTTTATCAGTTTCTTTCGCCATTCATTGGATTGCCGTCCGGGATGGGCGCATTCAATAATGATCTGCGAACCATGTCTTCTTGCAGAGAATTCTTCTCGATTGTAAAGAACCACATTCTCAGAATCGAACAACTTGTCGAGCACCTCATACCGCTTAGTGAACAGAACGGTGATTTTGGCATTGACTGTTAGGATTTCCTTTGCCAGATATTCATGCTTCAAGCAATTGGCGTGCAGATTCCTTTGGTAGGAAGAGTTACCCGACAAGCATTTGCATGCATTGGAGAATGCAACTTTCTCCAGCTTGTCATTCCAACTATATGCTTTGTCTGTGAAGAGGGAATCAATCACGTCCTTTATTATCGCCCAGTAGGTCCCCATCGATTCGATCGTGTTGAATGAGAACTGCAAGGGGCTGAAGCAGATACTGTCAATGTCGTTTGGCCAGCCGGCATCGCCGTGCCATCCAAAATGATCTCTCCCAACGAAAAGAATTTCCGGGTCTTTTCCTATCCAGTAAATTCCTTGTGGACCATCACGATCCGGTTTTTCTGAATATCCTGCTCTTGCTTCTGTGCACTCTTTAATACAGGCAGGCAAATGTTTATTGTAGTAATCCCATATCTCAATGTACTTATTTCTTGATCCCCGAAAGTGCTCGAGAAACTTTTCATTATTTCTGTTCAGGTGTTTCTTGAATTCTGTGTCCCACAATTTACTTTCTCCTTTTGCGGCCCGACCAGAGTGCGTCTGACTGTGACGCACCAAGAAATGAAGCACCTCTTCCAGTGAGTCATTGGACCATCTCCCGCAGCTTCTCCACGATCCGCACCATCGCCAGCGTGTCGAGACCGCAGTAATCGAGCAGGGCATTGCGGATGCGGGCCACCTCCTGCGGGTCCTGGGTGGCGCACATCTCGTAGTAGGCGGTCATCGCCATTCCACCGTTGGCGACATCCATCTCATCGTACGAGAGTTCGGGGACGAGGAGCGGCAACACGTCCTTGATCGAGGAGGACCCCTTCTGTTGCCAGAAGTAGACCGAGCGGGCCTGGAAGAGTTTGATCGGGTCGTGGAATGACTCCAGCAGGCGCCCGATCCGCGTAGCGTACGGCGGGAGGTGCTTGGCAAGTTCGCGGAGCCTGGTCTTCTCGAAAGACTCATACCAGGCGATGACACTCGCGCCCTCGGGGATCTGCCCGAGGAGCGTCGCGGTAAGCTCTTCCCTCGGGTCAATACCGGGCTGTGCCAGGAACTCGTGGTGCACGAGAGCCGCGCCTTCGCTCGGCTGGACGTGCAATGAGTACTGGAAGGGGATCATTTTATAGGGGCGCGATTCATCGAACAGCGGGATTGCCGGGTTCACCGTCTCGAAATCGAGATAGCAGATGGGATAGCGGAGTGCGTCGAGAAACCGGCGAACTTCCTTCGTCTTGAGGGTGTTGCACTGCTTGATGGTCGATTCGACCTGGTGTCGTTGCTTTTCGCTCAACAAGTTTGCCGGGATGTCGCTCTGGCGCACCATTCCCTGACGGTACAAATCGAATCGCTTCGAGACAGTGAGCCTGCCAACCGTGAACACCGAGTCCTCCGGGATGTGCTGCCAGCAGTGCTTGTGGAAGTCGCAGTCGTACGGATCGCTGCAATGCGATCCGATGTCGATCGTCGGCATCTTCTCCTGGAGCATTGCCCGCATTTCGGCGATCTCGGACCCAATGTCCGTCTGCATCTTCCTGACGTCGGCCGTGATGTCCACAATCTTGAAGAGTTTCTGGACGTCGATGTCGCCGCGGCGTGTGTAGCGATTGTCGACGTGGACTATGGCAACTTTCGCGATCTTCAGCCCGGCGCCGGCGAGGACATACAACTGGATCGCCGCATCGAAATAATAGTGCTCCTTGACCTCGGCAGCCCCCTTCACCTCGAGGATCTCCCAGCCCGCGTCGCCGCGGTGCAGGATGTCGACCTTGACGAAGACGCCGTCATGCTCGAACGTTGCCTCGTAGATGGTCTCCTTGCCCTGATCGAGGAGATCTTGCGTCATCGCCAGCTGCTCGGGGTGTGTCATGCCCTCGTAGGGAACTTCGACGCCGCCCGGGAAGAGCTGCTGCGCCAGCTTCCCGATCTCGTGGCCGCTGCGGAACCGCGCCTGCAGACTCGCGTCGGCTTCCTCGCTCAGATCCGGCTGGTGCTTCCTCAGCCAGAGCCTCTTGTGGCACTGATGACCGGCCATGAACAACGATTTACTGAGGTATCCCGACACCTTACGCTCTGCCATGATCTTTTCCACTCCTCCCCGAGTGTATGATACTGTTGCCAAAATAAGCCTCAGGTGTGACAGAATCGGACGCAGCAGTAGTGAATGTTTTCCTGGGGGATGACTATGTATTGGGCGCGGCACCTGGTCAAGCTGCTCAAAGCGGTCGAACTCATCGGCCGGCCGCAGGGCGCCACGATCGACGAACTGGTGGAGCGGCTCGAGATAAACAAGCGTACCGCCTACCGGATGATTGAAACGATGGACGAGATGAGCTTCCCGTTCTACGAGGACACTTCGTCACTGGACGGAAAAAAACACTATCAGTTCGAGCCGCACTTCTTGAAGAAACTCCCCAACCTGAGCGTGCCGGAGCTGCGGCTCTCGCTCTCCGAGATCATCGCGCTGTCGTTCATCCGGGGGAGCAGCGGCCCGTTCAAGGGAACCGACGTCGAGGAGGACATCGAGAGCGCGTTCAGGAAGATGGACGCCTTCATACCCGAGAAGTTCGTGACGCAGCTGGACAAGGTGCGGACCCTCTTCACCGCCCCAGGCCGTTTCACGAAGGACTACCGCGACAAGGACGAGGTCATCGGCGCCCTCACCGACGCGATGTTCAAGCAACTGACCTGCCTCGTGGAGTACCACTCCTTCCACGACGACAAGGTGAAGCACTTCAAGATCGACCCGCTGCGGTTCGTCGAACGCGACGGCGGGCTGTACGTCTTCGTCAATACGACGAGCTACGGAGACATCCGGCTCCTTGCCGTGGAGCGGATCCTGAAACTGACGCCAAGCGACAAACAATTCACGGTGCCCGAGGATTTCGACCCTGACACGTTGCTCGAGACCGCCTTCAACCTGACCATCGGTGATCCCGTCACGGTGAAGGTACGGTTCTCCGCGGACCAGGCCCGCTACGTGAAGGAGCGCCGCTGGGCGGCCACGCAGACCCTGACCGACCAGCCCGACGGCTCGGTGATCCTCGAACTCGAAACCTCCGGCCGCTGGGATGTGAAGCGCTGGGTGCTCGCGTTCGGCGCGGATGCGGAACTCCTGGAGCCCGAGGATCTGCGGCAGGAGATCGCCGCGGATCTCGGCAGCATGATTAAGGCATATTCTCGAAAAACCAAGCATCATTAGACAAATCGTTTATGGAGCACATGCCTGGCGGAGGGGTGGCGCGGAGGGGAGGACTCCATCGGCGGAACGGAGTGAGCACGATGGAGATCCGCAGCGTCGGGACCCCGCAGCCTGCACGGGGAGGAAGATGATGAGAAGAGTCACGCGTGCCTTGGCGTTCACTCTGGGTGCAGCACTGATAACTGCCGCCGTTGCAGCGACCGCACCGCCTCCCGCCCACAGCGCGACCCGCCCCGTCGCCGCCTCCGGCACCCTCATCGTCCCGGACCGCTTCCTCCGCAGCTGGGACCCGCTGACCATCTTCTTTGCCAGGGACACCGGCCCCGCCAAGGCCGGCCCCGAGGATGACCCCGAACGCCTCGTCACCCTCACTCCCGACCAGCCCGGCGCCTGGACTTGGCTCGACGCGCGCACGCTGCAGTTCCGGCCCGCCGACCCCTGGCCGCCGCTGACGCGCTTCGCGGTGCGGGCGGGCGGCGCCAGCGCCTCGATCGACACCCTGGTCAACCCGCCGAGCGAAACTATTCCGCCCGCCGGGGAAACCGGCCTGCTGCCGCTCGCCGAAATCACGCTGGTCTTCCCCGAAGCGCTCGACGCCGAGGCCCTGGCCCGCATGCTCTCCGTCCAGATCCGCCCGTTGCCCGGCGTCGCAAGCGACGGGGCCGCAACGCTCTCCCGGGAGGACTACGCAGTGCGCGCACTCGAGCGCGCCGCGGCCGCCGACCCGGCCCGCTACGTCGTGCGTTTTCGCGAACCGATCCCCTGGGGCCGCCAGGTGGTGCTGCGCCTGCGCCTCTCGCTCGCCGATGCCGGCGAGGGTGTCGCCGAACTGACCTTCGCGACCGCCGAGCCCTTCCGTGTCGTCTCGGTCAGCCCGAGCTACAGCCGCCGCCTGCCGGTGACGGCCGCCGGCAGCCGTTACGACCGCGACCAGGCGATCGCCGGCCCGCCCGAAGGCCGCCAGATCGAGATCGAGTTCTCCACGCCCCCGCGCGACCTCGGCCCGGTCGAGGCGCGCAATCTCGTGCGCCTCACGCCACCCGTCGACGGCCTCGAATTCTCGGTCGAGGGCAGCGCGCTGCTCGTGCGCGGCGACTTCGCCCGCGAGACGCTCTACCGCCTCGACCTGGTGCCGGCGCACCTGGCCGACAAGCATGGCCGCGCACTCGCCATGTCCGGCGAGAGCACGGTCTGGTTTCACTTCCCCCAGCCCGCCCATTTCCTGCGCTGGGGCGCCAGCCAGGGGATCCTCGAGCGCTTCGGCCCGCAGATGGCCCCGCTCAAGGGGCGGGGTGAGGAGCGCGTCGATCTGCGCATCCACCGCGTGGACCCGCTCGACCGCTCCTTCTGGCCGTTCCCGCCGCTCGCCGTCGCCGTCGACGAGTCGCGGCGCCCACCCGGCCCCGGCGAAGAGCCGGGGGCCTTCACCGACCCGGGCCGGCCGATCACGCCGGAGGCGCTGACCGCGCGGATCGCCGCCCTCGGCTCCCCGGCCGTATCGGCGCTCGTCGATCTGCCGCTGCGCCGCGAGAAGGGGAGCGCGGCCTTCGGTCTCGACCTGGCGCCGCACCTGGCCTTCATCGCAGGTAAGGGCGAGCCGGGGCACTACCTGGTCGGCATCCGCGAACTCGGGCGCTCGACGATCAGGAACTGGATGCGCGTTCAGGTGACCGACCTCGCCGTCGCCACGCTGGAGGAGCCCGCGGCGGTCCGCTTCGCGGTGACTTCGCTCGCCACCGGGGCGACGATCGCCGGGGCCCGCGTGCGCGTCGAAGGCTTGTATGCCTTCGAAGGCAAGCCGCTGGAATGGCGAACGCTCGCCGAGGGGACCACCGGCGCCGACGGCGCGTTTACCTGGGCTGCGCCGGGCTCCTCCTCGCGCGAGCGACGCCAGGTGCGGCGGATCGTCGTCGAGAACGGCAAGGATGTGCTCGCCCTCGACGCCGCGACGCCGCCCGACGGCTATGGCGACGGTCTCTGGGAACCGGCGCGCGGCACCTGGCTGCAGTGGGCGTTCGAGGCGCTCGACCAGCGAAAACCCGCGGCGGAAGCGCTCTGCCACATTTTCACCGAGCGCCCGCTCTACCGGCCGGAGGAGGAAGTCTTCATCGCGGGTTGGGTGCGCAAGCGCGAGAAGGGCACCCTCGCGATAGCCGGCGGCAAAGGCACGCTGGTCGTGCGCGGCCCCGGCGATCTGGAGTGGCGCTACCCGCTCGTCCTTAGCGCGACCGGCGGCTTCTTCCAGCGGTTCTCGCAGCAGAAACTGCCGACGGGCGAATACGCGGCGCGCTTCGAGGACGCCAAAGGCCGCTCCCTCGCCGAGGTCGCCTTCAGGATGGAGGCCTACCGGCTGCCGTTGTTCGAGGTGCGGCTGCACGGCCCGGACACGACGGCGCTCGATCGCGACGTCACGATCAACCTCACGGCTTCGTTCTACGCCGGCGGCAAGGTGGCCGGGCGGCCGCTGCAGTGGCGCGTGACCCAGTTCCCGTACACCTGGACCCCCGAGCGGCGCCCCGGGTTCTTCTACTCCTCGGACGGACGCTTTTCGAAGACCGGCCGTTTCGAATCGACCCCGGCGCTGGTGCGCCAGGATGCGACCGACGCCGACGGCGCCGCGGCGCTCTCGCTCAATCCGGGCCTCGAGCCAACCGCCCAGCCGCGCCAGTACATCGTCGAGGCCACCGTCACCGGCGCCGACGACCAGACGGTGACCGCGACCAAGCGGGTGCTCGCCCTCCCCGCCTTCGTGCTCGGCCTCAAGGTGCCGCGCTACGTCGAGCGCGCCGAGCGGCTCGAACCCGAGGTGATCGCGGTGGGGCCGGACGGCAAGCCGCTGGCGGGTCTGCCGATCACGGTGCGCCTGCTGCGGCGCTCCTGGCACTCGGTGCTGCGCGCCGGCGATTTCTCGGAGGGTGCCGCCAAGTACCAGACCGACGTCGTCGACGAAAAGATCGTCGAGATCACCGTCAAGAGCGGCGATGCGCCGGTGAAAGTGCCACTGGCGCTGGCCGGCGCCGGCGTCTACGTAGTCGAACTGGAGGCGCGCGACCGCCTCGAGCGGGCGCAGACGGTGGCGGTCGACCTCTATGCCGGCGGCGCTGAGGCCCTCGCATGGTCCAAGCCCGTGGCGGGTGTGTTCACCGCGGCCTCGGACAAGAAGGAGTATGCGCCCGGCGAGACGGCGACCATCGTGCTCGCCAGCCCGTTCCAGACGGGCCGCGCGCTGGCGATCGTCGAAGCGCCCGAGGGCAATCGCTACACGTGGGTGGACGTGCGCGGCGGCGCCGCGACTTTCCCGGTGCCGATTCTGCCGACGTTCGTGCCCCGGCTGCCGGTGCACTTCGTGCTGATGCGCGGGCGGCCCGCGGGGACCGCGCCGCTGCCGGGCACCGTGACCGACCTCGGCCGCCCGACCACGGTCGCCGCAACCACCTGGATCAACGTGAGCCCCGTCGAGAACAAGGTCGACGTAACGCTGAGCAGCCCGGAGAAGGCGCAGCCCGGGGACGAGATCACCGTGAAGATCCGCCTCGCCGACCCGCGCGGCGCGCCGCTGTCGGGCGAAGTCGCGCTCTGGCTCGTCGACCAGGCGGTGCTCTCGCTCGCGACGGAGCAGCGTCTCGACCCACTGCCGGATTTCATCTCGGAGGTCGTCTCGCGCCTGCTCGTGCGCGACACGCGCAATCTCGTCGTCGGCTTCCTGCCGTTCGCCGAGACCCCGGGCGGCGACATGGCGAAGATGCGCGAGGCGCTCGACCTGTTCGACCGCACGACGGTGCGGCGCAATTTCAAGACAGTGCCCTACTTCAACCCGGCGATCGCCGTCGGCGCGGACGGCCTGGCCGAAGTGCGCGTCGCGCTTCCCGACAACCTGACGAATTTCAAGCTGCGCGCCAAAGCGGTCAGCGGCGCCGGGCGCTTCGGTTTCGCGACCGGGCAGATCGCGGTGCGGCTGCCGGTGATCGTCCAGCCGGCGCTGCCGCGCTTCGTCCGCCCCGGCGACTCCTTCCAGGCGGGGTTCACCGGGCGCATCGTCGAAGGCGAGGGCGGCGCCGGGCGGGGTCAGATGCAAGTCGAAGGGGCCACGATGCTGGCGGCCGGAACGTCGGAGTTCCTGATGAGGCCGAACGTCACGGAGCGGGTGGAATTTCCGGTGAGCGTCCCGTCGCCACAGTTCACCGCCGCGGGAAGGCTTGCACAGGAGGAGATCGTCGTTCGCGCCGCCATCGAGCGAACAGCCGACGGCGCGCGCGACGCCTTCGAGATCCGGCTGCCGATCCGCGACGACCGCGAGCGGGTGCGTCTGCGCACCATCGAGGAGCTGGCCCCCGGCGTTGTCGCCCGACTCGAAGCGCTCCCCGAGCCGGCGCGCCCCGGTACGACGCGACGGCGCCTGCTCGTCTCGGACCAGCCGGCCCTCGTCAAGATGGCTGCCGGCCTCGATTTCCTGATGAGCTACCCGTACGGTTGCACCGAGCAGCGCATCAGCGAGGCGCGCGCGCATCTGGCGTTCGCGAAGTTCCGCGAGATCCTCGCGCTGGGTGACGTCGCAACGGCGAGCGAAAACGCGGTGCGCCAGGCGCTCGAGTGGCTGCCCGGCGTCGTGGACGAGGGCGGCCTCGCCTCCTACTGGCCGGGCGGACCCGGCTATGTCTCGCTGACCGCGTGGGCTGCGCGGTTCGCGGTCGAGGCGAAGGCCGCCGGCTACCCGGTCGACCAGCCGCTGCTCGATCGGATGCTGCGCGCACTCGAACAGGCGCTGCGTTCGGACTACGGGCGTTTCGTCGACGGGGAATCCTTCTCCGAGCGCTGCCAGGCGCTCGGCGCGCTGGCGGCCGCGGGCAGGTTCAACGCCGCCTACGCGGCCGAACTGGCGCGCCAGGCGCAGTTCCTGAACATGGAGGGGACCGCGGAGGTGCTCCTCGCCTTCACGGCGCCGGGCGGCGGCGCAAGCGCCGGCACGACGCGGGAACTGGCGAAGAAACTCGCCGACGGCGTGGCGACGCGCCTCTGGCAGGGGCGCGAGATCTACGCCGGACTGCGCGAGGACTGGTCCGGGCGCAACCCGCTCGTGCTCCCCGACGAGACGGCGGCGGTCGCCGTCATGGCCCAGGCGCTCGCGCGGGCGAACGCCGAACCGGCGCGGCAGAAAATCCTCGTCGACGCCCTCGTCGCCCTCGGCCGCGGGGACGGCTGGGGCACCACGCGCGCCAATGCGGCGGCGCTGCTCGGGCTGGCGCAGTTTCTCGCGCCGCCCTTCGAGGGGAGCCGCCCGCGCACGGTGACGGTGCGCATCGGCGACACGCGGCAGACGCTGACCACCGATGCCGCGCACCCCGTCGGCGTGTACAACGCGCCGAGCGGCGCGGCCGGCGAAGTCCTGCTCGGCGGCAGCGAGCCCGGAACAGTCGTGCTGCGCACCGACACCGAATACGTCCCGCTCGCCGACGGCAGCACGGTGGCCCCGGCGGCGCAGGGTTTCGCGGTCTCGCGCGAACTGCTGCGCATCCACGCCGACGGGTCCCCGCCCGAGCGGGTCGCGCTGGATGCGGCGAGTCGCACCATCAGCCTGACAGTCGGCGAGGTCATCGAAGAGCGCGTGCGAATCGTCAACCCGTCCGACCGCCACTTCGTCGCCGTGGTCGTGCCGCTCGCCGCCGGCATGGAGCCGTTGAATCCCAAGCTCGCAACCGCGCCCCCGGAGGCCCAGCCCACCGGCGCGATCACGCTGGCGCCCACCTACGCCGCCTACCTCGACGACCAGGCGGCGTTCTACTACGACACGCTGCCCAAGGGCACCTACGAGTTCGCGTTCCGCACGCGGGCGACGGTGCCGGGGAGCTACGTGCAGCCGCCGGCCAAAGCCGAGCTGATGTACGACGGCGCGGTGCGCGGCAACGGCGCCGGGGCGCGGGTGGAGGTGTCAAGGGCCGCGGCGGCGGTGAAGTAGGCTCTCGACGAACCGGGGGTAACCCATGCGCCTCCTGCTGTTCCTCCTGATCGCCCTGCACGGGCTCATCCACCTGATGGGCTTTGCGAAGGCGTTCAGGTACGCCGAACTCAGCCAGCTGACGAAGGAGATCTCGCGGCCGGCAGGTCTGGCCTGGCTCCTCTGCGCGCTGCTGTTCACGGGCGCCGGTGCGCTGCTGATCTTCCGGCAGACGTCCTGGTGGTGGGCGGCTCTTCCGGCGCTGATCCTCTCGCAGGCGCTCATCTTCGCCTTCTGGCGCGACGCAAAGTACGGCACGATCGTCAACCTGATCATCCTGCTGCCGGTGCTTGCGATGGCGGCGGAGGCCCGCCCCGGCAGCTTCGGCAACCGGTTCCGGGCCGCGGTCCGTGAAGGCCTGGCGCGCCAGGGGCAGGCGCCCCTCGTCAGCGACGCCGACTTGCACCACCTTCCCGCCCCGGTCCAGAAATACCTGCGCTTCGCCGGTGTGGTGGGCAGGCCCCGAATCCGCAATTTCCGGGCGACGTTCACCGGAGAATTCCGCAACGGACTGAAGAGTCCCTGGATGTCCTTCAGCTCGGAGCAGTACAACTTCTCCGACCCGCCGGCCCGGCTCTTCCTGATGAAGGCGACGATGTACGGCCTGCCCGTCGAAGGCCTGCATCTCTTCCGGGACGACGGCGCCACGATGCAGATCAAGGCGGCGTCCCTGTTGCAGGTGGTGGACGCCAGGGGCCCCAAGATGGACCAGGGCGAGACGGTGACGCTCTTCAACGACCTGTGCCTGATGGCGCCGGCCGCGCTGATCAACCGGGAGCGCATCCAGTGGGAGGAGGTCGGCCCCCTCCAGACGCGCGCCCGCTTCACCCACCGGGGCATCACCATCAGCGCGCTGCTTTCCTTCAACGAGGCCGGCGAGTTGACCGATTTCGTCTCGAACGACCGCTTCCTCTCCTGCGACGGCAAGACCTACCTGAGCTACCCGTGGTCGACGCCGGTGCACGGGTACCGGGATCTCGGCGGACGCAGGGTCGCGGAGAGCGCCGACGCCGTCTGGCACACGCCCGAGGGCGCGTTCGTCTACGGCAAGTTCAAACTGGCCGGGATCGAATACAACCTCGAGCCCGCGGGGGAGCGTGCGGCGGCCGGCCCGCTCCGGCCAGTGCGATGAGCATTTCTCGCCCGCCGACGCCTCGCTTCCTCTGCGATGTGATGCTCGGAAGCCTGGCCCGCTGGTTGCGCGCGCTTGGGCACAACGCTGCCTACGATCGTCTGGCCGACGACCCGGCGCTGCTGCGGCGAGCCGCACGCGAGCGGCGCATCCTGGTCACCCGTGACACGCAACTCGCCGCGGCAGGCCGGGGACGCCGCATCGTTCTGCTGCATGCGAACGACACACCCGGCCAGCTGCGCGAACTGGTCGGCGCGCTTGGAATCGCACGCCATCCGGGGCTGCTGACGCGCTGCATCGTCTGCAACCACCGCTTGCACAAGGCGACCGCCGGGCAGATCGAGGAACGCGCGCCGGAATACGTTCGCTCGACGCAGCGGGATTTTCGCGCCTGCCCCGGCTGCGGGCGGGTGTACTGGCCGGGGACGCATCGGCCCGGGATTCTTGCCGCGCTCGAGTCGGCCCTGCCGGGCGTCGTGACTGACTGCTCGCGCCGGCGGCAGCACCGCCGCGGAGAATCGGTGTCCGGGGAGGACGAACGGGCGGGCGCGGGCGCAGTGGACGGCACCTGCCCCC
>JANOHV010000034.1:0-11629 GCA_031406795.1 Candidatus Rokuibacteriota bacterium
CCGAAACCGGCAAAGACCCCGGCGAAGGCTGCCGCCCCGCGGGGGCCGGCCAGTCGCACCGCGGCCGCCGCGGAACCGAAGGCTCAGACCGCGCCCCCGGCTCCCCCCCCGGCCGGGGGGGGGGGGGGCCCCCCCCCCCCCGCCCCGCGCCCCGCCCCCCCCCCCCGGGGGGGCGGCCGCCGCCGCCGGGGTCTTGGCCGGTTTGGGGGCTGGGGGGGCGGGGGGGTTGGGGGCCGGGGCAGGCGCCGCCTGCGCGGCCTTCGCCGCTTCGACGGCGGGGGCGGCGTCCTTCGCGGCCGGCTTCTTGGGCGCGGGCGCGGCCTTCTTCGCCGGATCGCTCTTCTTCGGGGCCGGCGGCCGGACCGCGGCGGTGATCTTCGCCGCCGTTTCCTCGTCGACCGCGCTCATGTGGTTCTTGACCTCGATCCCGAGGCCAGCGATGACCTTGAGCAGATCCTTGTTCTCCACGCCGAGCTGTTTGGCCAGCTCATAGACTCGTACCTTGCTCATTGTTCCTCAGCCTCCTCCCGCCGCGGCACTGCCTCGCGCCGCTTGCGATGCCCCATCAGTTTTGACCCGTCATTATCGCACGAAACGGCGGAAAAAGCCCGCCATCTGTCTGTCGCCTCCTGGATCGACGCCGCGAGTCCGTCGGAGGTGATCGCCACCACCTCCACGGGACCTCTGCCGAAGAGCGCTCCGAGCGCCGCCGCTCCGAGGGAGGCGCGCGCGGGAACCGCGCCGGCGCGCGCCGTCCAGGAGGCGAGGGCGTCGGGGGCGGCATCGCCGGCGACCAGCACGAGCCTGCCCCGTCCCTCCGCGAGGGCGGCGCGGACGCCCGTCGGGCCCATCTTCACGCCGCGCATTCTGCGCGCCATCGTCAGCAGGTTGGCCAGCCGGCGGCCGAACGCGTCGGCCAACTCCCGGCGGCGCTCGGCGGGAGGCGCCAGACAAACCGGCGCCCGCAGGACGTGGCTGAGCGCACCCGGGGCGACGGCGTCGAGGCAGGCGGTGTTCGGACAGACCCAGGCCCCGCGTCCGGGCAGGCGTCCCTCCAGGTCGAAGCAGCCGGCGCCCTCCGGGCTCCGGACGATCCGGATCAGCTCGGCGCGCGGGCGCTGGCGCCGACAGCCGAGGCAGGTGCGCCCGGGCTCACGCTCCCGCTGGCTCACCAGAAGCGTCCCCCTCCGTCGGATCGGGCGCGGCGCCGGCTTCGTCGGTGACCTCGGGCGGCGGTCCGTCGACCTCGGTCCGGCTCTTGATGTCGACCTCCCAGCCGACCAGTTTGGCGGCCAGCCGCACATTCTGCCCCCGCTTGCCGATCCCGAGGGAGAGCTGGTCGTCGGGGACGACGGCGAGCAGCGCATGACGCCCGGCGTCGATTTCGACGCGGTCGACCACGGCGGGAGCGAGCGCGTTCACGAGGAAGGTGCGCACGTCCTCGGCATACGGCACGATATCAACCTTTTCGCCGCGCAGTTCGCGGACGACCGACTGCACGCGCGAGCCTTTCATCCCGACGCAGGCCCCGACCGGGTCGACGTCCTTGGCCGTCGAGAGGACCGCGATCTTGGCGCGCTCCCCGGGGTCGCGGGCCGCGCCCAGCACCTTGACGAGACCCTGGCGGATCTCGGGAACCTCGAGTTCGAAGAGCCGCACGAGGAACTCCGGCGCCGTGCGGCTGAGGATGACTTGCGGGCCGCGCAGCGTGCGGCGCACTTCAAGTACGTAGGCCCGCAGCTGATCGCCGCCGCGGTAGGATTCGCGCGGAATCTGCTCTTTCTTCGGGAGCAGGCCCTCGGTCTTGCCGAGGTCGATGTAGAGGTCCCCCTTCTCCTTGTGGTGGACCGTGCCGGTCAGGATTTCGCCTTCGCGCCCCTTGAAGTCGAGATGGATGTGGTCGCGCTCGGCCTCGCGCACCCGCTGCATGATGACCTGTTTGGCCGTCTGCGCCGCGACGCGGCCGAAATCGGCGAGGTCGGTGAGCGCTTCGACGGTTCCCCCGAGCGCCGCGGCCGGGTCGATGGCCCGCGCCGCCGTGAGCGAGATCTCCGCGAGGACGTCCGACGGCCGCTCGACGATGGTCTTCAGCACCAGGATGTCCAGGTTCCCCGTGGTCTCGTTGAGCCGGGCCTTCAACTGGCCGTTCTCACCGAGGCGCTTGCGGGACGCCGAGATCAGCGCGGTCTCGAGGGCCTCGACGACTTCGTTCTGATCGATGCCGCGCTCGAAGCTGATCTGCTTGATGATGTGCATCAATTCCTGGTTCATGGTTGATCTCCTTGCGCGCCGCCGGGGGCGCGCTTGCGGCCGCGCAGCAACGCGGCCCAGTCGATTTCCGGCCGCGCGCTGGCAATGTTCGGAAAGGCGACGACGACCGGGACTCCGGCGTCGGTCACGAAGTGAACGTTTTCCCCCTCGACGGCAGTGACGCGTCCGACGAAGTGGCGCCCCCCGTCCGCCAGAGGCGCGAACGTCTTGACGCCGGCGCGCTCTCCCGCGTGTCGGCGGAAATCGTCGAGGCGTTTCCAGGGCCGATCGATACCGGGGGAGGAGACCTCGAGGCGATAGCGGCCCGCAAGCACCTCGGCGACTTCGAGAGCGGTTTCGATCGCCGTGCTCCCCGCCTGGAGTTCGTCGACGGTCACCCCGCCGCCGGGGCGGTCGACGATCAGGCGCAGGGTGGGCTCGCGCCCGGGGCCGGTGAGCGAAACCTCGACGAGTTCCAGGCCGAGGGCGGCGAGGGACGGCGCTGCGGTGCTCTCGACCAGGGCTTCGACCTGCTGTCGCTTCGACATCGACCGTCCCCCTTCCGCCAAAAAATAAAAAATGGGCTTCGAAAAAGCCCATTCGTCCGCCGTGACCAGGTGATCTGCACGATCTGTGGCGATAATACCTTCGAGATCGCCCGCGCGCAAGGGCAAACAGCCCGCGTGCGCGGAACCCTCTTGCGCCGCCCGCGGGAGAATGCCGCCGCTGGGCCGTCTCCGGCAGGCGGCTAGGAGGCTGCGGCTGCGGCTGCGGCTGGCGCCGCCCGCAGCGAGATCCGTTCGATGCCGAGCGCCTGCCCGCTTCCCGGATCGATCTCGATCACGACCCCCTGGAGCTGCGGGTGGAGCTTCGCCGTTTCGAACCGCTCGGGCATGCCGGTCAGAAACTTGCGGATCACGATCTCGGGTTCGACGCCGATGACCGACTCGGAAGGGCCGGTCATCCCGAGGTCGGTGATGTAGGCGGTGCCTCCGGGCAGGACGCGCTCGTCGGCGGTCTGGATGTGCGTGTGGGTGCCGACGACCGCGCTGACGCGCCCGTCGAGGAACCTGCCGAAGGCGACTTTTTCGCTGGTCGCCTCGGCGTGGATGTCCACGATCCGCACCCGGGCCTGACCGGCGATGGCCTCGATCTCGGCCGCCGTGGTCCGGAACGGACAGTCGAAATCGTTCATGAACACCCGGCCGGAGACGTTGAGCACGGCGACTTTCGTCCCGCCGCGCGCGGTGACCACGATCGAACCGTAGCCGGGCGCGCCGGGGGGATAGTTGAGGGGCCGCAGCAGGCGGCTCTCCTTGGGGATGTAGCCGAGAACGTCTTTCTTGTCCCAGATGTGGTTGCCCGAGGTGATCACGTCGATGCCGAGGCGCAGCAGGTCCTGCGCGGTGTCCGGCGTGATGCCGAACCCGCCGGCGGCGTTCTCCCCGTTGGCGATCGTCAGGTCGATGTCGTGCGTCTCCTGGACCTTGCGCAGAAAGAGCGCGAGCGCCTGGCGCCCCGGCTTGCCGACGATGTCCCCGATGCAGAGTATTTTCACTATTTTGCGTAGTCCACAGCCCGCTTCTCGCGGATGACGGTGACGCGGATCTGCCCGGGGTAGGTCAGCTGCTCCTCGATCTTGCGCGCGATGTCCCGCGCCAGAACGACCGTGTCGGCGTCGTTGACCTGGCTCTCCTGGACCATGATGCGGATTTCCCGCCCGGCCTGGATGGCATAGGCCTTTTCGACGCCGCGGAACGAGTCGGCGATCTCCTCGAGCTTCTCCATGCGCTTGACGTAAGCCTCGAGGACCTCGCGGCGGGCGCCGGGCCGCGCCGCGGAGAGGGCGTCGGCGGCCTGGACGAGCACGGCCTCGAGCGTCGTCGGCTCGACTTCCGCGTGGTGAGCGGCGATCGCGTTCACCACCTCGTCGCTCTCCTCGTAGCGGCGCGCCACCTCTGCGCCGATCAGCGCGTGCGGCCCCTCGGTCTCGTGGTCCATGGCCTTGCCGATGTCGTGGAGCAGCCCGGCGCGTCGCGCCAGCTTGACGTTCAGGCCCAGTTCGGCGGCCATGATCCCGCAGAGGTACGCCACCTCGCGCGAGTGCTTGAGGATGTTCTGCGCGTAGCTGGTGCGGTATTTCAGGCGCCCGATGAGCCGCACGATCTCCTGGTGGGCGTTGTGCACGCCCAGGTCGAAGGTCGCCTGCTCCCCGGCCTCCCGGATGGCCTGGTCGGTCTCCTTCTTGACTTTCTCGACGACCTCCTCGATGCGCGCCGGGTGGATGCGGCCGTCGGCGATGAGGCGTTCGAGGGAGATCTTGGCGATCTGCCGGCGCACCGGGTCGAAAGCCGAGAGGATCACCGCCTCCGGGGTGTCGTCGATGATCAGGTCGACGCCGGTGGCGGCCTCGAGCGTGCGGATGTTGCGCCCTTCGCGGCCGATGATCCGGCCCTTCATTTCCTCGCTCGGCAGCGGCACCACCGAAACAGTGGATTCGGCGACGTAGTCGCTCGCATAGCGCTGGATCGCGGTGCTGATGATCTCCTTGGCTTTCTTGTCCGAGATCAGCCGCGTTTCCTCCTCGGCCTTGCGGATCGTGCGCGCCGACTCCGACTTGACCTCGTCCTGGAGACTCTCGATGATCTGGCGGCGCGCCTGTTCCGCGGTCAGCCCGGCGTTTCTCTCGAGCGCGAGCCGCGCCTCCTCGGTGAGGCGGCCGATGTCCTTGTCCTTCTCGGCCAGGGATTTCTCGCGTTCGGAGAGGCGGCCGTCGCGTTGACTCAGCTCGGTCTCCTTGCGCTCGATCAGGCTGCCCTTGCGCTCGATGTTCTCGTCCTTCTGCTCCAGTCGCTTCTCCACTGCCGTGAATTCCTGGCGCTTCTCGCGCGTCTCCTTCTCGAAGTCGGCCTTGACCCGCAGCAGGTATTCTTTCGATTCGAGCGCGGCCTCCTTGGCGAGGGTCGCGGCCTCCTTGGCAAGTTCGGCCGCTTTTGCGGCGGCGGACTCGACGATCTGCCTGGCCTCCGCCTCGGCGCCGCCGAGTTTCCGTTCCGCGACCGAGCGCCGGGAGAGCCAGCCGGCGAACACACCTGCGGCGAGGGCCGCCAGAGCGATGATCAACACGATGGGGATCTGCACGGGGGACACGTCACCACCTCCTTGTCGGTGAGCCGGCGCCGGCGGCGGCGGGGATCACGCGGTCTTCGGTGACCACGAAGTCCATCGGGACATCGTGGGGGTCGGCCGGGACGCTTTCGAGCAGCTGCAGCTCGAAGGCGAGGCCGACCTTGAGGGCGCCGGGGGCGGCGTCGGCGAAGGCCCGGTCGTAACATCCGAGACCGTAGCCGAGCCGGCGTCCGGCAGGGTCGAAGCCCAGTCCGGGAACGAGAAACAGCGGAATGGTCGCGGTGGGCACCAGGCGCGCCGTCTCGCGGGGCGGCTGCAGGATGCCGAAGGAGTCGGGTGTCATCTCGGAGAGGTCGCGGATCTCGGCGAACACGAGCGGCTGCGCGGCGCCGTGCAGGTGAATCGGGACGGCGACACGGCGCCCCTCCCGCAGCAGCGCGGCGATGAAATCGACGGTCTCGACCTCTTCGCGGAAGTTGACATAGCTGCAGATGACCGTCGCGGACGAAAAACCGGCGAGGTTCCGGCACGCCGTGACGACCCGCCGGCTGCGCTGCTGCCGCTCGAGGGGAGAGAGGCTCCGGCGCGCCGCGGACAACGCGCGACGCAAGCCGGTTTTTGCCTGCTGTTGGTGGAGCGAACCGCTCATGAAGAATCCGGGCTTGGAAGTTCGGGAGGCGGTGTCCGCTGACGGAATACGCGCGACCAAGCCGCGCTGTGCGCGCCGACGTCAATGAAGATGACGCAGCTGAAGAACCGGGGTTGCGCTTTAAAGTGGATAAATCGCGAGCCGGGCACGGCCCGGCAGTCGCCGAGGCTTTCCCGCAAACTCCCGTTCAGCCGCTTTCGAGCGGACAACCGCCCACCGCGCAGGCGCGGCAGTGCGAGATCCCCCGTCCATCACTGCACAACAACCAGCCATAATCAATATCTCGCGCACCCGAACTGCGTAAAACCGCGGGGCCCGAATCCTTAGCCGTCCTTTCCTTTCGTTGGTCCGGTTAGAGCACTATGTCAACGGGCGACTCTTGCGCCCGATATCGGCGTGAAAAACCCCCGCGAAAATGCCGTGTGGGCAAAATGGTCTCGAACCAAAAGGTCCAAGGGGGGAGACAGCAGGGCGCTGAAGGCTTCCACTCCCGAAGAAGTGGCATGCACAAGGCTCCCATCTTTGTCTCCCCGTTCCACTTCTGTTGGTTCGACAATTTTTCCGCCCATCACAAACACCGCAGGGGCACTCCCTGGATTCAGTATAGTGCTCGTAGAAGCGAAAGGCAAGTACCTGAACGGATCTGGCTATGCGCCGTCCGGCTGCGGCTCCAATGCGCGCTCGAGCGTCTCGACGAGGGCCGCGAGCCTCTGCTCCAGGTCGACGGATTCCGGCGCCGGCGGCTGCGCCAGCCGCAGGCGGAACAACTCGTCGGCGATGTGCAGGGCGGCGAGGACCGCTATCTTGCTGGTGACCACCACCTTGCCCGAGGCGGAGACCTCGCGCATGCGGGCGTCGACAAAGCTGGCGAGCTCCTCGAGACGGGCCGGCGGCTCGGTGGTCCTCAGCGGGTAATTTTCACCGTAGATTCTGACGGTGACGTGCCCGGTGTTCACCAGGAGACCCGGTCGATCTCGCGGAGAAGACCGCGAATGCTCTCCCGGACCAGGGCGCGTTCGGCGCGCAGCCGCTCGAGTTCCTCGACGAGCGCGGGGTCCGGCGGGTGAGGGGACGTCGGGCGGGACGGGGCCGGTTGTTCGAGGCGGATCGTCTCGAGATCCCGCTCGAGTGACCTGACCTTGGCCCGCAGGCCAACGATGAGGTCGGCGGCCGCTGCGACGCGCTCGCCGAGAATGTCCACGGCACTTGACATGCGCACAAACTACATGAAGTCGGCGCCATCGTCAAATCCGGATTGCATACGAATTCAAAGCGTTGTTTTTTGTTCACGAGAATGTGGTTGATGCTCTGCTCGTTTCGAGGTCGAGCTCGGCGGCCGCCGCATGACCAGATTTGGCCGGGCTGTGGAAACCGCCACGGACGCGGATCCTGGTGCCGAAACGGCCATTTCCAGGGGGCAACAGGCAAGGAAAAGCCCGCGCGCCGACCGGGGCGCGCGGGCTGCGGGCATTACGCGCTGACGAGAGGTTCCTTCGCGACGGCGACCAGGCGCGAGAAGGCGCCCTGGTCGATGATCGCCAGGTCGGCCAGCACCTTGCGGTTGATCTCGATCCCGGCCTTCTTCAACCCGGCCATGAACTGGCTGTACGAGATGTCGTTGGCCCGGGCCCCGGCGTTGATGCGCACCACCCAGAGGCCGCGGAAATCACGCTTCTTGGCCCGACGGTCGCGATAGGCGTACTTGCGGGCCTTGTCGACGGCCTCGGTGGCCGGCCGCAGCAGGCGGTGCTTGCCGCCCCAGAAACCCTTGGCGGCCTTGAGAATCCTTTTACGGCGCTGCGGGGTCTTGGGCCCGCCTTTGGTCCTCGGCATCTCAGTATCTCCTTCGTCCTAGAATTTGTACGGGATCAGCTTCCGGATGTTCTTGTGATCGGCGACGTCGACCGTGCCCGCCGCGCGCAGGTGGCGCTTGCGCTTGCGCGTCTTGGTCGTCAGGATGTGGCTCATGAAAGCCTTTGAGCGCTTGATGATCCCGGACTTCGTGGTCCGGAAGCGCTTGGCCGCCGCCCGATTAGTCTTGATTTTCGGCATCGTGTGAGTCCTCCTCTGGAACCGCGATGTGAGCCACCGAGTCGGGGAACACCGCGCCCGGCTTGACCACGAGATAGACGTACATATTCCGGCCCTCGAGCCGGGGCGGATTTTCAGGAGCCGCGTACGGGGCCAGGTCGTTCGTCAGGCGATCGAGAATGTTCCGCCCGAGGTGGGTGTGGGCCATCTCGCGGCCCCGGAACATGATCGTCACCTTCACGCGGTGCCCCTCGGAGAGGAACCGCATCACGTGACCCTTCTTGAAGTCGTAGTCGTGCACCTCGATCTTCGGCCTCATCTTGATCTCCTTGATCTTGATGATCCGCTGGTGCTTCTTCGACTCCTGGGTCTTCTTCGCCTGACTGTATTTAAACTTGCCGAAGTCCAGAATGCGGCAGACCGGAGGCACGGCGGTGGGGGCGACCTCCACCAGGTCGAGATCACGGTCCCACGCGGCCTGGATGGCGTCGTTGAGGCTCAGGACACCGAGTTGGTTGCCCTCGTTGTCGATCACCCGCACCTCCCGGGCGCGAATCTCCCGGTTGATCCGCTGTTGGGTCGTTGCAATCACGCTCATGCCACCGTCACCGTTCGTTGTCCCCCTTGTTCATTGAGGAGCCCGATAAACTCGTCGAGGCTCAGAGTGCCGACGTCGCCTTGCTCGCGCCGGCGCACCGCGACCCGGCCTTCGGCCTGTTCACGGGCGCCGAGTATAGCCATGAAGGGCACTTTCTGCAACTGCGCCTCCCGGATCTTGTAGCCGACCTTCTCGTTGCGCAGGTCCTCCTCGACCCGGTGGCCGGCGGCGCGCAGCCGGGCCGCGACCTCCCGGCCGTACTGCTCCTGGGCGCTCGTGATCGTCAGCACGGCGACCTGGACCGGGGCCAGCCAGTAGGGGAAGGCCCCGGCGAAATGTTCGATGAGCACGGCGATGAAGCGTTCGATCGAGCCCAGGACCACCCGGTGGATCATGACCGGGCGCCGGGGCTGGCCGTCCGCCGCGATGTAGGTCAGCTCGAAGCGCTCGGGCAGCGTGAAGTCGCACTGCACGGTGGCGCACTGCCAGGAGCGCCCGATGGCGTCCTGGAGCTTGACGTCGATCTTGGGCCCGTAGAACGCGCCGTCGCCCTCGTTGAGGACATAGGCGAAGCCGCCGGCCTGCAGCGACTCGCGCAGGGCGCCGGTGGCCAGTTCCCAGTCCGCGTCGCTGCCGATCGACTTCTCGGGGCGGGTGCTCAACTCGAGCGTGAAGGGGAAGCCGAACATTCCCATGACGTCCTTGATGAAGCCGAGCACGCCACCGATCTCGCCCGGGAGCTGTTCGGGCGTACAGATGATGTGCGCGTCGTCCTGGGTGAACTCGCGGACCCGCGTCAGGCCGTGGAGCACGCCGGACTTCTCGTGCCGGTTCACGGTGCCCAGCTCGAAATAGCGCAGCGGCAGGTCGCGGTAGGAGCGCCTGTGCGACTTGTAGATCATCATGTGCGCGAGGCAGTTCATCGGCTTGATGCCGTAGCGCTGCTCGTCGATCTCGGTGAAGTACATGTTCTCGCGGTAGTTGTCGAAGTGCCCGGAGCGGCGCCAGAGCTCCTCGCGC
The DNA here is from genome assembly GCA_031406795.1 of Candidatus Rokuibacteriota bacterium. GTDB lineage: Bacteria > JAUVQV01 > JAUVQV01 > JAUVQV01 > DATDCY01 > DATDCY01. The sequence goes on from JANOHV010000034.1 coordinate 9,678, forward strand.
AGGATCCGCGGCCCGAAGACCATCTGGTAGCCGCGGGCGAGGTGCTCGCGCCGCTCGAACTCCTCGACGAGGTAGCGCAGCAGCGCGCCCTTCGGGTGCCAGAGCACGAGGCCCGGGCCGACCTCGTCGGCGAACGAGAACAGGTCGAGTTCCCTGCCGATCTTGCGGTGGTCGCGCTTCCTGGCCTCCTCGATCCGGTGCAGGTAGGTCTCGAGCGCGGCCTTGTCCGGGAAGCTCGTGCCGTAGATGCGCTGGAGCATCCGGTTCTTCTCGTCCCCGCGCCAGTAGGCGCCGGCCACCGAGAGCAGCTTGAAGGCCTTGATCTTGCTGGTCGAGGTCAGGTGCGGCCCGCGGCACAGGTCGGTGAAGCCGCCCTGGCGGTAGATCGAAACGGTCGGGTCGTGGATCGCCTCGATGAGTTCGGCCTTGTAGATCTCGCCCTTGTCGCGGAACGCGCTCAGGGCCTCGTCGCGGGCCATCTCGCTGCGGACGAACGGGCTGTTGGCCTTGATGATCTCGGCCATGCGCTTCTCGATGCGTTCGAGATCCTCGGGCGTGAAGGGCTTCTCGACGTCGAAGTCGTAGTAGAAGCCCTCCTCGATGGCGGGGCCGATGGCGAACTTGGTCCCCGGGAAGAGGTCGGCCACCGCCTCGGCCAGGACGTGCGAGCTGGAGTGGCGGAAGACCTCGCGCCCCTCGGGGCTGTCGAAGCCCACGCCCTCGAGGCGGCAGTCGGCGCTCAGCGGCGTCGTGAGATCGGTGAGGCGGCCGTCGACGCGGGCGGCCACGAGGGCGCCCGGGGCCCCGGGCGCGCCGGCCAAGCGGCTCTGCAGAGCTTTCCCCGCGGCGGTTCCTGCAGGGAATTCGGCCGTGGCGCCGTCGGGGAAAGAAACGGTGATGGTCGACATGTCGTCCTGTCTGGTGACGGGAGCGGCTAGAAGGCCACTGTCGGAGAGGAAACGGTGCCGCAGATCGAAGCGGGAGACTGTCGTGGCGCCCGAACGTTCACGCTGTCTTCCATTCCCCTCGTTGCAGCCGTTGTGATTCTGGTAGGGACGGGCGGTCTTGAACCGCCGACCTCTTGCGTGTCAAGCAAGCGCTCTCCCCCTGAGCTACGCCCCTACATGCTCCGGTCTCGTTAAAGCCTGGATTCTTATAGTTTTGCGCCCGTTTGTCAAGCGTAATTGTTGTCGGTCGGTGATCAACAGCGCGATTGCCGGCGACTCCGCGCATCTTCCCTCAGGGACGCCCCCGCCGCCTCGCTTTCCAATTACTGCCGCACTATGTAGCTAGCTGGGGTAATCGACGCGGACGAGGAAGAGGCCTTGCGGCGGGGCTGTCTTTCCTGCTCTAGTTCGGTCGCGTGCGGCGAGTATGCTGGCGAATTCGACTGTTGAAAACCTTCCTTTTCCCACATCGACCAGCGTGCCGACCATGTTGCGCACCATGTGACGGAGGAAGCCGTCCGCCTCAAGTTCAAACGTGACGATTTCCCCAGAGCGGACGATGCTGCATCTGCGCATCGTTCTCACGGGATCGCGCGCGACGCACCCCGCTGCACGAAATGAAGAAAAATCATTGCTTCCCATAAGGATAGATGCGGCATATGACATCAATTCGACATCAAGTGGCGTGTAGACCTGCCATGACCACTGTCGCTCGAACGGGGACCGCGCCGAGCTGTTGAAAACTCTATAGCGATACAACTTGTTGACAGCGGAGAACTGCGCGTCGAACGCAGCGTCGACCTCATCGGCCGAGACAATGGCGATCGCGGGAGGAAGGACGCTGTTGAAAGCTCTGGCGAGAGCCTGTGGACTCATTGTTGAGCGTGTGTTGAAATTGGCGACCTGGCCCAAGGCGTGGACCCGGGCGTCGGTGCGTCCCGACCCCTTGATCGGGACCGCCTCGCCCGTGATGACCTCGAGCGCGTCCTGCAGGACCGACTGGAT
>JANOHV010000044.1:0-2660 GCA_031406795.1 Candidatus Rokuibacteriota bacterium
GCCAGCCCCTCCGCGTGCCGACGGCCAGGACCTCGAAGTCCGGAGTCGGCAGAGCGTGCGCACGGAAAATCCACTTGGTCTGTTTCTTGTCCATCGCCAACGCGCTCGCCAGCACGCCGGACCCGGTGTAGGGGATGCCCAGGCACTCGAGCAGACCCTGGACCGTGCCGTCCTCACCGCCGCGCCCGTGGAGCGCGAGAAACGCCACGCCGATCTTCCGGCGAGCCAGTACCCGCGGCAGATCCCGACCCGCGTCGACGCCGACCGCCCGGTGTCCGCACCGGCGCAGCGCGTCGAGAACCGCCGCCCCCGTCCGCAGCGAAACCTCGCGCTCGGCGGAACGCCCGCCCATGAGCACCCCGACAACCGCCCGTTTCATCTGCTGTGCTGCCATCGACTCCCCCGCACGTCGCTCACCGCTCCTCGCCGATGGTCTGGATCTCCGACTCGAGCCGGACCCCGGAGTGCTGCTGCACCCGGGCGGTGATCGTAGCCATCAACCCCTGAATGTCGGCTGCCGTAGCCTGCCCGATGTTCACGATGACGTTCGCGTGTTTCACCGAGACTTCCGCGCCCCCGACCCGCGCCCCCTTGAGCCCCGCCGCCTCGATCAGCCGCCCCGCGTAATCCCCCGGCGGGTTCTTGAAGACCGAGCCGGCGTTCGCCCAACCGAACGGCAGGCGCCGCTTGTGCTCCTCGAGGCAGCGCTTGGTTTCCTCGAGCACCTCCTGCTCGGTCCGCACCCGCAGTTCCAGCCCGGCCGCCACTATGATGCCCGGGCGCGGAAAACGGGTGCTGCGGTAGCCGAAGTCGATCCGGTCGACGCTTACGCGCTCCTCGTTGCCCTCGGCGTCGACGAGATCCACCCAGCGCACCAGCTCGCCGATGCTGTGGCCGTGCGCCCCGGCGTTCATCGCGATCGCGCCGCCGACGCTGCCCGGGATGCCCGAGGCCCACTCCAGCCCGGAGAGGCCGGGGCGCACGGCGAAGTTGATCACCCGCGAGAGGGGCGTCCCCCCGAGCGCCACGAGGGAGACCGGGGACCCCGGAGCGGCCTGATGCGGCACCTCCCCGCCCTCGATGCGGTTGAGATCCGCCAGGTTGACGACCAGCCCGCGGATCCCGCCGTCGCGGACGAGCAGGTTCGTCCCCCGGCCCATGATGAACGCGGGCAGACCCTGAGCGCGCGCCAGGCGCAACCCGGCGCGCAGATCCTCCGGGTCCGCCGGGAAGAAGAGCAGGTCCGCCGGTCCGCCGACGCGGAACGAGGTGTGCGCGCGCAGCACCTCGGCGGGAAACAGGCGCCCGCGCACCGCGGGGCGGAAGAGCCGCTCGAGCTGTTTACCGGCCGTCGTCATCGGCCTCCCTCAGCAGCTGCAGCAACCCGTCGCCGGCCTTCCAGACGTCGCCAGCGCCGAGCGTGAGGACCAGATCGCCGGGTCGCACCGCGGCCGCAAGCGCCTCCGGGAGCCGCGCCTTGTCGGGGACGAAGCGCACCTCGGACTTCGCCCGTTCGCCGAGCAGTGCCGCAAGCCTCTCGCCGCTGACGCCGGCGATCGGCTCCTCGCCGGCCGCATAGATCCCCGTGACGACGACGAGATCCGCGTCGTCGAACGCTCCGAGGAATTCCGCCTCCAGATCCCGCGTCCGCGTGTAACGATGCGGCTGGAATGCGACGACGATGCGCCGCGCGAACCCGCGCTTGGCCGCCGCGAGGGTGGCGCGGATCTCGGTGGGATGGTGGGCATAATCGTCGAAGATGCTGATGCCATTCACGTCACCGCGCAATTCGAAGCGGCGGCCCGTGCCTGTGAATTCGGCAAGAGCCTTGGCTGCTTTTTCACGGGGCAGACCGAGCACATCGACGATCGCCAATACAGCGAGCGCATTGCGTACATTATGTTGGCCGGGAACCTGCAATGATACTTCCACCGATTCAGGGCCTGTGCTGCCGAGGTTCGACGTTGCAACAAAATTGAATCCACCGCGCTGGTTGGGCTTCACTTCACGTGCCATCACCCACAGCGGCGTGTTGATCGTGGATTCATTCTGCACACCATAACCGAGCACATTCCTTCCAGCCTGGCGCGCTCGCACGACCAACTCCATGGCACCTGTATCTTCCATACAGGCAATCAACGTCCCATCCGTGGGCAGCAGGTTCACAAATTTTTGGAACGACTCGAGCATCGCATTGAACGTCGGGAAGAAATCGGGATGATCATGCTCCAGACTGGTGACCACTTCAATCTGTGGCTTGAGCCCGAGGAACATGTTGTCGTATTCATCCGCTTCGATCACGAAGACGTTGCCTTTGCCTGCGCGAGCGTTGACTCCCAGGTCATTCAGCACACCACCGACAATAAACGACGGGTCGCGTCCCAGTGCGGTCAGCACCCAGGCGGTCATGGCTGTCGTAGTCGTCTTGCCATGCGTACCGGCGATGGCGATGCCTGTTTTATCTTCCATCAATTGACCGAGGAAGTCTGCGCGTTTGTAAACGGGGATGCCAGCACGCTTCGCCGCTTCGACCTCGGGGTTGTCCGCGCTTATCGCAGAGGACATCACCACTGAATCCGCTCCTGCAATGTTGCGCGGGTGATGCCCTACAAAGACTTTCGCGCCCGCCTTGCGGACTTCATCGGCAAACGGGGTCAGCG
>JANOHV010000237.1:0-16892 GCA_031406795.1 Candidatus Rokuibacteriota bacterium
AAATCACGACTGGGATTTTTTTGTGAACTTGGTGCCCGAGTCCGGGGGGTGCTTCTGTACGGGTTTGGTCAAGGCTTTGACTTGTGGGCGGGGTGGGGGGCTGGGGCCCGCCCCACACGCACCCCGAGCACCACCGCCGCCAAGGCGCGTCCTGGCCTCCCGCGTGACCCGGGCTAACGGATACGGGCCTGGATGGCCTTGAATTCGGGGGTGCCGGCGCGCCCGAGCAACTGGAAGAGCACCGTCTCGGTGCAGGTGATCACCGCGCCGGCGTCGCGCTGCAGTTCGAGCGCGGTGCGGGCGTTCCCGGGGTCGCGCGAGCAGACGGCGTCGGCGGCGACGTGGACGTTCACGCCGGTGGCGAGCAGGCCGAGGACGGTTTGCAGCACGCAGATGTGCGTCTCCATGCCGCAGACGATCACCGTCGAGCGGCCGGTCTGCTCCAGCGCCGGCGCAAACGCCGGTTCGCCGCAGCAGTCGAAGGTCAGTTTTTCGATCGCGGGCGTGCCCGCCAGTGCCGCGCGCAGTTCAGGGACGGTCGGCCCGAGACCCCGGGGGTACTGTTCGGTGAGCAGAACCGGCACGCCGAGCAGTTGTGCGGCGGCAATCAGGTGCCCGGCGTTGGCGACGACGCGCTCGCGCTCGGCCATCACGACGGCGAGCCGCTCCTGGATGTCGACGACGAGCAGCACCGCGTCGTCGCGGTCGAGTTGGAACGTGCTGATGCGTGTCATGGCCCCCCCTGTGATTTTGTCAATGACGGCATTCTAACACTCCTGAGCATTCTGGCGGCGGAGGTCCGCAGCGACAGGACCCCGTAGCCTGCACTGGAATAGAGATATTTTGAAAACCGCAGGATCCAATCGGTGAAAAAAAGGCGCCCGTCGCAGGAGCGACGGGCGCCACGAGGAACAGCGGTGCTACTGCTTGCCCTTGACCAGGCTGTCGACGACGGCCGGGTCGAGCAGCGTCGAGGTGTCGCCGAGCTGGTCGATCTCGTTGTGGGCGATCTTGCGCAGGATGCGACGCATGATCTTGCCCGAGCGGGTCTTCGGCAGGCCGGGCGCGAACTGGAGCTTGTCGGGGGTGGCGATCGGCCCGATCACCGTGCGCACGTGACCGATCAGGGTCTTTTTGAGCACGTCGCTCGGCTCGACGCCCTGCTTGAGCGTGACGTAGGCGTAGATCCCCTCGCCCTTGATGTCGTGCGGGTAGCCGACGACCGCGGCCTCGGCGACCGTCTCGTGGCTGACGAGAGCGGATTCGACCTCGGCCGTCCCGAGCCGGTGCCCGGAGATGTTGATGACATCGTCGACGCGGCCCAGGAGCCAGAAGTCGCCGTCATCGTCGATCCGGGCGCCATCCCCGGTGAAGTAGACACCGGGGTACGTCGAGAAGTAGACCTCCTTGATCCGCTTGCCCTCGGCGTCGCCGAAGGTGCCGCGCAGCATGCCGGGCCAGGGCTTCTCGATGACGAGCTTGCCGCCCTCGCCCTTGCCGGCGGGGGTCCCGTCGTCCTTGTAGACCTTCGGCACGACCCCGGGGAAAGGCCGGTTCGCCGACCCCGGCTTGAGGGTCATCGCGCCCGGCAGCGGCGTGATCAGGATGCCGCCGGTCTCGGTCTGCCACCAGGTGTCCACGATCGGCAGCTTCCCCTTGCCGATGTTTCGGTGGTACCACATCCAAGCCTCGGGGTTGATCGGCTCGCCGACCGAGCCGAGCAGCCGCAGGCTCGACAGGTCGTGCTTCTCGACGAACTTCTCGCCCTCGCGCATCAGGGCCCGGATCGCGGTCGGCGCGGTGTAGAAGATGCTGACCCGGTGCTTCTCGACGATCTCCCAGAAACGCCCGGCGTCCGGGTAGGTCGGGACCCCCTCGAACATCACGCTCGTCGCGCCGTTCGAGAGCGGTCCGTAGACGATGTAGCTGTGCCCGGTGACCCAGCCGATGTCCGCGGTGCAGAAGTGGATGTTCTCGGGGTGGTAGTCGAAAATCCACGAGAAGGTCAGGTTGGTGTACAGCGCGTAGCCGCCGGTCGTGTGCACGACGCCCTTGGGCTTGCCGGTCGAGCCGGAGGTGTAGAGGATGAACAGCGGGTCCTCGGCGTCCATCTGCTCGGGCTCGCAGGTGTTCTTGATGTCGGCGGCCTTCATTTCCTGGTGCCACCAGAGGTCGCGGCCCTCGGTCATCGGGGCGCCCTCGCCGGCACGGTGCACGACGAAGACCTTCTGGATCGTCGGGCACTCGCCGACAGCCGCGTCGGCGTTGGCCTTCTGGGGCAGCGTCTTGCCGCCGCGCACGGCGTTGTCCTGGGTGACCAGGAAGGCCGACTTGCAGTCCTGGATGCGGTCGCGCAGCGACTGCGAGGAGAAGCCGCCGAAGACGACGCTGTGGATGGCGCCGATGCGCGTGCAGGCCAGGATCGCGATCGCCAGCTCGGGGATCATCTGCAGGTACATCGTGACCACGTCGCCCCGCTTCACGCCATTCTTGCGCATCACGTTGGCGAAGCGGTTGACCTCGGTGGAGAGCTGCTGGTAAGTGAAGGTCCGGTAGCTGCCGTCGTCGCCCTCCCAGATGATCGCGGCCTTGTTGCGCGTGGCGCCCTGGCAGTGTCGGTCGAGGCAGTTGACCGACATGTTGAGCTTGCCCCCGACGAACCACTTGATGTAGGGCTTGTGGAAGTCGTAGTCGAGGACCTTGTCCCACTTCTTGAACCACGTGAGACGCTGCTCGGCCATCTCGGCCCAGAAGCCCTCCGGATCCTTCACCGAGCGGTCGTAGATCTTCTCGTAGTCCGCGAGGGACTTGATGTGAGCCGTCGCGGAGAATTCCTTGGAGGGCGGAAAGGTCCGCTTCTCGTCGCTCAGTACGGTCATCTTGTTGTCCTGCGTCATGCCGCCTCCTTGTGGTGTTGTTGCCGCTCCCCTGGTGATGGCCCGGGGCTACTCCGCCCCGATGCCGACGTATGCTCGTAATTTCTCGTCCTCGAACTTCGCCTCGGCCGTCGGCTCGCGGGTCAGCAGCGAGACCACGATCCCGACCAGGAACGCGCCCCCCATAGAGAAGACGCCCGGGTTCTTGTACTTCACGATCGGCGCGGCATTGTGGAAGATGTCCACCCAGACCGTGGGGGAGAGCACGATCATGGACACGGCGACGATCAGGCCGGTGTAAATGCTCGTCACCGCCCCCACGGTGGTGAAGCGCTTCCAGAGAATCGACATCAACAGCGCGGGGAAGTTCGCGCTCGCGGCGACGGCGAAGGCCAGCCCGACCATGAAGGCCACGTTCTGGCCCTTGAAGGCGAGCCCGAGCACGACCGCGAGGATGCCCAGGGTCACCGTGGCGGCCTTGGCGACCTTGACCTCTTCGCGCTCCGCGGAGACGCCCCGGCGGATGACGCCGACGTACAGGTCGTGCGAGAGCGCGGAGGCCCCGGCGAGCGTCAGGCCGGCGACCACCGCGAGGATCGTCGCGAAGGCCACGGCGGAGAGGAAGCCGAGGAAGATCGGGCCGCCCAGCGCCTCGGCGAGCAGCGGCGCGGCCATGTTGCCGCCCTTGTCGATGCCTGTGATGACTTTCTGTCCGACGAGCACCGCGGCGCCGAAGCCGATGGTCACGGTCAGGATGTAAAAGTAGCCGATGAAGCCGGTCGCGTAGAACACCGACTTGCGGGCCTCCTTCGCGTCGGGGACGGTGTAGAAGCGCATCAGGATGTGCGGCAGTCCCGCGGTGCCGAACATCAGCGCGAGTCCGAGGCTGAACGTGTCGAGCGGGTTGGTGTACATGCCGCCGGGCTCGAGGAACTTCTGGGTGTAGAGTTTGGCGGCCTCGCCGAAGAGTTTGCCGTAGCTGAAATCGAAGCGCGAGCCCACCATCAGCACGAGCAGGGTCGCTCCGCCGAGCAGCAGCACGGCCTTGATGATCTGCACCCAGGTCGTCGCAAGCATCCCGCCGAACAGCACGTACGAGATCATCAGCGCGCCGACGAGCACGAGCGCGCCCTCGAACGGCAGGTTGAACATCAGTTTGAAGAGCGTGCCGGCGCCGACCATCTGGGCGATCAGGTAGAAGAGCACCGTCACGAGCGAGCCGATGGCGGCGGCGGCGCGGACCGGCCGCTGCTTGAGCCGGTAGGCCACGACGTCGGAGAAGGTGTACTTGCCGAGGTTGCGCAGCGGTTCGGCGATCAGGAACATCACGATCGGCCAGCCGACGAGCCAGCCGACCGAGTAGATCAGTCCGTCGTAACCCTTGGTTGCGACGATCCCGGCGATCCCGAGGAACGAGGCCGCGCTCATGTAGTCCCCGGCGAGCGCCAGGCCGTTCTGGAAGCCGGTGATGCTCCGGCCGGCGGCGTAGAACTCCTTCGTGGTGCGGGTGCGCTTGGCGGCCCAGTAGGTGATTCCCAGGGTGCTGAGCACGAAGAGCAGGAAGAAGGCGATTGCCTCGGGGCTGAGCGTGCCGACGACGGTCTGGTAGGCGGCGGGCTGTGCGGTCGGCATCGCCTCAGGCTCCGATCTTCTCGCGGACGCGTTTGACGAGCGCGTCGTACGAGGTGTTGGCCCAATAGACGTAGATGCCGGTGAGCACCCAGGAGAGCAGGATGACGCCGACCGCGATCGGGATGCCGATGGTCATGGCGGAGTTCTCGGAGAGTTTGCCCGACAGGAATGGCTTGTTAAACGCGATCAGTGCGATGAAACCGAAGTACAGCGAGAGTTCCACGATCGTCAGCACAGTCGAGATCGTTCTCTTCTGTCCTGCCAGGGCCTGGAAGTCCGGGTCCTCAAGAATGTTGTGCGCCGATTTCCCGCTCATGCTGCCTCTCCCCAATGGATAGATATCGCCGCGTCGGGTCGGCCGGGCTGCAGTCCGGCGCACGATCCCCGCACCTGGAGGGGCATGCTACCACCAAGAAAAACGGGAAAAATCATTACTTTTCCGCTCACCATATGGAGGCCCGGTAGCGCTCGATCACGAGCCCCTGCACTTTGGTCACCAGGCCGAAGGCCTCCCGCGCCGTCTTGCGCTCCAGCGCGCTCAGCCCGTCCGGGTCGACGAAATTGTCGGGTTCAAGCCCGGCCGCGGCCTGGGCGTGCTGATGGTGGATTCTCAGCAGCATCAGGAACTCGAACGCCTGCTCGAGTTCCTCGCCGTAGCGGCCGACGATCGTGTTCTGCTCGCGCAGCGCGCGCAGGCGGTCGAGTGTGCCGGTCTCCGGCGAGCCCTTCTCGAGCGCGAAGAGACGGGCCAGATCGACGATCGGGGCGATCGCCTTGAGCTTGAGGTTGAGCTGGTCACGGTGCTCGCCTTCCTTCTCGACGACGAAATGGTGGAGGAAGCCAAGCGGCGGCGGGTTCTTGATGATCTGATTCGCAAGAAAACCGAGGAAGGCCGGCGTGCGCGCGATGGCGGCCGCCAGGTGGGCGCGCAGCTGCACGGCGAGATCCTCGGCGCCGAACAGGGGGCGAAAGTCGAAGAGGATCAGCGAGCGCAGCACCGCCTCCGCGTCGGGATTGCCGACCCAGGAGGAGAAGGTCCGCTTCCAGTCGCGCAGCGGCCGGCACCACTCCGGGTTCGCGGCCATGTAGCCCCCGGGGCAGAGCGGAAAGCCGCAGCGCGCGAGCGCGTCGCGGACCAGCGGCGTGAAGGCCGCGAACCACGCGCTCGCCTGCCGCGCCTGCTCCTCGTCGGCCGGGTCGGTGTAGATGACCGCATTGTCCTGGTCGGTCTTGAAGGTCTGCTCGCGCCGCCCCTCGCTGCCGAACACGATCCAGCACCAGGCGACGGGGGCCGGCTCGAACTGTCTGCCGACCAGTTCGAGAACCTTGCGCACGAGCCGGTCGTTGATCTCGGTGATCACGCGGGTGAGGTTGCCCGCGCCGGCCCCCTCCTCCAGCAGGACGCCGATCATGCCGTCGACCGCGCGCGCGGCGCGGCAGAGGCCTTCCAGATCCTGCTGGTCCTCGATCTCGCGGACAACCGCGATCGGCGAGGCCCCCTGGAGCATCATCAAGTCGTGATTGGTGATCACCCCGCGCAGGCGCCCGTGCTCGAGAACGGGCAAGTGGTGCACGTTGCTGCGGATCATCTTCACCAGGGCCTCGAAGCAGATGTCGTCGGGTTCGGCGGTGATGACGAGCGGGCTCATGATCGTCTCGACGGGCGCCGCGCCGTCGAAGGCCGGGGCGGCGACTTTGTCGCGGAGGTCGCGGTCGGTGATGATGCCGACGGGTGCGCGGTCGGCCGCCGCGATGACCAGCGAGCTGACGCGGTTGCCCGACATGATCAGGGCGGCATCGCGGATCGAGAGGTGCGGGGGGGCGGTGACCGCCGCGCGCTTGACGAGTTCGCCGACGGGGGTCGAGAACATCAACTGCTCGCGGCCGCCCCGGGCGCGGTTGCCGTCGCGCAGGTCGCTGAAGAGCTTGTCCATGTAGGTGGTGATGAACGTGCGGGTGAAGAATTCCCGGACTTCGGGCCGCCGCTCGAGCAGCGCGAGAAAATGCTCACGGGGGATCAGGTAGCAGAGCGTGTCCTCGACGGCGGCTACGTTGGTCCGCGAGCGCTCGCCGCTGAAGAGCGAGAGGTAACCGATCGCGGCACCCTCGGAGCGGTAATCGACCTCGACTTCGCCGGCGTTGCCGGCCGAAAGGGAGACCTTGACCCCCCCCGACACGACGATCTTCAGAAACTCGCTCGGCGGGTCCCCCTCAGCCAGAAGCGGCGTGCCGGCGGGGGAGAAATCGATTTCCACGTGCGCCGCCAGTTCGCGCAGGTCGGACGCTTCCAGCAGTCGGAACGCCGGAACGCGGGCGAGAAACGCGGCTACATCTTCGATGACCCAGTCACTCATGTCTCTGGATTTTCCCCGCTCATCGGTGACTCCAGATGCTCGCGGGGACGCCTGACGCGTAACCGACGAGCCGTAATCCAACACGACTCAAATCGTAGCAAATAACGTGCCTGGCCTTCTTGCTGCCGCATCAATTAGAATTTCGCTGTAAATACAATCCGATGTGCGATCAGCAGCGGGTCGTTTCGGGAATGTTCCGCCCCGGGAGACTCGGTGCGTTACAAATGGTAACCGGCGGCGGTCTGGTGCCACCTTTCATGCAGACAGCCCTCCGCAGGTCGGGGGCAACGAGCGTCAGCGGTGCCATTCCGTCGGCGATACGCGATGACGAAGCCTGAAATGGCCGGCAGTTGACAACACCAGAGGGTAGCGTCTACAAACCCCCATCATGTGGACTGTCGTCGCAGCGCTGCTGCCCGCTGCAGCAGTGGGTGTCTTTTACTTCGGGACCCCGGCGCTCGCCGTACTCCTGATCTCGATCACGGTGTGTCTCGCCCTCGAGGCGCTCGCGCTGCGCCTGCAGGGTCGTCCGGTCATGCTCGCAGATGGCAGAGCGGTCCTGATCGGGCTGTTGTTGGGGATGAACCTCCCGCCCGGCTCGCCGGTCTGGTTAGTCGTAGCCGGCTGCGCGGTGGCGTCGGCGTGCGCCAAGCTGGTCTTTCGCGGGCTCGGGTCCAGCCCGTTGAATCCGGCACTCGTCGCGCGCGTTGTTCTGCTGGTCTGCTTCCCGGCGCAGATGACGAACTGGAGCCCGCCGGGCGGTCTCTTCAGCGCAGCTCCCGGCGCGACACGCGCGCTCAGCCCGCTCGATGAGGTCGGCCGGGGGCTTCTGGCGCATGGTACGGCGCTGGCGGCCGGCCGGCTGGATCTGCTCGACGGGTTGATCGGAAGGATCCCCGGCAGTGTTGGCGAGACGTCGGTGATCGCGCTCGCGCTCGGAGGAGCGTTCCTGCTTTGGCGCGGGATCATCTCCTGGCATATTCCCGTCGCGTTTCTCGGCAGCGTGGCGGCGCTTGCGGCAATCAGCTCGGCCATTGACCCCGCCCGTTTCCCCGGCGCTGGTTTTCATCTCGTAACCGGCGGGTTGGCGCTCGGCGCGTTTTTCATGGCCACCGACTCCGACGCCTCTCCGGCCTCGCCGCGCGGAATGCTCGTCTACGGGGCCGGATGCGGGCTGTTGACCTGGATGATCCGCTCCTGGGGGGGCTATCCGGAGGGCGTCCCGGTCGCGATTCTGCTGATGAACATGTTCACGCCACTGATTGTCCTGTACTTTCCGCCGGGGCGATTCGCAGAGCCGGGGCCGAATGAGACTTCCTGACCCGCTTCCGGCAATGCCGGCTACCGCGCTGAAACCAAGCCGGCCGCGACCCGCCTGCCGTGCCGACCCCGGCCCGGCTCCCCGTCGATGAGAGCCGTCACCTCGGCGCCGAGCAGCAGCACCGCCGCGGAATAGTAGGCCCAGACGAGCAGCACCGCGGCGGCGCTCAGGGAACCGTAGACGAGCGAGAAACTCCCGAACGCCGACACGTACAACGTGAAGAGGTGCTTGGCCGCCTCCCAGAGGATCCCGGTGAAGAGGGCGCCCAGCAGGCAGGCGTGCGCGGACGCCCGGCGATCCGGGACGCGGTGGTAGATCAGGAAGCAGATCAGCAGCGAGACGAGGAAGGGGACGACGTAGGCGAGCGCAATGTTGAGGAGCACCCCCGTCGTGGCGGGAAGCAACGGGGAGGGAAGCCGCCGCAGGTACTCGAAAACGGCAGTCAGGCCGACGCTCACCAGGAACGAGGCGCCGCACAGCACGATCATCAGCAGGTCCAGCCCCAGCCCGTGCAGCGTGCCCCGGGCTTTCGGGACGCCGAAGATGGTGTTCAGAGCGACCCTGAGCCAGCCGAAGATCGTCGTGGCCGCCCAGAGCAGGCCGATCGTCCCGACGACTCCGTAGGTCCCGCGGTGGCTGAAGCTCTCGAGAAGATCCCGGTGCAGGGACGGGTCGAGCGCCGGCGCCGCCTGTTCGAGATAGCGACCCAGTTGCTCGGCGACGCGCTCGTCGGCGAACAGGTAGGACCCCGCGAACGAGAGCAGCAGCAGCGTGAAGGGCACCAGGCACAGCAGCCCCTGGAACGCGATCCCCGAGGCGAGGAAGAAACCCTGGTCGCGGTCGAATTTCGCGAGCGCCGAGCCGAGGAGGCGGATGGCCTGCATGGGCTGATTATCGCGGCTGGGGTTCCCGCAATGCAAGCGGCAAGGTGCTCAGTCGAAAAGCGGGCGAGGCCGTCACGATCCGGAAGGGGCGGCGAAGAGCACCAGCTTGATCTTCCAGGCGGTCAACGCCACCCAGAGCAGCGACAGCAACACGAAGGAAACGAAGGGCAGGTGCCGGTCGAGGACAAAACGCGGGGTGACCTGACGGACAAGCCGGTCTGCCGGCTGCGTCACCCGCTTGAAGAGACGGAAGGCGAAGTTCTTCTCCCGCGCCGACGCGGCCACCAGAAAGATGATCGCCTGCCCGAGGTAGACCATGGCCAGAAGCTCCACGCCCGCCTTGAGCACCCTCACAAGCGCGAGCATCCGGCGCCTCTCCCCGGGGAACGGGCTTCGCTCCGGTGTCGGCGGGGCGGCGGGAACCCCGGGTTCACGTCGTTGCCACGCTCAATCGTCGTGGCTGGAGGCGCCCACCGCGCCGCGCGGGTAGCGCACGCTCTCGACGAACTCCTGAAGCTCCCGGCTCGGGGCCGCGGTCAGCCGCGAGACGGCATAGATCGTCAGGAAGCCCGCCGGGATGCCGAAGATCCCGGAGGAGACGGTCTTGATCCCCCACCATTCCAGGCCGTAGAAGCGGCTGCCGATCATGTAGAAGACGGTCAGACAGAAGCCGACGGTCATCCCGGCGACCGCGCCGGTCTTGTTCGCGCGCTTGTCCCAGACGCCCAGCACGAGCGCGGGGAAGAACGAGGCCGCTGCGATGGAGAAGGCCCAGGCCACCAGTTCGACGATGATCGTGATTTTGTAGGTCGCCACCCATGCGGCGACGCCCGCGGCGAAGACGAGGAGGACGCGCGAGATCGTCAGGCGGCGCATGATGGAGGCGCTGGGGTTGAGCACCTTGTAGTAAAGGTCGTGGGAGAGCGCGTTGGAGATCGTCAGCAGCAGGCCGTCGGCGGTCGAGAGCGCGGCGGCCAGGCCGCCCGCCGCGACGAGACCGGAGATCACGTACGGGAGGCCGGCGATCTCGGGGGTCGCGAGCACGATGGCGTCCGCGCCGAGCGTCAACTCGCCGAACTGCAGGATGCCGTCCAGGTTCATGTCCCTGATGGCGACCAGCCCGACCAGGGCCCAGTTGGCGGTCCAGGCCGGCAGTTCGGCGATCTTGCTGCCGACGAGGGTGCTCAGCACTTCCCAGCGCGCGAACGCCGCGTATGCCGGGGCGGTGAAGTAGAGCAGGAAGATGAAGAAGAGCGACCAGCCGACCGAGGAGCGGGCGTCCTTCACGGAGGGCACCGTGTAGTAGCGCATCAGAATGTGCGGCAGCCCGGCCGTTCCGACCATCAGGCAGAAGGTCAGCGCCAGCATGTTCTTGCGGTCCATGCGGGCGAACGGCTGAAGGTACGGCTTGATCGGCTTGGAGGAGGCGACAGCGGTCTTCTGGGCGGCGATGAGTTTTTCGCGCTCGGCAATCGGGGTGGCCGGGTCCTTGAGTTTCTCGCCGATGGCCCGGCCCTCCTCGGCCCACTTTTCGCGGACCACGCTCTCCGCCGGGTCGGCGATGATCTCCTTCTCCCGGGCGTCGATCTTCTGGAGGATCTGCCCGTACATGATTTCGGAGACGGGCACGCCGGTGTGCTTGTAGGACATGACGGTCACCGGGGTCAGATAGGCGATGATCAGGATCAGGTACTGGGCGACCTGCGTCCAGGTGACCGCTTTCATGCCGCCGAGCAGCGAGCAGACGAGGATGCCGCCGAGGCCGACGAAGACGCCGACCCCGAAGTCGATGCCGAGGAACCGGCTGGTGATGATGCCGACGCCGGTGACCTGCGCGATCAGGTAGGTGAACGAGGCGGTGATCGCCGCGACGACGCCGATCAGGCGCGGGATGTTGCCGCCGTAGCGCGCGCCGAGGAAATCCGGGATCGTGTACTGCCCGAACTTGCGCAGGTAGGGCCCCAGAAAGACGGCCAGCAGCACGTAGCCGCCGGTCCAGCCCATGATGTAGGCCAGCCCATCGTAGCCCATGACGTAGATCGTGCCGCCCATCCCGATGAACGTGGCCGCGGACATCCAGTCCGAGCCGGTGGCCATCCCGTTGAAGACCGAGGGCACCGAACGCCCGGCGACGTAGTACTCCGAGATCTTCGCGGTCCGGGAGACGACGCCGATCAGCGCGTAGACGCCGATGGTCACGCCGATGAAGGTGTAGCCGATCGTCTTCGGCGGCAGGCCCATTTTCTCGGCGATCCCGAGCAGGATCACGAAGGCGATGAAGACGCCGGTGTACATCCCGTAGACCCGGCCGAGATTGTCGAGGAAGGCGCTGCTTCGCTGCTTGGCCATCACTCCTCCTCGTGGAGATTGTATTTGCGATCGACGAGATTCATCGTGCGGGAGTAGTTGAAGACGAGCAGCACGAAGACGATGAGGGAGCCCTGGGCCCCCATGTAATAACCGAGCGGGAAGCCGAAGATCACGATGTGATTCAGCGCTTCAACGAAGAACGCCGCGCCGAACGAAACGGCCGCCCAGACGATCAGCGTGATCGTCGTGAGCCGTTTGTTCTCCCCCCAGTAGGCGGCCAGTGTCGCCCGGTCCACCCTCGCCTGCTGCATGCTCATGTTCCCCTCCTGTTCAGATGTTGGCTAACAGGCCGCCGAGGAGGCCTGCCCGAAGAACGAGTTTTTCAGGACCCTGCCAAATCCTGCCGATTCTGTCCTTCCCGTCCGTCGTGGTCAACCCCTCGCGGTCTGTCCGCCGGTCAGGGTTTGCCGACGCGCAGCAGATCGCCGAGCGTCCGCACGCCGAGGCCGGGCAGCGCGCGCAACTGGCGCTGCAGAAGTTGAGCCGTGATGAAGGCGTCGGTGAGCGCGTTGTGGGCGCCGCCGATCCGGATGCCGTGGCGTTGGGCGAGCGAAACGAGATTCAGTTCGCCTTCCGCCGCCGCGTAGCCTCCCGCGTGGCGGAGGCGCTGCTGCTCGACCCACCCGTGGATGCGCACGGTGTCCACGGCCCGCCGGCGCAGGTCGGCGGAGCGGATCGCGGACGCCTCGCGCGCGAGAAAGCCGAGGTCGATGCTGAAGAAGTGCCCGACCAGGATACGGTCGCCGCAGAAGGCGAGCAGCTCTTCGGCGACGATGTCGAGAGACGGTTTCGCGGCCACGTCGTCGGGGGTGATCCCGTGCACGACGATGCTCTCGCGCTTGAAGTTCGCGCGCGGGCTCACCAGCCGGTAAAAGCTGCGCCCGAGCTCGATGCGCGTGCCGGCCATCTTGATGGCGCCGACCGAGATCACCGAGTCGCGCTTCATGTCCAGGCCGGTGAGTTCGGTGTCCACGACGACGAACGGAATCTGTTCGATCGGCAACCCGGGGTCGACGACCGCCCCGGCCTTGAGAAACCCGCGAAACCTCTCGACGAGCGTGGCCACGTTTCCTCTCAGGCCCCTACGAGGCCGGGCCGGTACTGCTCGATGATCAGGTCCTGGACGCGGGAGATCAGCCGGAAGGCGTCCTTGAGCGATTTCTTCTCGTAGGTGCTCAGCGAGCCAGGGTCGATGAAACTGTCGCCCGGGCCGCCGGCCTGGATCTGCTCGAACTGGTGCTGGATGCGCAGCAGCGAGAGAAATTCGAAGGCATGCCCGAGTTCCTCCCCGTAGCGGCCCAGCAGCGGGTGGTTCGGCCGCAGCGTGGCCAGGCGGTCCAGCGTGCTGGTATCCGGAATGCCGGCCTCCAGCGCGCAGAGTCGGGCGATGTTCACGATCGGCCCCAGCGCGCTGATCTTGAGGTTGAGCTTGTCCTTGTGCTCGCCCTGGGTGTCTACCGAGAAGGCGCCGAAGAACCCGAGCGGCGGGCGGTGCAGCGTGACGGTCCCGGCCAGCCGGGCGTAGAAAACATTCTGGTTGCGCATCGCCTGGGTCAGGTGCGCGCGCAACTCGTCGGCGAGGGAAAGCGTGCCGGCCAGTCCGCGGAAGTCGAAGAAGATCGTCGCGTGCAGCAGGGCCTCGGGCCCGGGGCTGGTGATCCATCGGCTGAACAGGTCGCGCCACGCGGACAGCGGCTGGTTCCAGCGGGGGTTGTCGGCCATGTAGTTGGCCGGGCAGGGGGCGAAGCCGCAGCGAACGAGGCCGTCCTTCAAGAAGCGAGCGAAGCGGGGGAACCACGCCAGCGCCGCGGCCTCCTCCTCCGGGGTGCGCGGGTCGGCGTAGACCAGGGCGTTGTCCTGGTCGGTCCGGAAGGTCTGCTCCCGGCGCCCCTCGCTGCCGAAGGCGAGCCAGCACCAGGGCAGCGGCGCCGGCCCGAGACTGCGCAGCGCGAACTCGATCACCTTACGCACGAGCCGGTCGTTGATCTCGGTGATGATGCGGGTGATGTTGCCGGCGTGCGCGCCGTCTTTGAGCAGCAGTCCGACGATGCTGGTGACCTTCGCCGCGGCCTGGACGAGCCCGTCGAGGTCCGTCTGGCCCTCGATCTCGCGGACGACGGAGATCGGCGAAGTCCCCTGCAGCACCAGCAGGTCGTGGTTGGTGACGATCCCCCGCAGGCGGCCGTCGTCCACGACGAGCAGATGGTGGATGTTGTGGCGGAGCATCGTCAGCAGCGCTTCGAAACAGTAGTCCCCGGCGTCCGCCTTGATCAGCGAGGTGCTCATGATGTTGGCCACCGGTTCGGAGGTCGGGCGCCCGCGGGCGGCGACCTTGTCGCGCAAGTCCCGGTCGGTGATGATCCCGACCGGGACGCTGTCGCCGTCGGTCAGCACGAGCGAGCTGATGCCGTGGTGCGACATCAGCCGGGCAGCGGCCTGGATGGTGATGTCGCGTGAGGCTGTTGCGGCCGGGTGCGTGATCAGATCGCCGACCGCCGTTGTGAACAGCAGCTTCTCGCCGCTGCCGAAGAGTTGGCTGCGGCTGCGCATGTCGGTGAAGGCCTTGTCCATGTACTTGGAGAGAAACGTGCGGTGGAAGTACTCCCGCACCTCGGGGTGGGCTTCGAGCAGCGCGAGGAAATGCTCCCGCGGCATGAGGTAGCACGTCGTGTCCTCGACGGCGGTGACGTCGGTTCGGGAGCGATCCCCGCTGTAGAGGGAGAGGAACCCGATGGCGTCCCCCTCGGAGCGGTAGTCGATGACGATCTCCTCACTGTCGCTCGAGCGCATCGAGACTTTGGCTCCCCCGGTGCGCACGACTTGCAGGGAGTCGCTTGCCGGCCCGCCCTGGGTGAGGATCGGAAATCCCTTCGGGTAGTACTCGAGAGACATTGAACCGGCAAGAGCGCTCAGGGTCGGTTCGTCCAGGAGTTGGAATGGGGGTATCCCTTGGAGGAACGAAACGGGTTCAAACGTAATCATGGCTGTACGAATCAATAGCAATCCGCGTGCCATTGATGAAGAGGGCCGGACGCTGACGGAAACTCCTCTAATACCGGCACGTTAGAAACCGTTTGGCTGATGCTTTCAGTTGCCGGCGCGGGATCTCGGGAAAAAAAGGTACGGCCCGGCAGATCGGTCAGGCGGCGTGTTACAAGAGGTAACGGCACCGCAATGAGGAACTTCGTTCATGAAGAGACAATCAGCGGCAGGATCTCCTCCGGCGGGCCGATCAGCAGTGCGTTGACGGGCAGCTCGCCGACTGGCTGTACGGGGGAGATTTCGACAAGGAAGGCGCCCGCCTTTCTCGCAACGCCGGCGAACAGCGCTGCGGGGGTGTTCCGGACCGAGGTGCCCGCGACGATGAAGACCTCGCATTGCGAAAGCGCTTCGAAGCAGTTGACCAGCAGCTCCTGGGGGACGTGCTCCCCCTGCCAGAGGATGCCCGGCCGGACCAGGCCGGTACAGATCGGGCAGGAGGGCGGATTCGCGATCGGGATATCGCGGTTCACGGAGCGCATCCCGCAGCGCGTGCAGCGGACCACCCAGAGGTTTCCGCGCAACTCGAGCACACTCCTGCTCCCGGCGAGCCGGTGCAGACCGTCGATGCCCTCGGTGGCGAGCGTGAACTCCTTCATGCGACTCTCCAGCGTCGTGAGCGCCTGGTGCGCCGCATTGGGGCGCACGCCGGCCAGCCGCGCGCGGTGTTCGTCGTACCACCGCCAGACCGCGAGCGGATCCTCGAAGAAGGGAAGCGGTGAGTCGAGGTCGAAGGCCGGCGTTTCACCGGCGGGAATCAGGCCCGCGCCGGTGAGGACGAAGACCCGCCTGGCCTTCGAGAGGCGGGAGCGGACTTCCTCCAGCAGGCGGCTCTGCTCTGCAGTCGCTGTTGCCACCGGGAGACTGTAGCATACACGCACCCCGCGGCCCGGCCCGCGCACCGGGTCAACCCGGCTTTTTGTCTTCCGTGGCCTGCTGTTCCTGCCACCTGCGGTAGCACTCGAGGCCACAGAAATGGTGCACATAGTCGGGACCCTCGTGCGTGTGCGCCAGATCGTGGGGCATCTCCTTCATGCAGATTGAGCAGGCCAGCGGGGCCTCCTGCTGCGGAGTCTTGTCGCTCATCCCGATCACCTCCTTCGAGGGCAGGCCGCTGAAAAAGGCCCATCTGCGGCTCGCACGCCTTGCATCTGGACCCTTTTGAGCAGCCCGCCCATTGAATATTGTAACATTCATGCATCCTGGAGATGGAGACTACAGGAATTTATCAACGTTGTCTCGAAGCCGAGGGCCCCAGCAGTCCCTGGGGAATCCAGATTCCAAGCGTCGGGTAGACCCCGCCCTCCGCGTCGAGCCCGGCAGCGATACCGAGCCGCACGGACAGCGGGAAGACGTACGAAAAATAGAGGTCGAGGCGGATCTCGGCGCCGATTCCGGCGTGCAGTTCGCCCGTTCGGAACGCCCCGGCGCTCCAGGCTTCGCCGGCGTCGACGAAGAGCGCTCCATGGATGCGACGCAGAAAGAAAGGGGCCGACACGCCGCCGCGTCCGACCTCCAGCAGCGGGAAGCGGTACTCGAGGCTGGTGAGAAGCGCGCGCTCCCCGCGGAAGCGGTTGGGCGCGTACCCGCGCAGGCGCAGAGTCAGGTCGTCGGGAGCGGTGTCGATCTCGCCGGCCGTGCTGCCACCCAGGCTGAAAATGCCCTGTTGAGGCGGGCCGCCGCTCACGCTGCCGACGAGCAGGCGGGCCGCAAGCACGTGGCGGGGTGCGGGAAGCGCGAAGTACTCATTCCAGTCGAGGGTGGTTTGGGTGAAGGTCCGGGTACTGCCGAAGCCCTTCTGGAAATGCTCCAGCCGCAGGTCGACCCGGCGGCCTTCGCTCGGGCTGACGGTGAGCGGCCAGCGGTGGGCGTCGGAGGAGGACCAGGCCAGGCGTGTGGAGCCGAGTTGGCCGGTTGCCGGCAAAACGTCGTCGTCTCCCGGCGATGGCGGCAGGGGGGAGAGCGCGGTGAGTTCGCGGTAGCGATACCCGAGGGCGATCGCCCGGGAGGAGTCGAGGCCAGGGAAGTCCAGGCCGATGTCGGCGCCGAGGGTGCGGAGACGCTCGCTGTAGTCGGCGCTGGCGCGACCGCGCTTGAGCAGGCCGCCATGCGTGCGGTCAATGTCCGAGGAGGTCAGGCTCACGGTCGGTCGCAGGCCGGCGTAGGTGTAGTCCAGCCAGTGCATCAGCCGGCCGCTCTCCGGCCCGTACAGGCCGGTGAAGGTATAGCGGTGTCGTTGGAGCACATCCTGGCCGCCGGTGATGAGCCCCGCCAGCGTCCCGCTGGCCGGGCTGTATGCCGCCCACGGAAACCAGAGGCGGGGCAGGATCGTGTCGAGCGGGGAGTAGGCGGTCGATGCCGCCGGCGTTATCGTTCGGGCTGCGGGGTCCTGCCTGCCACCCCGCCGCTGGGGTGG
>JANOHV010000111.1:0-8665 GCA_031406795.1 Candidatus Rokuibacteriota bacterium
GGGGGCCCACCCCCCCCCCCCTGCGGGGGGGCGGGGGGCTCCACCCCCCCCCCCCTACCTAGCCCCCCGGGCGGCGGTGGGGGGGGCCCCCCCCCCCGCCCGTGCGGTTAACCGGCCCCTTCGATTTCGTTCTCAAGCTGGAACAAGTCGGTCAGCGCCGCGCGCACCTGCTCGTTCGAGTGGTAGCCGCCCAGTGTCCGCACGGTCTCGCCCCGCCAAGTGACCAGCAGCGTCGGGAACCCCGTGACGCCGTGCCGGAGACAGGCCTCGCGGTTGCCCGGCGTGACCAGGCGCAGCTTCGCCGGGGCGTACCCGGCCACGAGTTCCCGCAAGCCGCGCACCATCTCGTCGCAGGCGAGCACCCGCTGCATCGCGAAGAGGGTGAAAGTGACCTCCTTGCTCAAGGGGACGCGCTCGCCCTCGAACTCGATCGCCACCCGCACTTGGTCCTCCGTGAGGCCGGGGAGCAGGCCGGCTCCTTTGCAGAGATCCGGGGGCGGCACCGAGGTCACCAGCATGACGCGTCCGAGTCGACCGTCGTCGGCGTTCGGGAAGAGCCGGAAGAAGCCGGCGACGGGACCGAGACCGGGGCGCCCGAACGCGCTGGAGCGCTGGCGCAGCAGCACGCAGGGTTTGCCCCCCGGGTCGGCGGCCAGCTCAGCGGTCGTGAGCGCGCCGGGACCGGCCGCGCGCAACGCTGCGAATTTTTCGCCCAGGTACTCCAAGACGTCGGCTCTGCCGCGCAGGCCCTCGATGGCCGATTGCGATTCGTAGATGCACTCATCCGCCAGTAGCGGCTCGAGGATCCCGGCGTCCAGAAGGTTGAAGGCGGCGGCGAGCGGCACGCAGAACTGCGCCTTGACCGGGTCGACCGAGGCCCTGACCCAGGACTCTTCGGCGGGGACGGAGCTGGGGATGCCGACGATCACGTTAGCTTCCTCCCGAGGGTTGACTGCGGTTGTCAGGCCCGCCGCCGCGCCGGCGGCGGCGTCGCGCCGAGAACTCGGGCGCCTCGCGCATGCAGGTGCCGAGGATGCGGAGCGACTGGCGGAACAGGCGCAGGCCCTCGGGCCGCAATTCGGCCGGGTCGGGGCCGGGATCGGCCCAGCCGGCGGTGGTCAAGTCATCCGGCGGCAGCTGCTTCTCGCTCCAGTGGTGAAAGAGCCGCCCCCAGTTGCTGTGCAGGATCTCGTGGACGCGCTTCTGGTGCGTCGGGTACCAGAAGGAATCGTGGTAGAGCACGCTCGCGGCGTAGGCCCAGGGGGCGAGGAAGGTCTTCAGCGACCACTCGATCGGCTTCTTGAGCGGCCCCCAGTAGATCTTGTGCTGCATGCTGCTCGCGAAGGTCATCTTCTTGAACGGGCCGACGAAGTGCCAGTTCTCCCTCGCCGCCTCGAGGTCCCCGACGATCTCGATCTCGCGCGGGTCGCCGCACCCGAGGCCCAGCTCGTGGGCGAGGCGCACGAACTTCAGGTCGCGCAGCGGGTCGAACCCCATCAGTTTCGCGGCCACCGCGTCGATGGCGACCTGGTCGGAGGAGGCCAGCAGGACGTTCTTGACGTGCGGCACCATGCAGCGCGGGCCGGGGCCGTCGCCGGCGAAGGTGCCGTCCATCACGGCGAAGACGCCGCGGTGGATCTTCTTCTGGATCATCAGCAGGTCGACGAGCGTCTCGTGGATCACCGGGTGCGTCCAGTGGCGCCGCTCGTTGAGCAGCCCGCCGAACGCGTTCTTCATCGCGCCGGTGGTCGTCGTGAAGACGTGCGTCTTGACCGTGGGCAGGTGGATGATGTTCTCGCCGATGAAGCGCTTCGGGATCATGAAACCCTGCGGGTAGACCTGGTTCAGGCAGAGGAAGCGGTCGGCCAGGTCGCCGACCGCGTCGCGCACGTTGACCCAGGCCTCGTCGCCCTCGTAGAGGTGGACGTTGCGCAGGGCGTGGTTCTCGACCACCGGCAGGTGCTTGTTCTCGCGCTCGCCGAGGTGCGCGTCGATGACCACCGTGCGGTTGTGGCAGGCGTGGATCTTCGAAGGGTCGTACCCGTCGCGCTTGAGCGCGCGGATCACCCCGTCGAGCTGCCAGGGCGTGGTGGAACTGGCGGGGTAGAAGAAGTGCCAGCTGATGTTGACCTTCAGCGCCGTGTCGGCGTCCTTCGCGATGACGGCCTGGTAGCCGGCGAGGTTCATCAGCCGGTGGTAGTCCTCCAGGACGGTTGCCGGAGTGGTGCGCAGGATCGCGACCGTCGATTTTTTCATGCCAGGGATGGTATTCCCGGCCTTGATGTGAGTCAATGCACACAGGGCGCCGATCGCCTATCCTCTCATCAGGTAGATGAAGTGGCAGGATGGTTGCGGCGGCAGAGCCGCTCGGTAGCGGGAGACGGATGGGCGGGAAATTGCTCCAGGAGAGAATGAGCTGGGCGAAGGGGTGGCGCGGAGGGGAGGTCTCCATGGCGGAACGAAGTGAGGCCGATGAGGAGGTGCCAGCTTCGCTTCTCCGGCACGCGGTCCGATCGCATGCCGAACGAGACTGTGAGCTCCCCAAGCTGGGCGTGACCAGCCGACATGAGGGCGAATGGTCGAGTTGGATGGACGGTCCGCAGCGACCACCCCAGCGGCGGGGTGGCAGGCAGGACCCCGCAGCCCGCACGGGAACGGCGGTTCATTGATTCATCAGCGCACACATCACAGAGGAGAGTTGCCATGGTGCTCGGACCCGACACGAAACTGAAGGATTTTCTCGCCGCCTACCCGTTCATGAAGGAATTCCTGATCGGGTTCAATCCGCACTTCAAAGCGCTCGACAACCCGCTGCTCTGGAAGACGGTCGGACGCTTCGCGACGCTCTCGAAGGCCGCGGTGATGGGCGGGGCAAAGCTCCCGGAGCTGCTCGCGGCCCTGGCCGGCGAGATCGAACGGCGCACCGGCACCCGGCCCGGGGTGCAGGGGCTGGGACAGCCCGCCGAGTCGCGCGAGCAGCTGCTCAAGGGGATCATCCGCGACTTGCACGCCAACGAGGACGTGGGCGCGGCCAAGGAGCGCTTTCGCGAGCTGATCAAGGACGTCGCCCCGTGGGAGATCGGCAAGATGGAACAGACGCTGATCCAGGAGGGGCTCCCCGAATCGGAGGTCAAGCGGCTCTGTTCGGTCCACGTCGAGGTCTTCAAGGAGTCGCTTGACCAGAAGAGCGTCCCGGGGCTCCCGGCCGGCCACCCGGTGCACACCCTGATGCGGGAGAACCGCGAGGCCGAGCGGATCGTCGCCGAGATCGAGGGGATCGCGGACCCGAAGGCCGAGGCCGCGCGCGCCGCCGGGCTGCTCGAACGCCTCGCCGACATCAACACCCACTATCTGCGCAAGGAGAACCAGCTCTTCCCGGTACTCGAGGTCAAGGGGGTCTCGGGGCCGAGCAAGGTGATGTGGGCGGTCCACGACGACATCCGGATCCTGCTCAAGGATGCGCGCGCCGCCTTTGCCGAAGGCACGATCAGCGCCGACCGGCTGAAGTTCCTCGCGACCCAGGTGCGCGACATGGTCTACAAGGAGGAGCACATTCTCTTTCCGATGGCCCTCGAGCTGCTGACCGAGGAGGACTGGGGGAAGGTCGTGGCCGGGGAGGGCGAGATCGGCTTCGCGTGGGGCCTGGCGCCCGAACAGCCGTGGGGGCCGACGGGCACCGGGGCGCCGGCGGAGTACCTGGCGCGCCACGCGGGGAGCATCAGCCTCGACACCGGGTCGCTGACCGCCGACCAGGTCAACCTGATGCTCACGCATCTGCCAGTTGACCTCTCGTTCGTCAACGAGAACGACGAGGTGCTCTACTATTCGGCGACGCCCGAGCGGATCTTCCCGCGTTCGCCCGGCGTGATCGGGCGGCGCGTGCAGAACTGCCACCCGCCGAAGAGCGTGGGGACGGTCGAGCGGATTCTCTCGGAATTCAAGGCGGGCACGAAGGACACGGCGGAGTTCTGGATCCAGATGCGCGGGAAGTTCCTGCTCATCCGCTATTTCGCGATGCGCGACCCGGACGGCAAATACCGCGGTTGCCTCGAGGTCAGTCAGGACGTGACGGCGATCCGCGCGCTCGACGGCGAGCGCCGCCTCCTCGATTGGGGATCGTAGACCCGGGCCGGCAGGGTGGGCTGGTCGGGCCCCACGGCGCTTGATTTCCGGGTCCCGGCGCGGAGAATAAGCCGCTCCAGAGAGCTCCTCCCCGTTTCTGCAGACCAGTACGCGCCAAAAAGGAGCAGGCCGATGAAAACGGGGGAAAAGCCGCAGAAGCCGGCCGGAGCTTCGGCGCAGCGCCGTCGGCATGGCGAAGGCGCTGAAGATGGATCGGAAAGCGGCCCGGTAACCTGAGCCGCCCGCGCGGCCATAACGTGGAGGAGGAGAATCATGAAGACACATCGATTGCTGGCGCTGGCGGCAGCATTGCTGTTGGTCGGTGCGACAGGAGCCCCGGCCGCCGACCTCGCGATTCAAGTAAACGCCCTCGGGGAGGAGGAAGCGGGCAAAGCGATCGGGACGATCACCGTGTCGGAGAACAAGTTCGGCCTGCTGTTCACCCCCGAGGTTGCGGAGCTCGCGCCGGGCCTGCACGGGTTCCATGTCCACCAGAACGCGGACTGCGGCTCGGCTGAGAAGGACGGCAAGAAGGTCCCCGGACTGGCGGCGGGCGGGCACTTCGACCCGGCCGGCACGGGCAAGCACCTCGGCCCGTACGCGGAGGGACACCTGGGGGACCTGCCGGGGCTCTTCGTCGGGTCGGATGGGAAGGCCGTGACGCCGGTGCTGGCTCCGCGTCTCAAGCTGAGCGACTTGTCGGGTCGTTCACTGATGATCCACGCCGGCGGAGACACCTACTCCGACGCTCCGGCCCCACTGGGCGGGGGCGGGGTGCGTGCGGCTTGTGGCGTGATCAAGTAAGGACGGCGGGAGCCGGGCGCACGCTGGCCCCATTTTAACGGCCGTACCAATTGCGGCGGCGGACGAGGCCGCGGGTCATCGGTTTCGACTCCGGCGACAGACCGAGCGACAGGCGCGCCGCCGACAGCAGCCAATCCAGGCGCGCGGCGACGGACCAGCGCGAGAACTTGCGGATCTGTTCGCGCCGGGTGTCCGTGTCGCTTCCGGATTCGCCGGCCCGGATCGAGGCGAGCACGCCGAGCGCTTCGGCAGCCTCCCGGTCAGTTCCGGCGCCGCTGCCTTCCCCGAGTGCTTCCAGATCCGCCGCGCCGACGACGGGAATCCCGACATCGACGAGCGTGGCGACGTCGGCCCCGAGCTGCAGGCGCGCGAAGGCTTCTGAGGAGACCGGGGCCAGGTCGATCGCCCCCAGAGCCGACCGCGGGTGATGGAAGCGTCGCACCCCGGTGCCCGCCGGATCGCCGGCGTCACCGGCTGATTCCGCGTAGCCCCAGGCGGCCAGCAGCGGCTCGAGCCGGACGCGGTTGCGGGGGTCGGGGTCGACCGCCAGTTCAACGGTGGGCGTCAATCGCGGAACGCCATGCAGGACAAGGGCGGTCGCGCCCGTGACCAGGTAGTCCACCCCCGCGTCACGCAGCCCAGCGAACAGCTCGTAGTGCGTGATCGGGCCGGCGGCCGAGGCGTTCATCGCCGCGCCTCCGCCCGCTCCTGCGGAAACCGGCTAAGCAGCCGTGCCTTCGTGGCGGGGAACCGTCGTAACGACCCGGACGGCAAGGTCGAGGAACGACGAAAGTTCCTCGCGCATCTGCTCGCGTTGCTCCTCGAACAGGTGGGTCTGCCCTTCATGTTCGACCCCGTAGCGCGCGGGGTAGCGGTTGAGCGCGAACGCCACCATGTCGCAGCGGCAGTGCCAGCAGTCGCAGGCCCGGTCGTGTCGGCGCAGGATCGCGTCGACGGCCCGGAACCCCTCCTCGAGCGGGAAGTTCACGACCCAGACCGGTGCGCCCGCCGCCACGGCGGCGCCCTTCGGGTGCTTGGGGAAGCGTGAAACCTGGTTGCGCGCGAGAACAAGGACGTCGTGAACCGCCGCCGACTGCGACTCGGCCTCGATGTCGCTCGCGCGCCGGGTCGCGTAGCGCGGCGGCAGGGAGGTGAGGGCGAGCGCCATCATGTCGGCGCGACAGAGCGGGCACCAGCAGGTCTCATCCCTCGCCGGCGAGTGGGCGCGGATCTGATTCAGGTGAATGCGCACCGCATGTTCCATCGAGTTCGATAATTTCATCGGATTGTTTGCCGCCTCCGCGTATGGACCTGTTTATGGTGCGCTGGTATGCAATTTGCGTGCTCAAGGGCAAGAACCGACGATTCGTCCGGATTATACCACTGAAGGGCTGGAGGAGCAGGTTGCCTCGTCGTGCCGGCGGGGGGACGTGCGGATAATTGCGCACCGGGGATCGTCAAAGGGGAAAATACCGCAGCCCAAATCCGCGCGTATGCGCGGATCCAGGCGCAGCGCTTCCGCTTGACGCCTCAGCGGCCCGGCGATAGAGTTGAGCGGCGAGCGGGGAGTGTGTCTGCCGCTTCGTCGAGTAAACAGGCGGGGGATGGCGATGGCTCCTGATCCGTCCGGGTTCGAACGCGCGGCGGCCGTGCGGCTGGAGCGGCTGATGCAGGGCGCCGTGCCGGAGCCGCTGCCCACGGACGGGATCGAGGGCGATGCGCTGCGCCTGGCGAATGCGGTGAACCGGCTGATTGAGTTCCAGGAGCAGGTGCTCGGCTTCATCGGGCCGCTTTCGCGCGGCGACCTGCAG
This sequence comes from Candidatus Rokuibacteriota bacterium, assembly GCA_031406795.1. Taxonomy (GTDB): domain Bacteria; phylum JAUVQV01; class JAUVQV01; order JAUVQV01; family DATDCY01; genus DATDCY01. The sequence goes on from JANOHV010000111.1 coordinate 6,738, forward strand.
GCGGAGGTCCCCGCCGCGCAGAACATCCTGGCCTCGCCTTTCAAGGAGCTGCGCTCCCGGCTCGCGCGCCTGACCTGGCAGGCGGAACAGGTGGCCCGTGGTGATTACACCCAGCGCGTCGACTTCATGGGGGATTTCTCTCTCGCCTTCAACGCCATGGTCGAGTCGCTCGAGATCAAGGAGCGCGAGCTGCGCGAACGGATCGCGGAGCTGCAGGGGCTCAACCGCATCAAGGACGAGTTCGTCGGCATGGCCGCGCACGACCTGCGCAGCCCGCTGGCGGTCGTCGAGATGTACGCGTCGTTCGTCCTCGAGGACCCGAAGAGCTGCCTGACGGCGAAGGAGCGGGAGTTCCTGCTGGTCATCAAGAAGCAGGGACGTTTCATGCTCGATCTGATCAACGATCTGCTCGACGTCACGCGGATCGAGTCGGGTCACCTCGATTTGAGACTCCAGGCGCGCGACTGGGTCGAGTTCGTGCGCCGCAACGCCGACCTCAATGGCGCGCTGGCGGCCCGGCGGGGCGTTGCGATCGAGGTCGACGTTGCCGGCCCTGAGCCGTGGGTCATCCCGTTCGACCCGAACCGCATGGAGCAGGTCCTGAACAACCTGTTGGGCAACGCCGTGAAGTTCTCGCCCGCGGGGAGCCGCATCGTGGTCGGCGTCCGCCCCGACGGGGAGTTCGTGCGCGTCAGCGTTGTCGACCGGGGACCGGGCATTCCGACCGAGGAGTTGCCGGCGCTCTTCAAGCCGTTCTACCGCGGCAGCACCCCGCTGCCGCCGGGGGAACGCGGCACGGGGTTGGGGCTGCCGATCGCCCGCAGGATCGTCGAGGCGCATGGGGGGAAGATCGGCGTCGAGAGCCAGCCGGGCCACGGCTCCACCTTCTGGTTCACGCTGCCGGTGAGTGACGGCAGCTGAAAAGGGCCCATCTGCGGCGTTGCCCTCCTTGAGACTCCCTGCGGCGGCCACCAGGCCGCCGCAGTCGCCCCTTCGTCGGGCGCCTTGCACCTGGACCCTTTTGAGCGGCCTCCCCGCTACCGTTCGGCCGCTGAAAAGGGCCCATCTGCGGAGCGATTGCGAGAACAGTCTACTGGACATATATTGTGATGGGCTGTTGTGGAATCAGGAGGTGCGTCACGACGTGTCTCGGAGAATCCCGCCTCGTCTGCCAGCTGGCTTCGATCCTCATCTTATCGGCGCTGACCCCCGTCAACCCGGCCACCGCGGCGTTCAAGTATCTCAAGCCCGGCATGGAGGCCGCGGATTTCACGCTGCAGACGCTCGACGATCAGGAGTTGACACTGACGCGCCTCAAAGAGGGCCCCGCCACGCTGCTGCAGGCGAACCGGCCCGAGGAGACCACGCCGTTTCTGGAGAAGGCACTCGCACTCGACGGAGCTTTCACCCCTGCGGTCACGGGCCGGGCGCGGGTCCTCGCCCGACAAGGCCGCTCAGCCGAGGCGTTGGCGCTCTTCGCTGCCGCCATCGAACTCAACCCGCGGGACGCGGCAGTCCTCGCGGGACGAGCGGAGTGCCGCGAGGCGGAGGGGAACCTGGCGGAGGCGACAAAGGATTACCGAAGTGCGCTCGAAGTACTCTTGAAAGTGAGGTAGCGGGTGCTCGAGCGGCCGAGGCGGCAGCCGACCAACGCGGGAGACTCGCTTCAGGCGGCTTGACCGTGGAGCATCGTCTCCACGGCGGTGATGAATTCGGAAGGACCGAACCCCTTGCTCAGCACGGGTACGCCGAGTTGCTCGGGCGTGTAGCGATAGGCCGTCACGGCAAGAATCTTGGCAAGCGGGTCCACTCCGAGTATCTCGCGAATGGCGGCATCGCCGCTCATGACGGGCATCTGAATGTCCATCAGCACCAGGTCGGGGCGGAACTCCTTCCACATCTGCACTGCTTCACGGCCGTTCTGGGCC
>JANOHV010000115.1:0-15364 GCA_031406795.1 Candidatus Rokuibacteriota bacterium
CTCGTAACTCGCCTTCGGCTCAAACAACGAGCCCGCGTCCCTGCGGGACCGCCCCGGGCGGCACTCCGCGCTGATCGGCGTCTTCGCGCATCTTCCCTCAGTGACGCCCCCGCCGCCTTGCCGTGATCTGTGTCGTTCTGATCGTGATGTCCGTTCACAGGAACTCTCTCTCTGAGTCCGGATAACTGAGTTTGAACGGGTCAGGGCGGTGGCGGTACGGTGTTGTGCGGCCGCGTGGCGGAGCGCGAGGGAACCGGAGCTGCCGCACCGGAGCGTCCCCGAAGGGGCGAAGCGTGCTGTCTGAGCCCGCAGGGCGAGTTGCACGCTTCGAGCGCAGGGGCGGACAGGCTCCGGTCGAGCGCGGAGCTGGCGGCCGCACGACACCGTGCCGCCGCCGCCCCGAAACGGTCGCTTGATCTGTCGGCTAGTACTTGCGGCCGGAGACGCCCTTCGTGCTCTTGCTCGTCACGTGGGCTTTCTCCGCCGGCCGCAGCGAGCGGACGGCCGCGCCGGCCCGCCACATCTCCGAGTCGCGGATGATGCCCAGCTCCTTGGCGAGCTGCTTCTGGTAATCCCGCTTGCCGCACTCCTTGATCACCCGCTCGGCTTCCTTGCCCGAGGCGACCCGCGCGTACAGCTCCTTGAAGACGGGCAGGGTGGCCTTCTTGAACTTCGGCTTCCAGTCCAGCGCCCCGCGCTGCGCCGTCACCGAGCAGTTCGAGTACATCCAGTCCATGCCCTTCTCGTCCACGAGCCGGATCAGGCTCTGCGTGAGCTCCTCGACGGTCTCGTTGAACGCCTCGCTCGGCGAGTGGCCGTTCTTGCGCAGCACGTCGTACTGCGCCTCCATGATGCCCGCCAGCGCGCCCATCAGCACGCCGCGCTCGCCCGTCAGGTCGCTGTTGGTCTCGTTCGGGAACGTGGTCGGGAACAGGTAGCCCGAGCCGATGCCGATGCCCAGCGCGATGCAGCGCTCTGCGGCGCGCCCCGTCGCGTCCTGGAACACCGCGAAGCTCGAGTTGATGCCGGCGCCGGAGAGGAAGTTGCGCCGGACGCTGGTGCCGGAGCCCTTGGGCGCCACCATGATCACGTCCACGTCGCGCGGCGGCACGACGCCGGTCTTCTTGCTGTAGGTGATGGAGAAGCCGTGCGAAAAGTAGAGCGCGTCGCCGGGCTTGAGGTTCTTCTTGACGGCCGGCCAGATCTGCCGCTGCGCCGCGTCGGACACCAGCACCTGGATGACCGTGCCCCGCCGCACCGCCTCCTCGATGTCGAAGAGCGTCTTGCCCGGCACCCAGCCGTCTTTGAGGGCGCGGTCCCAATCGCGCTTGAACGACTTCGCCTGGCCGATGATGACCTTGAAGCCGTTGTCCTTCAGGTTCAGCGCCTGGGCCGGACCCTGGACCCCGTAGCCGATGATCGCGATGACCTCGTTCTTGAGAACCTTGCGGGCTTTCGCCAGAGAAAACTCCTTGCGCGTCACCACGGTTTCCTTCGAGCCGCCGAAATCAATAATCGCCATCAGTTACTCTCCCCCTGGTTGACCGTGCGCGTGCACGGTCGTTTCGTGCGTTGTTGGTTGCGCAATGCCGCCCGTCGGCACGGTGCCGGGCGCGTCACGGCTGGTCGGACGCGGGCTTTTCCGGTCCGGCCTGGGTCGCCAGCATTCTGTTCACGCCCGACACGTACGCCCGCACCGAGGACTCGACGATGTCGGTCGATACCGCCCGCGCGGAGATCTCGCGACCCCCCTCGAACTGCACCTTGATGCTGGCCTCGCCGAGAGCGTCCTTCCCGGAGGTCACGGCGCGGATCTGGTAGGAGAGCAGGGTCCCGCTGACACCCGTGATCCGGTCCACGGCATGGTAGGCCGCGTCGACGGGACCGTCGCCCGTCGCGGAGTCCTGGTGGGTCTCGTCACCGCGGCGCAGCACCACGGTGGCGGTGGGGATGGAGCGGGTGCCGCTCGTGGTCGCCAGATACTCGAGCGACCAGATTTCCGGCACCACCGCGAGGATCTCCTGCTCGACGAGCGCGGTGAGATCTTCGTCGAAGACGTCCTTCTTCTTGTCGCAGAGTTCCTTGAAGTGCACAAAGGCGCTGGTGACCAGCTCCTTGTTGAGATCGAAGCCCAGCTCCTGGAGGCGTTTCGCGAAAGCGTGCCGCCCCGAGTGCTTGCCGAGGACCAGTTGGACCTTGGAGAGGCCGACGGAGGCCGGGGTCATGATTTCGTACGTGCGCGCGTCCTTGAGCACGCCGTCCTGATGGATCCCGGATTCGTGCGCGAACGCGTTTCGCCCGACGATCGCCTTGTTCGGCTGGACATCGATCCCGGTGATCCCCGAGAGCAGGCGGCTGGTGCGCATGATCTCCTCGGCCTGGATCCCCGTCGTCGCGTCGAAGAGCGCAGGGCGGGTCTTGAGCGCCATCACGATCTCCTCGAGACTGGCATTGCCCGCGCGCTCGCCGATGCCGTTCACCGTGCACTCCACCTGTCCGGCGCCGTTCTGGATCGCCGCCAGCGAATTGGCGACGCCGAGGCCGAGGTCGTCGTGGCAGTGGACCGAGAGCACCGCGCGGGCGATGTTCGGCACCCGCGCGCGGACGATCCTGATCAGTTCGCCGAACTCCGAGGGGATCGCGTACCCCACGGTGTCGGGGATGTTAATCGTCGTCGCGCCGGCCTCGATCGCGGCCTCGACGACGGTGCAGAGGAATTCCCAGTCCGAGCGGAAGGCGTCCTCGGCCGAGAACTCCACGTCTTTGGTGAGGGAGCTGGCGTGCCGGACCGCCGCCACCGCGCGCTTGAGGATCTCCTCGCGGGTGGTGTTGAATTTCTTCTGGATGTGGATGTCGCTGGTGGCGATGAACGTGTGGATGCGCGGCCGGGCGGCGTGGCGCACCGCGTCCCAGCAGCGGTCGATGTCGGCGGGGACCGCGCGCGCCAGGCCCGCGATCACCGGGCCCCGCACCTCCCGGGCGATCTCGCGGACCGCTTCGAAATCGCCGTCCGATGCCACGGGGAAGCCGGCCTCGATGACGTCGACGCCGAGGCGCGCGAGCTGCCGGGCGAGGGTCAGCTTCTCGGTGTTGTTCATCGAGAACCCCGGTGACTGCTCGCCGTCCCGCAGCGTGGTGTCGAAGATCAGGATCCGGCGGTTCACGGCCGGTGCTCCCCCCTGGGATGGTGCCGGTGGGTCTCGTCCGGGACGCGCGCGAGACGGGTCCGCCGCGCGGAGGAGCGACGCAGCAGGAACATGAGCACCGGTTCGACCGGGCCGGAGAGCAGGTACAGGACCGCCAGGGAGAACAGCGAAATCTGCGGGTGGATGGCGATCAGCGAGATCAGGATGATGACCGAGACCATCAGGTAGAAGGCGCGGTGCGGCTTGGTCTCGAGCTGCTTGAAGCTGCGGTAGCGCACCGTGCTGACCATCAGGAAGGAGAGCAGGTAGGTCAGCAGCACGAAGAGAATTCCCGAGGTCTCGCGTCCGCCCGCGTGCATGTGGTGGAAGAACAGCACGGTGACGGCCAGCGTGCCTCCGGCCATCGGGATCGGCATCCCGGTGAACCAGCGTTTCTCGGTCGAAGCCGCCTGGACGTTGAACCGCGCCAGGCGCAGCGCGCCGCACGCCACGAACAGAAACGCGGCGACCCAGCCGATGCGCGTGAAGGCCTTGAGCTCCCAGACGTAGATCAGCAGCGCCGGGGCGACTCCGAAGGAGACGAGGTCGGCGAGCGAATCGAACTCCACGCCGAAGCGGCTCGAGGTGCCGGTCATCCGTGCGACCTTGCCGTCGAGGCCGTCCATGAAGGCGGCGATGATGATCGCCACTGCGGCGTACTCGAACTTCAGGTTCATGGAAGACACGATGGCGTAGAACCCGGCGAACAGGTTGCCCGCGGTCAGCAGGTTCGGGAAGATGTAGGCGCTCTTGGGCGGGGGGGGGCGCAGGGCGGGTTCGCTCATCAACTGGTCCTCCAGCGGGCGATGACGTCGGAACCGCCGCGCAGGCGATCGCCGATGCGCACGGCGGGTTCGGCTGCCGGGGGCAGGAACAGATCGACCCGGGAACCGAAGCGGATGAGCCCGTAGCGCTCGCCGCGCGCGACGACCGCGCCGGGCGCCAGGTGACAGACGATGCGCCGGGCGATGAGCCCGGTGATCTGCACGAAGCGCACGTCCCCGCGCGGCGTGCGCACGGTGACCGAGGCCTGGACGTTGTCGCTCGAGGCCTCGTGCTTCCAGGCGGCGAGAAATTTCCCCGGGCGGCGCGTGACATCGATGACCTCGCCCGCGACGGGCGAGCGGTTGACGTGGACGTTGAAGATCGAGAGGAAGATGCTGATCTGCGTGCCGCCGTCGGGCTGGCGGACGATCTCGATCACCCGGCCGTCGGCGGGCGAAACCAGCGTCGCCGGGTCGGCGGGTATCTGCCGGACCGGGTCGCGGAAGAACCAGGTGACGAACAGCGCGAGCACGAACGCCACCCCGGCGGCCGCCCGCCACTGCAGGACGGCGCAGAGCAGCACCAGCGCGAAGGCGGGGAGAATGAAGGGCCAGCCTTCGCCGGCGATCGGGAATCGTGTCACGGGCCGGCTCGTCTCAGCCGCGGCCGTCGCGGGCGCGGGCGATGGCCGCCCGCCCGGTGCGCACGACCTCCTTGATGCCGAGCGGCTGGAGTATCTCGAGGAGGGCCTCGACCTTGTTCTGGTCGCCCGTGGCCTCGAGCGTGTAGGAGCGCGGGCTGACGTCGACGACCTTGCAGCGGAAGATGTCGACGATGCCGAGCAGCTCGGCGCGGTTTTCGGGGCTGGCGTGCACCCGCACCAGCACCAGTTCGCGCTGCACGACGTCCTCGCCGGTGAAGTCCGTGACCTTGATCACGTCGATCAGCTTGTTGAGCTGCTTGGTGATCTGTTCGACGATCTGGTCGTCGCCCCGCGTGACGATCGTCATGCGCGAGGCGGTCGGATCCTGCGTTTCGGCGACCGAGAGGCTGTCGATGTTGAAGCCGCGCCCGGAGAACAGACCCGCGACGCGGGCGAGTACGCCGAACTTGTTCTCCACCAGGACCGAAATCGTGTGTCGCACCGTTGTCACCTCGTCGCCGCCGTCAGATCAGGATCATCGTTTTGAGCGAGGCGCCCGCGGGGACCATCGGGTAAACGTTCTCCTCGGGGGAGACCCGCATGTCCACCATCACGGGGCCCGGCGTGGCGAACGCCCGCTCGAGGGTCGGCACGACCTCCTCGGGCCGGGTCGCCCGCAGCCCGGTCGCGCCGTAGGCCTCGGCGAGCTTCACGAAGTCGGGAGCGCAACTCAGGCAGGTCGAGGAGTACCGCTTGTCGAAGAAGAGCTCCTGCCACTGCCGGACCATGCCGAGAAAGCCGTTGTTCAGGATGACCACCTTGACGGGCAGCCGGTACTGAACGGCCGTCATCAGCTCCTGGATGTTCATCTGGATGCTGCCGTCCCCGGCGATGTTCACCACGAGGCGGTCGGGAAAGGCGACCTGCGCGCCGATGGCGGCCGGCAGCCCGAAGCCCATCGTGCCGAGCCCCCCGGAAGTGATGAACGAGCGGGGATGAGCGAACTTGTAGAACTGGGCGGTCCACATCTGGTTCTGCCCGACCTCGGTGCAGATGATCGCCTCGCCGTGGGTCAGCTCCCAGATCTTCTCCACCACGTACTGCGGCTTGATCGTCTTGGGATCGAGCTTGTACGAGAGCGGCTGTTCCGTCGCCCACTCGCGGACCCGGGAGAGCCAGGGCTGGTGCTTGGCCTGCCAGTCGACCTTTCCCGGGCGCAGGTGCGGGAGCAGGTCGTGGAGAACGCTCTTCACGTCGCCGACGATCGGCAGGTGCGCGCGGACGTTCTTCGAGATCGAAGTCGGATCGATGTCCGCCTGGATGATCTTCGCGCCGGTGGCGAATTCGTCGACCTTGCCGGTGACGCGGTCGTCGAAGCGCGCCCCGAGAGCGACGATCAGGTCGGCGTGCGAGATCGCCAGGTTCGCCGCGTAGGTCCCGTGCATGCCGAGCATGCCGAGCGCCAGTTCGTGTGTGCCGGGGAAACCGCTGAGCCCCATCAGCGTGCAGGTCACCGGGACGCGGGCAATCTGCGCGAGTTCGAGCACCTCCGCCGCGGCGTTCGCGCCGACGACGCCCCCGCCGACGAGCACGACCGGACGCGCCGCCTCGGCGAGCATTTCGGCGGCGCGGCTGATCTGCTTGGGGTGGCCCTTGTAGGTCGGGTTGTAGCTGCGGAATTCCAGCTTCTCGCGCCAGTGCGGCTCGGTCTTGTTGCTGAGCACGTCCTTGGGCAGATCGACGAGGACGGGACCCGGGCGGCCTGTGGTCGCGATGTAGAAGGCCTCCTGGATGGTCTCGGCGAGATCCTTGACGTCCTTGACCAGATAGCTGTGCTTGACGCACGGGCGCGTGATGCCGACGATGTCGGCTTCCTGGAAAGCGTCGTTGCCGATCAGCTGCGTCGGCACCTGGCCGGTGAGGACCACGAGCGGGATCGAGTCCATGTAGGCCGTCGCGATGCCGGTGACGGCGTTGGTCGCACCCGGCCCGGAGGTGACCAGCGCCACGCCCGGGCGTCCCGAGGCGCGGGCGTAGCCGTCGGCGGCATGCACTCCGCCCTGCTCGTGGCGGACGAAAAAGTGCTGCAGCGGGCTGGAGAAGAGCACGTCGTAGACGCCGAGAATCACGCCGCCCGGATAGCCGAACAGGTGGGTGACTTTCTCGCGGATCAGGCTCTCGATGAGGATCTCCGCGCCGCTCTTCTTCGCGGAGGTGCGGCTCGCGCTCACCGCCCGGCCGCCTCGCGCAGGATCGCCGTCATCTTGTCCTTGCCGGCCAGCTTGAGTTTCTGGATGGTGCGCCGGTCCAGCTCCTGATTCGGCTGGAGATGGTGCAGGCGGTCGAATTCGGCGAGTTGCTGCTCATAGCGCTGGTGCTCGGCCCAGAGCCGGCGGAACGCCTCGTTTTCGGCCAGCAGTTTCTTCGCGACCGGACTCTCGATCTCTATCGGCACTCCAGCACCCTCCAACCGGTTGATTCTCTTGTCATGTTAACGGATGGGGTCCGACGTGTCAACGAAACGGGCGGCGCGCGCACGTCGGCGCGCAATCGGGCGGCACGGCGCGAAAAGCGTCAGGACCCGGCGCGGCAGGCCACGGCGTCGCAGGGCCGCAGATAGTGCGGCATCAGCGTCGTCAACTCGGAGTCGCGCACGTCGCTGAGCGCCTCGGCGCCGAGGAGGGCGATCACCGCGGCGCGCGGGTGAGCCAGCGGCGGGGGGACGAAGCGGACGGTGCGCCCGGCGGGGAGCAGCCCGCAAAAGACGGCCGGCACTTCGCCGACCACGAGGCAGCCGGCGGGAAGCTCCTCGGCGAAAGCCGTGAGCGGCAGCAGGGCGTCCGGCTCCAGGCGTCGAGCGCCTGCGGGACCGCGGTCGAAGTAGGCCCGGAAGACCTCGCCCCGGCGCGCGTTGAGCACGGCGCAGACCGGAGATGTTCCGGGCGGGGCGTTTGCGGCGAGCGCGGCGAGGGTCGGAATGCCGTAAAGCGGCACGCCGAGCGAGAAGGCGAGGCCCTTGGCGGTGGCGATGCCGGCGCGCAGGCCGGTGAACGACCCCGGACCCTGCGAGACGGCCACCGCCGCACAATCGCGCAGGGAGCGGCCGAGTGTCGCGAGCAGCCACTCGAGGGCCGGCAGCATCCGCTCCGAGTGGCTCTCGTGGTTGCGCAGGGTGATCTCGCCGAGCAGCTCCCCGCCGGCCGAGACGAGGGCGACCCCGCCCATGACACTGGCGGTCTCGATGCCGAGCACGAGTCCCGTCGGCGGCTGGTCGGGTCTCTTCTTCAACGCGGCACGCCGATCACCCGACTTCAATGGTGTTCTTCACGCTGCAGTACCGGTCGACCCGCGTGAGGGCGCGATTTTTCGTCCCGGCAAGGCAGCCCGGGAGATCGCGCGGAGGCGTACTGGTGTACGCCGCACAAGCGAATCGACGGGCAACGCCGCCGGGGCGGAAAAGCGCCCCTCACGCGAGCCGGCCAACGTCTATTTCGCGGGGGGTTTGACGGAGAGGACGGGGCAGTGGGCCTTGCGCACCACCTTCTCCGCCGTGCTCCCGAAGATGATGTGCTCCATCCCCGAGCGGCCGTGGGTGCCGATGACGATCATGTCGACGTCGTTGTCCTTGGCGTAGCGGATGATCTCCAGGAACGGCATCCCGTACAGGATCACATTCTCCCATTCGAGCCCCTGGCGCCTTTCCGCGGGAATGAGCATCTTGAGCTGCCGGCCGGCCTCGGCCGTCATCTCCTGTTCGAGCGCTTCGGGGGCGGAGACGCGGGCGAGACTGAGGCCCTCGGAAAAGATCTTCTCGTTGACCACGTGCATGAGGATCAGCTTGGCCCGGCAGTTGTGGGCGAAACTGACGGCGTAGTCGAGTGCCTCGAGTGAAGCCTCGGAGAAATCCGTCGGGTAAAGAATCTTCTTGAGTTTGAACATGGCCGCCTCCCTTGCGTCGAGATCAGGATGAAACGCTTACTCGCGGAAAAATTCTATCATGGTTCTCGAATCTCACAAAAGGCCCCGTGCGGCTGCGGGGTCCTGACGCTGCGGACCTCCATCGTGCTCACTCCGTTCCGCCGCTGGAGACCTCCCCTCCGCGCCACCCCTCCGCCCAGTGCGTGCCTCACCCCAAGGGGTTCGTGGCCAAGCCGCCTGCCAGGCGTCCGGCACGCAAGCTGGACCTGCTGCCGAGACCCTCTAGCCGACCTCGTTGTAGGGCCGGATTCTAAAGGCTGCGCCGAGTTCCTTTTCGGCGATGCGCCGGCAGGCCTCGACATCGACGCCGGGCAGCGCCACGACGCTCGCGGTGACGCTCGGCACGAATGCTCGCGCCTCGCGGATGAATTCCCTGACGGCCGCGTAGGCGGCCTCGCCGGCGTCCGGGCGGCAGATCCGCGTGTACCGGGCGGCGTCCGGCGCGTTGAGGCTCACCGAGAGCGCGTCGACCACCCCGGCCATCTCGGGCAGGATGTCGCGGCCCAGGAAGAGCCGGGATTGCCCGTTCGTGTTGATGCGCACACGGGCGCCCCGGGTCTTCAACGCCTGGGCCACCTCGCGCACCACGTCCCAGCGCAGCAGCGGTTCGCCGAAGCCGCAGAAGACCACCTCGTCGTAGCCGCCGATGTCGCCCGCGGCCTCGAGCACTTCCTGCGCCGTCGGTTCGTGTTCCAGGTGCAGGTCGTGCCCCTTGACGATCGGGCTGCTCTCCCGGGTGCAGAACGTGCAGCGATTGCTGCAGCGGCCGGTCACGTTGAGGTAGAGGGAGTTGCGGATCGGGTAGGCGATCTCGGGCGCCGGGGGCGGGCACGGGAGACCGAACAGGGCGCAGGCATTGCGGGTGCTGATGCGCCGCACGTCGCGCTCCGCGAGGCCCTTGAGCGCGGCCAGGGCGGCCGCGGTCTCGGCGACATAGGCCGGCTCGTTGCGCTGGCCGCGGTGCGCCTGGGGGGCGAGGAACGGGGCGTCGGTCTCGACCACCATTTTTTCGATCGGCAGCGCGCGCGCAACTTCGGGCAGCGTCGAGCGCGGGTAGGTCAGCGGGCCGGCGAGCGAGAGGATGAACCCGAGCGCGAGAGCCCGCTCCCCGTCCTCCCGGGTTCCCGAGAAGCAGTGCAGCACCCCGCCGATCTCGCCGGCGCGCTCGCGCTCCAGCAGCGCGAAGGTGTCCGCCGCGGCGTCGCGCGAGTGGATCACGAGCGGCTTGCCGAGGGCGCGGGCGAGCGCGATGTGGCGGACGAAGAGTTCGGCCTGCCGGTCGCGGGGCGATCGGTCCCGGTAGTAGTCGAGCCCCGTCTCGCCGATGGCGACCACGCGGGGGTCGGCGGCGAGGCGCGCGAGTTCCTCCCATTCCCCGCTCGTGACGGCGGCCGCGTCGTGCGGGTGCACCCCGGCGGTCGTCGTGACGAACCCCGGGTGGTCGGCGGCGATCGCGAGGTTCCGGTGCAGGGAGGCCAGGTCGATCGACGCGCTGACGATGTGGATGATCCCGGCGGCTCGCGCGCGATCGAGGACAGCCGGGAGATCGGACGCGAACTCCGGCATGTCGAGGTGAGCGTGCGTGTCAATCAGCGGCGGCAGGGGCGAAAAGGGGGCGCTCACTCGACGATCCTCGGGAAGAGCGGCCCGGACGGACGCAGCGGCACCCCGGGAGGCAGCAAGTCGAAGGGTCCGGGGACGACCGCGGCCGGCGTCCCCGCCAGGCCGAGGTCGCGCCACATCCGCTCCGCGGTGCCCGGGAGGAAGGGCCAGAGCAACACCGCCGTTGCCCGCAGGGCTTCGAGGCAGCCGCGCAGACACCGTCCGAGCCGCGGGCCTGCGGCGGGATCCTTGGCCAGCGACCAGGGCTTCTCGTCGTCGATCAGCTTGTTCGCCTGGCCGACCAGAACCCAGATCGCCCCCAGCGCGGCGTGGGGAGCGATCCGCTCGATTGCCGCTGCGGTGTCGGCTGCCGCCCGAGCCGCAGCCGCAGCCAGCGGGCCTTCCGCCGAAGGCTCCCCGGGGACCAGCCCGGCGAAGTACTTGCCGGTCATGGCGAGGACGCGCGAGAAGAGGTTGCCCAGGTCGTTGGCCAGGTCCGCGTTGATCCGTCCGACCAGCGCCCGCTGCGAGAAATCGCCGTCGGGGCCGAACGGAACCTCGCGCATCAGAAAGTAGCGCAGCGGGTCGACCCCGTAGCGGTCGGCGAGTTCCCCGGGGTCGACGACGTTGCCGACCGACTTCGACATCTTGCGCCCCTCGATGGTCCACCAGCCGTGCGCGAAGATGGTATGCGGGGGCGCGATCCCGGCCGCGTGGAGCATCGTCGGCCAGTACACCGCGTGGGTCGTCAGGATGTCCTTGCCGACGAGGTGGAGCGCTGCGGGCCAGAAGCGCTCGAAGCGCGGGTCCGCGGTGCCGTAGCCCGGCGCGGTGATGTAATTGGTCAGCGCGTCGAACCAGACGTAGGTCACGTACTCCGGGTCGAACGGCAGCTCGATGCCCCAGGCCAGGCGCTTCTTCGGGCGCGAGATGCACAGGTCGCCGAGGGGCTGGCGCAGGAACCCGAGAATTTCATTGCGGCGCGACTCGGGCTGGATGAACCCGGGGTGGCTCTCGATGTGGGAAAGCAGCCACTCGCGGTGGCGGCCCATGCGGAAATAGTAGTTTTCCTCGGCGAGGCGCACCAGCTCCCGGCCGCAGTCGGGGCAGCGTCCGGCTGCGGCGTCCTTGTCGGTCCAGAAGCGCTCGTCGGGGACGCAGTACCACCCCTCGTAGGCGGCCTTGTAGATCTCGCCGCGCGCCAGCAGGTCGGTGAGGAGCCCCTGGACCACGCGCACGTGCCGCGCCTCCGTGGTGCGGATGAAATCGTCGTTGCTGATGCCGAGTTTCTGCCAGAGCGCCGCAAAGCGCACGACCATGCGGTCGCAGTGCTCCCGGGGGGAGATGCCGAGTTTGTGGGCCGCCTGCTCGACTTTCTGGCCGTGCTCGTCGGTGCCGGTCAGGAAGAAGACCTCGGCGCCGCGCTGGCGGTGGAAACGGGCGAGCGCGTCGGCGACCACCGTGGTGTACGCGTGCCCGAGGTGCGGCACGTCGTTGACGTAATAGATCGGCGTCGTGACGTAGAACGGCGCCGGCCCCTGAACCGCGCTGCCGGTCATGGGCGGCTCACGACCGGCCGAAGGTGCCGCCGGGCGGCGGCGACCACGGCGCGTTCGACCTCCTCGAACGTGCCGCGGGCCGTCGCGCCGGCCGCGTTCCGGTGCCCGCCGCCGTCGAACCGGGCGGCGAGTGCGGCAACGTCGACCGCGCCCTTGCTGCGGAAACTCAGCCGGATCAGCCCCGGCTCCGTCTCCTTCAGGCAGAACGAAATCACCGCGGTGTCCAGCGAACGGGGGAAACTCGCCCACTCCTCGCTCTCGGCCGGCGATGCCAGTTTGCCGAGCACCGCGAACGGCAGGCGGATCCAGCAGATGCGCCCGTCCGGGGTGCGGCGCAGATCGGCGAGCGTCTGGCCGAGCACCCGGAGGGTATCGAACGTGACCGAGTCGTAGACGGCTTGCGCGATGCGCGCCGGGTCGACGCCGCTGCCGACCAGCAGGCACGCGATCCGGAAGGCGCGCGGGGAGGCGTTGCCGTGGCGGAACGAGCCGGTGTCGGTGAGAATCCCGGTGTACAGCGCCTCCGCGAGTTCGCCCGCGGGGCGCACGCCGAGAGACACGGCGAGCCCGTGGACGATCTCCGCGGTGGAGCAGGCTGCGGGGACGACCAGATTCAGATCGCCATAGCCCGGGTTCGAGGCGTGGTGGTCGATGTTCACCACCGTGACCGGTGGACGCGGGTCGAGCAGTCCGCTCGCCCGGCGCGCGTCGCCGCAATCCAGCGCGATGACGGCGCGGTACGGTTTCCAGCTGCGGGGCGGGCGGGTGTCGAAGCGGGCGATCCCGGGCAGGAAACGGTACGCCCGCGGCACCGGATGGCTGTTCACGATGTCGGCGCGGCCGCCGCAGTGCCCGATCAGCAGCCGCAGCGCGCACTGGGAGGCGACCGAATCGCCGTCCGGGTTGACGTGGCCCGTGACGAGGAAGCGCCCCCCCCCGCGCAGCAGGGCCAGGATGCGGGCGCGGTCCCGGCTCACGGCGTCAAGTCTCCGCCGCCGCCCTCCGCGTCGCCCTCGTGCTTGAGTTTCTCGAGCACCTCGGAGATGTGGACGCTGTAGGCGATCGAGCGGTCGTGCACGAAGCGCAGCTCGGGGATCCGTTTCGCCTTGATGCGGTGCATCAGCACGCCGCGGATCATGCCGGCGGCGTGGCGCAGCGCCTCGATGGTGTCCTCGGCCTGGGACTCGTCGAGCAGGCTGACGTAGAACTTGGCGCTGCGCAGGTCTTCCGTCGTTTCGACCCGGGTGAAGCTCACGAAGCCGATGCGCGGGTCCTTGAGCTCGCGCTGCACGATGGTCGAAACCTCCTCGAGCAGGAGCCTGTTGAACCGTTCGCTGCGTTTGAACTGTTTCACGATCGTTCCTCCTAGAGGATCTCGCTGCGCACGCTCTCGACGCTGGCGAGGTGGAGCTCCTCGATGAATGTTGCCACGTGGGCGAGGGTGCTCTCGACCTGGTCGCGGTCCTTGCTCACGCAGGCGACCCCGAGCGTCGAGCGCTGCCAGGCGTCGAGATCGCCGACTTCGGCGATCGAGACGTTGAAGCGGTTGCGCACCCGGTCCTTGACGCTCTTGAGGACCCTGCGCTTGCCCTTGAGATCGTGGTTCTCGGCGAGCCGCAGTTCGATCGTGCCGATGCCGACGATCATTGTCGCGGCCGCCGCCTCACGGGCTAGGAGAGCGTTCCCGCGACCTGGACCTGGGTGAACGCCTCGAGGATGTCGCCCTGCTTCAGGTCGTTGTAGTTCTCGACCCCGATGCCGCACTCGTAGCCGGCCGCGACCTCCCGCGCGTCGTCCTTGAAGCGGCGCAGCGAGCGCAGCTTCCCGGTATAGATCACGATGCCCTCGCGGATGACGCGCACCTCCGAACTGCGGGTGATCTTGCCGTCGAGCACGCCGCAGCCGGCAACCGTGCCGATCTTGGGCACCTGGAAGAGCTCGCGCACCTCGGCCCGGCCCTGGATCTCCTCTTTGTAGCTCGGCGCCAGCAGGCCGGTCATGGCCTTCTTGATGTCCTCGGTCACCTGGTAGATGATGCCGTAGAAGCGCATGTCCACCTGCTCGTGGGCGGCGATGGCGGCGACCTTCGGCTCGGGGCGGACGTTGAAGCCGATGACTACGGCGTTCGACGCCGCGGCGAGCAGGATGTCCCCCTCGTTGATCGTGCCGACCCCCTTGTGGATCACCCGGACCTTGACCTGGCTCCCCGAGAGCTTGACGAGGGCGTCGGAGAGCGCCTCGACCGAACCCTGCACGTCGCCCTTGAGCACGATCAGCAGCTCCTTCGCGTCGCCGTCCTTGACGCGGGAGAAGAAATCCTGGAGGTTCAGGCGCGGGCGGCTGACAACCTCGCCCCGGGTCTTCTGCTCGCGCATCGCGATGATCTGTCGGCCCTTGCGCTCGTCGGAGACGACCTGGAAGGATTCCCCCGGGGCGGGGACCCCGGAGAGGCCGAGGACCTCGACCGGGGTCGACGGCGGGGCGTCGCGCAGGGCTTCGCCGGCCTCGTTGTAGATCGCCCGGACCTTGCCGGACTGCACACCGGTCACGAAGAAGTCGCCGACGTGCAAGGTGCCGTCCTGCACGAGGACCGTCGCGACCGGGCCGCGCCCGCGGTCGAGCTTGGACTCGACGATGGTGCCGCGGCAGGGTTTGTTCGGATTGGCCTTGAGTTCGAGGACTTCGGCCTGCAGCAGGATCATCTCGAGCAGGTCTTCGAGGCCGATGCGCTTCTTCGCCGATACTTCGACGTAGATGGTCTGGCCGCCCCAGGCCTCGGGGATCAGGCCGCGTTCCGCCAGTTGCGTCAGCACCTGCTGCGGGTTGGCGCCCGGCTTGTCGATCTTGTTGACCGCGACGATGATCGGCACCCCGGCCGCCTTCGCGTGGTCGAGGGCCTCGACCGTCTGCGGCATGACGCCGTCGTCGGCGGCGACGACGAGCACCACGATGTCGGTGACCTGCGCGCCGCGCGCGCGCATCGCCGTGAAGGCCTCGTGTCCGGGGGTGTCGAGAAAGACGATCGTCCCCCGCGGGTGAACGACGTGGTAGGCGCCGATGTGCTGGGTGATCCCGCCCTTCTCCTGCTCGGTGACGCTGGTGCTGCGGATCGCGTCGAGCAGCGAGGTCTTGCCGTGGTCGACGTGACCCATGATCGTGACCACGGGGGCGCGGTGCACGAGCACGCCGGCATCGACTTCCGCCGGGAGCCCCTCCTCTTCGAGGGAGACTTTCTGGACGAGCACGCCGAATTCCTTTGCCACGTCGCTGGCGCTGTCGAAGTCCAGGAACTGGTTCACGGTGTACATGCGCTGCTTCGACATCATCCGCTTGATGATGTCGTTCACCTTCACGCCGACTTTGTCGGCAAGATCCTTCACCGAGATCCCCTCACTGATCAGGATCGGCGTCGGGGCGGCGGGGGGCGGGGCGGGCGCTTCGGCGCTCGGGGCCGGAACCGCAGGCTGCGCGGCGGCCTGCGGCTTTTCAGGCGGCGGCGGTGCCGCCGCGGCCGGGGGGGGAGCCGGGGGCGCGGTCTGAGCCTTCGGTTCCGCGGCGGCCGCGGTGCGACTGGCCGGCCCCCGCGGGGCGGCAGCCTTCGCCGGGGTCTTTGCCGGTTTCGGGGTAGCGGT
>JANOHV010000121.1:0-21150 GCA_031406795.1 Candidatus Rokuibacteriota bacterium
GGCCTGGCGGTCACGGGTGCGGAGGAGGGGGTCGGTCGGGCGGCAACCTCCGCGGTGGTCACCGGCATCTTCCTGATCATCCTGGCGGACGCCCTCTTCGCCGTCGTGATCGCCTACCTGCCGTTCTGAGGGAGGCACGTACGGGTCATGAGCGGAGAGGCTGTTCAAACCGGGTTGGGGCCCAGGACCGTTCAACCGGCGGCGGCGGGCGGGAGCCCCATCATCCGGGCCGACGGCCTCGAGGTCGGCTTCGGGGGCCCGCCGGTTCTCACGGGGGTGAGCTTCTCGGTCCAGCCCGGGGAGATCTTCGCGATTCTCGGGGGGAGCGGCTCGGGGAAGACGACGCTGCTGCGCGTGCTGCTGGGGCTGCAGCCGGCCAGCCGCGGCAGCCTGAGCGTCGCCGGAATCGACCTGGTGGGCGCCACCGAGGAGACGAAAGCCGGAGTCGTCCGCAATCTGGGGGTCGCTTTTCAGACCGGGGCGCTCTTCGGTTCGCTGACTCTTGCCGAAAACGTGATGGTGCCGATCCGGGCGCAAACGGGCCTGCGCGAATCCACGGCCAAGCTGCTTGCGGGGATCAAGCTGGCGAGCGTCGGGCTGGCGGCCGCGGCCGGCCTGCTTCCCGCGCAGGTCTCCGGCGGGATGCGCAAGCGCGCGGGCATCGCGCGGGCCATGGCGCTCGACCCGAAGATCCTGGTGCTGGACGAGCCCTCCTCCGGACTCGACCCGTTGACGTCGGCGGATCTGGACAGCCTGATCCTGACCTTGAACCGCTCGCTCGGGATCACCGTCGTGATGGTCACCCACAATCTGACCAGTGTCTTCTCGGTGGCGCAGCAGTGTATTCTCATCGATGCCGAGGTGAAGGGGATCCTGGCGCAGGGGTCTCCGGCAGAGTTGCGCGGGGAGCATCCGAACCCGAAGGTGCGGGCCTTCTTTCAGAGCACGGCTTAGGAGAGGACGATGGCGACAGAGGCCAACAAGTTCAAAGTCGGGATCTTCCTGATTGCGGGCTTCCTGATCTTCAATGGGGCGCTCATCTGGATCGGGGCCTCCCGGCTCTTCGAGAGCACCCGGGAATACGTCACGTACTTCACCGAGAGCGTGCAGGGCCTCGACGTGGGATCCGCGGTGAAGTTCCGCGGGGTGCCGCTCGGCCGTGTCAAGGAGATCCATGTCGCGCCCGACAGAGTGCTCGTGGAGGTGCGGCTGGAGATCACGCCGGCCTTCCAGGTCACGCCCGGGATGCGGACGACCCTCGCCTCTTCGGGAATCACCGGGATGGCCTTCGTGGAGATCGCTCTTCCGCCCGAGGGGGCGCCGCCGCCGCCCAGGCTCTCCTTCACGCCGCGGGGGGCGTACATCCCCTCCCAGCGCTCCTTTCTGACGAACCTCATGAGCGCGCTCACCGACATCGCGGCGCAGGCGCGCGGCACGGACCTGCGGGGGCTCGTGGCGGAGTTTCGGGAGCTGGTGAACGCGGTCAATCGCCGGGTCTCCGGCCCGGAAGTCGGCAACACGCTCCAGCGCATTTCCGAGGCCGCGGACGCCCTCGACATCCTGACGCGCCGGGTGACGGCCTTTCTCGAGGATCCGAAGTTCTCGGGGGCCGTGGGGCGCGTCGGCACCGCGCTGGAGGATCTGGAGAGCGGCGCCCACTCCGTCAAGTCGCTGCTGGCGGATCCGCGACTCGCCGAGACGCTGGGGGATGTCCGGGCGGCCGCCGATGCTCTGCGCAAGTTCTCGGAGGAAATGAACGCCGAGGCGGCGGCGCTGCGCGCGGGCGAGCGGCTCGATTCCGTCGAGCGGAACCTCGAGGGAGCGCTCGACGGCGTCGACAAGGCGGCCGGGGCTGCGGCTCAGACTGCCGCGCGCTGGGAGCGCCTGGCGGGCGGGGTCGAACACTCGCTCCAGGATGCGCTGACCCGGATCGGCCGGGCGGCCGGCCGGCTGGAGAGCCTGGCGAAATCGCTGGAGGCGAGCCCCTCGCGCTTCCTGCTCGAAAAACCGGCGAAGGAGGATTTCCGATGAGAGCAGTGCTGGCTGCACTTCTATTGACGGTCCTGCTGCCGGGGTGCGGCGGCCTGCTGCGGGAGTCGAAGCCCACGGTCTGGCTCGCGCTCGAGCCGGCCTTGCCGGCCGGGGGAGCCCGCGCCGGGGCGCCTTCGCTGGAGGTCGACACCTTCGCGACGGCCGCGGCCTTTCGCGGCGACCAGGTCTCGGCCCGGGTCGGGCCCTCCCGGTGGTCATTCACGTCGTACCACCACTGGGTCGCCGATCCGGGGGAGATGGTCGCTTCCTCGACCCGGGACTATCTGAGCCGTACCGGGCTCTTCGGCGCGGTATTCACGCCGCCGGGGCCGCTGGAGGCCGATTACCGCCTGAGCGGTGCGGTCCGGGGGCTATACTGGGACCGCGAAAAGGGGACGGCGGTTCTCGAACTGGAGGCCACCCTGATCGCGCGTCCCGCCACGCTGCGGGGATTCTGGGTCTACCGCAAGGAGACACCCGTGGCGGGCGACGAAGTGCAGGGCTTCCTGCATTCGGCGTCGGCCGCCCTGGGCCTCGCGCTCGTGGATCTCAGCCGGGACCTCGCCGCGGCGGTCGGCGGCGCCCCGCCGCCGGGAAGCCGTTAGCAGCCTGCTTGGGCTGCTAGCTCAGAAGGCGATCTTCCTGACGACCCGGTGAATGAGCAGCTCGCTCGCCGGCGCGGGGTGGTAAGTGAGCCGGACCTGCACGTCGGCGCTCTTCGTTCCCGCGGGTAGTTCCTTGACGAACCGCTCCCGCGTGGCCGTGCGCGGCGGGAGGGAGAAGTCCAGAATCTCCTTGATCTGCCAGGCGCCGAGCCGCTGGCGGCCCTCCGCGTCCAATCCCATCTCCCAGTACTCCCGCCGCCCCAGGTTGACCACGGTTCCCGTATCAGTCGTGGCGGTCGCTTCCAGGACCGCCTTCGCCGTCCAGAGTCAGCCGTCGGGGATGCGGTGCCCCGCCCGGTTGGTCAGCTCCACTTCCACGACGGCCGTGGGCACCCAGGTCCCGGGCGTCGTTTTCACCGCCGCGGCCTGCACCTCGAAACCGATGCCCTCCCGGACCATCTCGACATCGTAGGCGCCGGGGAAGGTGTGGCCACGTTTTTCTTTGCGCATGTGGCAGTCCTGGCAGGTCTCGGTGCCGCCGTTGCCGCGATAGCCGTCCTGGTAGCTGCCGTAAAGGGTGTTGCACATCACGATTTCGCCGTCCGGCTGAGTCTGAACGCCATGGCACTGACCGCAGAAGACCGACGATGCGAGCGCCGCCGAGCGCTCCGTGGGGTGGTCGGACGTCAGCACGCCGCGCGGACCGTAGTAGACGCCCGGGGCGGGAGCGCCGCGCAGGTTCTTCTCGACCGCGACCATCGTGTGGTGGCAGATCACGCAGTTGACGCTCAACTTCGCCAGTTCGTCCTTCGCCGCGGACTTCTTGGCCGTATCCTTCTCGTCCACGGCCGCGACGATGAGCTCGGCGACCTGCCTGATCAGCGGCTCAGAGGCTTCCCGCAGCATCGGCGCGTGGCAGCCCATGCACCGCATCAGGTTCTCCCGGGTGACCGGCTTCTTCCACTCCTGTCCGAGGCCGAAGACGATGAAGTTGCGCAGCCCCCCCAGCGAGTGGACGATCGATTGGGCGTGGAAGGACTTCTGCCACTCGTCGTGGACGCTCTCGTGGCACCCCCGGCAGGTCTGCGGGTTGAAGGCCCTCGCCAGATCGTCGATGGTGGCGTACTCCGCGCGGGCGGCGCCCGGCAGGATCGCCGTAAGCAGCGCGATCAGCAGAAGCGGCGTTTTCATCGGCGGCCCCCTTTTCTATTGGAACCTGACGCTGCCCCCGAGTCTCCCGCCGCGGGACATGAAAGTCAAGGTTCGTGCGTCTGCGGCGCCGCTTCGGCGAACCGTGCCGCGATCGCCTTGAATTGAAGCTGGTTCGCCAGAAAGGCGTCGAGCACATCCGGGTCGAAATGCGTGCCGCGGCCTTTCGCCAGGATGCCGGCGGCCTGCTCGTGCGTCATCGCTTCCTTGTACGAGCGGCGGCTCACGAGCGCGTCGTAGACATCGGCGACGGCCATCAGGCGTCCGGCGATCGGGATCTGCTCGCCGCTGAGTCCCTGGGGATACCCGGTGCCGTCCCACTTCTCCTGGTGCGTCAGCGCGAACTCGCGGGCGATCCGGAGGAAGGAGTCGTCGCCGAGGTGCCGCTCGGCCATCTCCAGTGTGGCGTCGCCGTAGCTCGTGTGGTGCTTCATCTCCTCGAACTCCGCGCTGGTCAGCCGCGTCGGCTTGAGCAGAATGTTGTCGCGCACGCCGACCTTGCCGATGTCGTGCAGCGGGGCGAGCCTGAAGAGCAATTCTATGGACTGGTCATTGAGGAAATCGCGGAAGCGCGGGTGTTCGCGCAGCCGTTCGGCGAGGACCTTGACGTAGTGGCGGGTGCGCTGGATATGTCCGCCGGTCTCGCTGTCGCGCGTCTCCGCGAGCGCGGCCATGCTCTGGATGATGACGTCCTGCGTGAGCGAGAGCTTGCGGGAGAACCTGGCCGCCACGCGCTCGCCCTGACGGAAGCGCAGGTAAGAGAGCAGGGCGAAGCTCCCGGCGAGGACGAACTGGGGGATAAGCGGGGAGACGAAAAGCCCTTCCCGCGTGAAGAGCAGAAACGAACCTCCCCAGAGGAGCCCCGAGCCGACGACCAGCAGCGGCAGTCCGGCGATCGCGCCGGCGCGCGAGAGCACGAGGGTCGCCAGTGTGCCTGCGAAAAGCGCCGCCAGCAGTTCCCAACCGTGCGCGGAGCGTGGGCGTTGCAGGAAATCGCCCTGGATCAAGGTGTCCAGCGCCGCCGCGTGCACCTCCGGCCCGGGGAAGACCGGGTCGAAGGGGGTGGCTCGCAGCTCCTTCAGCCCGGCGGCGGTGGTGCCGACGATGGCGATGCGCCCCGCGAGGGCCTTCGCCGGAATGCGTCCCTCGAGCACGGCGGCCGCGGAGAAGTAGTCGTACCCATGCCCGGCGCCTCGAAAGCGAACGAGCATGTTTCCGTTGCCGTCGATGGGGATTCTTCGCCCGGCGACCTGGAGGTGTCGGGGCGCTGCGGCGGCCAACGCCACGGCCACGTCGCCCCCGCCGCGGGCGCGCAGGAGCGCCGCGAGCACCAGACTCGGGTAGGTCTCCCCGCGGTGTTCGATCAGCAGCGGGATGCTGCGCAGGGTGCCATCCGGGTCGGGGGCAACATTGAAGAAACCCGAGGCGCCGGCCGCACGCGAGAGCTGCGGCAGGTTGCAGACGACCTGCGGCGCCTGGACGAGGCGCACCTCGTCGGTGCGCCTCTCCCGGTCGATCGCGAGCGGGTGCAGCAGGCAAGCGCCCGGGTCGCCGTTGCCGGTGGCCGGGCCGAAGCCGAAGGCGTACCCGAGTACGAAGGGGCCGGCCGCGAGGGCTTCGGCGAGGCGCCGGTCATTGTCGACCGCCCGGCCGGACGGATCGCCGACGCTGACGACCACCCCGAGGTCGCGCTCGATTTCGCGGGTGACCAGCGACAGGGAGGTGCGGTCGGGTTCGGCGAAGACGATGTCCAGCGCGACGGCCGCCGCGCCGAGATCGCGCACCCGATCGAGCAGCTGCGCCACCCGATAGCGTGGCCAGGGCCACTGGCCGAAGCGGGCGAGGCTCTCCTCGTCGATGTCCACGACCACCGGGACCGCGCCGGCCGGTCGGTGCGTCGCGCCGCGCAAGAAGCTGTCGTAGACGCGCCCTTCGACGCCCCGGTAGGCGCGGGGGGAGGACCAGCACGCGATGGCGACCAGCAGGGTGAACCCAAGCCCCGCGGCGACGATCTGTCTCACTCGCTATCTCACGGTGACTTCGACGCGGCGATTCCTCGGTTCGGAAACATTGTCTCCCGTCGGCACGAGAGGGTTGACTTCGCCGTGGGAGGTGATGTCGAGCGCGCCGGGATCGAGCCCCTCCGCGACGAGCAGAGCGCCGACTGCCATCGCCCGGCGCAGAGAGAGCGCCATGTTCGTCCGCGCGTCTCCGGCGGTGTCGGAGTGGCCGACGACGCTCGTATCGACGGAGGCGTACTCGCGAACGGTGGCGATTATCGCGGGGAATTCGGCCCGGGAAACCCCGGTCAATTCCGTTGAACCCTGTTCGAAATAAAGGAGGAAGTGGCGCGGCGGCGTCGGCTGCGCCGCAAGGGCGGCTCCGAATGTCGCCTCGAGTTCGGCGGCACCCATCGTTGCCGGCGCGGTCGGTGCGCTCCCCGCGTCACGGATGCGCGTGGCGTCTCCCGCCCGGTCGAGGGTGCGGCTGCCCGCCCGGTTCGACACGATTACGCGGCCGACCTTGCCGTCGGCGTCGGGCAGCAGCACGACCGCGTTCAGCGGTTGGGCGGGCGGCGGCGGGGCGACCGCCGCCGGATGTGGCGTCGCGCAGGCCGCCAACGGCAGCGCGAAGGCGAGGGCAAGCCGTAGATGGATGCGCATGGTCACTCCGAGACCCTGGCGGCGAAGTGCGTGCCCCGCACGCCGATGGTCGCCACCGGGGTCACGAAAATCGACGACTCCGGCGCGAGGCGGCCGATGAGCCCCGAGACGTAAGCCATGGTGCCGCGCAGGAACCGGGCCGTGAAACCCAGCTTGCCGTCGGCGGGCACGAAGAGGAATTTTTCGATCCCGAAATGGCTCGAGGGGCCGAGCGAGATGAGGGAGTCATCGCGAAGGACAATACCCAGCCGTCCGTCAGGCCCGGTTTCCAGGATGTCGCCTGAGTTCAACTTGAAACCAGGCAGGGCGGGTGTCTGTCGCCCGTCGCGAACAACGACAGCCTGTCCGAAAACCTTCTTGATACTGCCGACGGTCTTTTCGTCGGCGACGGCCGGGCGCGCGATCAGCAGCAGCGTTTGAAGCAGCGCGATTCCGGCGAGCACTGCCACGCTCCGGAGGCGACTCATTCCCGATCCTCCTTCAACGACGAAACCGGTCGCAGGCCCCTCGCCGGGACCAGGCGACCGGTTCCGGTCGGTGCTGCCGTACCTGAGAAGTGAAGCGGAGTGCTAGCGGCTCGAACCGCCGCGGCTCCAGCCGGAACCGCCGCCGTAGTTGCCGCCGCCGGCGCCACCAGCGCCGCCGGCACCGCCGGCGCGGTTGCCGCCGCCGCCGTAGCCACCGCCGCCACCGGAACGTCCGCCGCCGCCGTAGCCGCCGCCGCCGCCGGAGCGTGCGCCGCCACCACCGCCGCCGCCTTCGGTCCGGGGCTTGGCTTCGGCGACATTCAGCGCGCGACCCTTGAGATCCTTGCCGTTGAGGGCCGCGATTGCGGCCTGAGCCTCGGCCTGAGCGGCCATTTCGACGAAGCCGAACCCGCGCGACTCGCCGGTGAACTTGTCCTTGATGACGTTGGCTGACGCCACGGCACCGTGGGCCTCGAAGGCCTCACGAAGGTCGGCGTCCGTGACCTGGCGCGAGAGATTGCCGATGAAAATGTTCATACTCTGCTGCTCCTCCTGTTAACGTTGGGGCCGGCGATCCGCCGTTTCCCGGTTTTCGCGGCTGGTTCCTTCCGCGCCATGCCTGACATGAGAACACACCCCGCCCCCCGTCGTCAATCGCCTCGCGGGGGCCGCCGCCCTGTCCCGCGCGTCAGGGTGGGACCATTTGACAGGGCTTGTCTCCTGGATACAGAAATCATTACTCGAGAGCGCCTGTTCCGGAGCCAGATCTTCTCCTGACATTGAGTGCAGGTCCATTCCTACCTCGAAGTGGACCTCGAAAGATTCGCCCGAAAAGCTTGGGGAGCAGCTGCTTTTGATCGCCGGTCGTGGCGGTTGGGGCCGCCGGAGCCCCCGGGCCGGCCGCTCGGCCGCCGGTCCGCGCGGAACTCGGGCGCTCCGGCGGCGGGCTTGGCTGCGTAGTCGAACCCGTCGAGGGTCTTGCGCGGGATCGGTTCGCCGAGGGTACGCTCGATGTCGCGCACCATCGCGGTGTCCTCGCTGGTGACGAACGTGAAGGCATCCCCGGTGCGCTCGAGCCGCCCGGTTCGTCCGATGCGATGGGTGTAGGCATCCACCGTGTCGGGCACGTCGTAGTTGATGACGTGGGAGATCTGGGAAATGTCGATGCCGCGGGCCGCGATGTCGGTGGCCACGAGCACGGTGTACGTGCCGTTGCGGAAGCCGTCGAGGGCCTCCTGCCGCCGGTTCTGGGAGAGGTTGCCCTGCAGCGAGGCCGCCCGGTGCCCGAGCTTCACCAGCTGTTCCCCGACGCGTTTGGCGCGGTGCTTGGTCTTGGTGAAGACCAGCACGGAGCCGGTGTCGGTGTGCTTCAGAAGATCGAGCAGCAGCGGGGTCTTCAGGTGCGCGACCACCGGGTAGAGCGCGTGGGCTACGGTGCTCGTCGGCTTCAGGGTGCCGACCTGGACGGTGACCGGGTCGTGCAGGATTTCGGCGACCAGGTGGCGCACCTCTTTCGGCATCGTCGCCGAAAACAGGAGGGTCTGGCGCTTCGCCGGCAGGTGCTTGACGATCTTGCGAACGTCGGGCAGGAAGCCCATGTCGAACATCCGGTCGGCCTCGTCGAGGACGAGCACTTCGACGTGTTCGAGGTTCGCGGTCCGCTGGCCGAGGTGGTCGAGGAGCCGGCCCGGGCAGGCGACGACGATGTCGACCCCGGCCTTGAGGGCGCGCATCTGCGGGTTGATGTTGACGCCGCCGTAGATCGAGAGGCTGCGCAGGTTCAGCGGGCGGCAGAGCGTCACCGCCTGCTGATGGATCTGCTCGGCCAACTCGCGCGTCGGCGCGACGATGAGCGCGCGCACGCGGCCGCGGTGGCCGGTGGCGAGGCGCTGGAGGATCGGGAGCAAAAAGGCCGCGGTCTTGCCGGTGCCGGTCCGGGCCAGGCCCATGACGTCGCGGCCCGCGAGGGCGCTCGGTATGGCCTGCTCCTGGATCGGGGTCGGTTGCTCCCAGCCGAGTGTTTGGATGCCGGCCAGAATACGGGTGTCGAGCTTGAACTCCTGGAACTGCACGAAAGGCTCCTTCCGGTTGCTGTCGTGGGACGAATCCATCGGTTGAGGGAGGGATCGTTCCGGTTACTGAGTGAAATACATCGATCCTAAGATAGGTCTCGCGTCGGCAATATGCAAGCGAATTCGCAGCGCGCCCCGCGCCGGTTTCCCTGGTGGACATCATGCCCGGTGACAGGTACCCTGCGCCAATCCGATTCGAAATGCTCGCACAAAGGGGAGAGCTGTGGGAGAAATCATCGTCGGCCTGGCCGTATTGTTTGCCATCGTTTACGCCATTGCGAAGTTCGCCGCCGGCGGTGCCGGTGAGCGCGTGAACAACCTGGAAAGCCGCGTCCGGTATCTCGAAGGCGAGATAGGCGAGTTGAAACGGTCCCTCGACGATCTGAGACGCGAGCGACTCGACCGTCCGGAACTCCGCACGCCTGCGCCGTCGCCGCCCCCCAGGCCGGATCTGCGCGACTTCGCGCCGCCCCCTGCCGCGGAGCGGGCGCTCCCGGAGGACGTACCGCGCCCCCGATGGGAGCCCGCCGCTAACCGGCGCCCGCAGGAGCCCGTCGGGATCGCGGCGCGTCGTCCAGATCCGCCTTCGACTGCTCGCTCCGCGCCGCTACGTGCGCCGTCGCCCGAATCGTTCCTCTCGGGTGTCGATTGGGAGAGCTTCATGGGCGTGAAGCTCTTCGCGTGGCTCGGCGGCTTCGCGCTCTTCCTCGGCGCCGCGTTCTTCGTGAAGTATTCCATCGAGCACGAGCTGATCAGTCCCCTGATGCGGGTCGCGATCGGCTTTGTCCTCGGTATCGGGGTGATCGTCGGCGGGCTCCTGCTGCGCCCGCGCGGCTACGCTGTCACGGTGCAGGCGCTCTGTGCCGCCGGCGTGGCGGTGCTGTACGCGGATATCTTCGCCGCTCGCTCGTTCTACCATTTCATCGGCACCCTCCCCGCATTCGGGCTGATGTCCCTGGTGACCGCAGCGGCGTTTCTACTCGCCCTGCGGCTGGATGCGCAGTATGTTTCGGTGCTCGGCCTGATCGGCGGCTTTCTGACGCCGTACCTGCTCTCCACCGGCGAGAACAACCCCGTCGGCCTCTTCGGCTACATTCTGCTGCTGGACATCGGTCTTCTCGCGGTCGTGCTCAAGACGCGCTGGAGTTTCCTCGTGCCGCTGAGCGTTCTCGGCACGCTCGCGATGGAGGCGGGGTGGACCGGAAAGTTCTTCACCGCCGACCAGGTCGGCACCGCGATGGTGGTCTGGCTGCTCTTCGCGTTCCTCTATCTCGCCGCCGCGAAGGCCGCGGGGAGGATCGGCGCGCGCGATCCCGTTCTCGATCTCGGCGCCGTGGCCCCGGCGCTGGCCGCGATCGGGTTCTCCGGGTACCTCCTGACGGTCGGGGGACTCGGTGCCCAGCCGGGTTACGTGCTCGGACTGGCCTCGCTCGCGCTTGCCGGCGTCAGCGCGCTCGTTCTTTTCGAACCCGGATTCGAGAGGGCGCACGCCGCGGCGAGCGCCGCCGCCTTCCTCGTGCTGCTCGCGTGGTTCTCCCGGCATCTGACCGAGGCGCTTCTGCCCTGGGGTCTGGCGTTCATCCTCGTCTTCGCGGTGCTCACCGCCGTCGTCCCGATCGTGCTGCTGCGGCTGCGACCGTCCGCACCGCCGCTCCGCGGGGCGGCCGCGATCCCGGCACTTGCGGTGCTGCTTTTCGTGGTGCCGGTGGCGCGCGAAATCACCGGATTCGTCCTCTGGCCGGCGTTGACGCTCGCGGCCGCGGTCGCGCTCGCCGCGGCCTGGATCCTCGGGGAAGCCGCAGTCGCGGTCGCCGTCGTGATCGCGGTCTTCCTGCCGATGGGCGCGTGGATCGGCACCGCGCACGGGGACCGGGACCTCCCCGGCCTCCTCGGTGTCGTGGCGTTCTTCTCCGTCGCCCTGTTCGCCGCCGGACTCCTGCGTCTGCGCCGCACCGGAACCCCGCCGCCTCCGGCCCCCGACTGCGGGCGGCCGCTCGACGCGCCGGAGGGGCTGCTCTCGTTCGTCGAATTGCCCTCCCTCGCGGCGCTGCTGCCGTTCCTGCTCATCATTGCAGCCGCGCTCGCGCTGCGACCGACCGATCCCTCGCCGCTCTTCGGCATCGCGCTGCTGGTGACGGTTCTTCTGCTCGCGCTGGTGCGGCTGCGCTGCGCCGATTTGCCCGGCCTGGCGGCGCTCCTCGCGACGGCAGTGCTCTGCGCCGCCTGGAACGCTTCGGGCCTCCGGCGGGATGCCCCCTGGCTCCCGTTCGCGTGGTACCTCGGGTTCATCGCGTTGCACCTCGTCTTCCCCTTCGTCTTCTCCGGCGCGCTGCGCGAACGCACCGTCCCCTGGATGACGGCCGCCCTCGCCGGTCCGCTGCTCTTCTTCCCGGTCTACCAGGCCGCCGTCGCCGCGTTCGGCAAGCAGCTCATCGGCCTGCTCCCCGCGGCGCTCGCGCTGCCGTACCTCGGCGGGCTGCTCTTCATCATCCGGCGCCTTCCCGCCGGGGGCGAGGCGCGTCTCACGCAGTCGGCGTGGTTCGGCGGGGTGGCGCTGTTCTTCGTCACGCTCGTCTTTCCGCTCCAGTTCTCCAACGAGTGGCTGTCGGTGGCGTGGGCGCTCGAGGGCGCGGCGCTCGTCTGGCTCTTCCGTCGCGTGCCGCACCCGGGGCTGCTCTGGTGGGGCGCGGGGTTACTCGCGATCTCGTTTGTCCGCCTGGCGCTCAACCCCGCGGTGATGAGCTACCACCCGCGCGCGGCGACCCCGCTTCTCAACTGGTATCTCTGGGCCTACGGCCTCGCGGCGCTTGCGCACTTCACGGCGGCGCACCTGCTGCCGCGGGAAGAGTTCCGCGTGCAGGGCATCTCCCTGCGCCCGATGCTGCGCACCCTGGGCACCGTGCTCGCCTTTCTGCTCGTGAACATCGAGATCGCGGATTACTTCAGCACCGGCACCGCGCTGACCTTCCGCTTCTCGGGGAGTTTCGCGCTGGATCTGACGTACTCGCTCGCGTGGGGCGCGTTTGCGCTGGTGCTGCTGGTCGCCGGCATCCGTTCGGGCAGCCGCGGCGTGCGCCTCGCGAGCCTCGGGCTCTTCGGCGCCACCATCCTCAAAGTCTTCCTGCACGACCTCTGGCGGCTCGGCCAGCTGTATCGCGTCGGGTCGATCGTCGTGCTCGCGGTGCTGCTCATCCTCGTGTCCTTCCTCTATCAGCGCTTCCTGGGGCCGGCGACCGCGCGTCCCCCGGCGCCAGCGAAGCAGTCAACGGGGGACGACGCCGATGAAGACGCCGGGGAGGAGGGTTGACGTGCGGCCGCCCCTCGACCGCGACAGGTTCCGCCTGAAGAGACTCGCGCGCTCCGCGTCGTTCGCCGCCGCGGTTGTCCTCGCCCTCAGAGTCGCTTCCGCGGCCGCACTCCCCCCGGCCTGGGAGTGGTCGCAGGAAATTTTCGTGCCGGGGAGCGGACTCGCCGAACTCCGGCTCCCCCTTGCGACACTCGACCGCGCCGCCCCGCTCCAGGAAGACCTGCGGATCCTCGACGCGACGGGCGCGGAGGTCCCGTACCTGCTCGTGGTCGGCACGCCGCCCGAGGAGCCGCGCACGTTCGCGGCCGTCGAGGTTTCCCAGCAGCTTCAGGCCGAGAGCCTCGTCGGCGTGTGGCGCGTCGCCTCGGAGCGGGCGATCGACCTGGTCGTCCTGCTCACCCCGGCGCGGGATCTGGTCAAGGCGGTGACCGTCGAGTCTTCCGTTGACCGGATCACCTGGCGCGTGCTCGCCGCCCGCGTTCCGGTGTTCCGCCAGCCCGACGGGGCGGCGCAGCTCGCGGTGCGGCTCCCCGGCGGCATCTACCCCTATCTGCGGGTGAGTATCGACGACGCGCGGGAGCGACCCGTCCCGATCACGGGGCTCGAGGTGCGCACGACTGCGCGCGACCCGGAGGGGCTGGAGACTCTCCCGGTGGCCGCACGCCTTCTCTCCTCGTCCGGGGGGAGAAGCCGGTACCAGCTTGAACTGCCGGGACGCCACTTCCCGCTGCACCGTCTGGAGATCCGCCCCGAGGACCCGCTGTTCGCCCGCGCGGTCACGCTCGCGGAGCGCACCGTCTCCGGGGGGGAGGTGCGCGAGAAGACGCTCGGCCGCGGCCGCATCCACCGCCTGGGCGACGGCGCTGACCGCGCCGAGGTGCTCTCGCTGCCCGTCTCCGTCCGCAGTATCGGCGCGCGCCAGCTGGTGCTCGCCGTCGACGACGGGGACAGCCCGCCGCTCACGCTGCGCGCCCCGCTCGTCCTGCATCTCCCCCCCGTGGCATTGCGCTTTGCGGCGCGCGGCGGCGAACGCTACACGCTCGTCGCGGGCAACCGCGCCGCGACCGCACCGCGTTACGACCTCGAAGCCGTGCCCGGGCTCGCGGGGCGCGCAGCCGCGGTCCGCGCGAGTCTTGGTCCGCTGCAGCGCAACCACGGCTTCGCGCCTCCGGTGCCGGCTCCCGGCATTCCGGCCGCGGGGGGCGCCATCGATCCCGCGCGCTGGCGGCACGCGCGCAAGCTCACGACCGTGGCCGGCGCGGTCGCGGCTCTCGAGATCCCCCCCGAGGTGCTCGCCGAAGCGCCGGGGCTCGCCGACCTGCGCCTCGCCGACGGGCTGACGCAGGTCCCGTACGTCCTCGACCGCGAGTGGCTGGAGCGCTCCGCCCCGGTCGCGCTGACGGCGCTGCCCTCGGACCGAGACTCGCGGATCAGCCGCCACCGGCTGGAGTTGCCCCACCCGGGCCTGCCGCTGACCGATCTCGTCTGCACGGCAACCGGCGCGACCTTTCAGCGCTCCGTGGTGCTGTACGAGGAGGGGGTGCCCGGCGAAGGCGGCAGGCGCGCCATCGCCGGGAGCACGTGGCAGCGCCGCGAGGCGCAGCCGGGGGCTACGCGTTTCGCGATTCCGCTGCGCGCCGCGCGCCGCGGTCCCCTCGTGCTCGAGATCGACGAGGGCGACAACGCGCCGCTCCCGCTCGTCGGCTGCGAGATCCGGTGGCAGAGCCCGCGCTTGCTTTTCAAGGCGCTGCCGGGGCAGCAGCTCGCCCTGCTCTACGGCAACGCGGCCGCCGCGCCGCCACGCTACGATCTCGCCCTCGCGGCCGACGAAATGCTCGCCGCGGACGCGCGTCCCGCGACGCTTGCCGCGGCGGTCGACCCGCCTCGCGGCGCGCCTGCGCTCGCGCTGCCCGCAGGGTGGGGCGGCGGCGTCTTCTGGGGGGTGCTCGTCCTCGTGGTCGGGGTGCTGGTCGCCGTGATCGCCAGGCTGCTGCCGGAGGGCAAGCCGCCCGCCTGACGGGCCAGCATTCTTGACAATGGCCGGGTTTTCCCGGCATATGCCTCTAGCATCGGGAGACTTGAACCGCCAATGGCCACCTGGGTACTGCGTCTGATCGTGCTGAACACGGGGGTCTTCCTCTTCACGGCCGTCAACCCTCATCTGCTGGGCCGGCTGGCCTTCGTGCCCCGGTTCGCCCTGATCCAGCCCTGGACCATCGTCACCTATCAGTTCGCGCACGCCGGGATCGGCCACCTGCTGTTCAACATGCTCGGCCTCTATTTTTTCGGCTCGCGGCTCGAGGAGCATCTCGGCTCCCGGCACTTCCTGGGGCTGTACTTCGCGAGCGGCGTCGCCGGAGCCCTGCTGTCGTTCCTGAACTTCAACACGCCGATCATCGGCGCCTCGGCCGCAGTCTTCGGGGTCTTCCTCGGTTTCGCGCGCTACTGGCCGCGCGAGCGGGTCTATATCTGGGGCATCCTCCCCGTGGAGGCGCGGGTGCTCGTGGTGGTCATGACCGTCCTCGCGCTCTTCGGCGGTTTCGGCATCGGCGGGGGCGGCATCGCCCACTTCGCGCACCTCGGCGGCTTCATCGGCGGCTGGGTCTATCTGCGCTGGGTGGGGTGGAGTTCGCCGGCGGCGCGCTTTCAGCGCCGCGCGGCAGCGCCGGCAGTGCGCCGGGGGGATCTCGAGCGTTGGCGAAGCACGGACCGGGAAGCCTTGCACCCGATCAACCGCGCCGAGTTCGACCGCGTCATGGCCAAGCTCGGGGCCGAGGGCCCGGGAAGCCTGACGAGCGAAGAGCGTGCGCTGCTCAATCGGTTCGCGCCGGAGTGATCGCGGCGGGGAAGTGGCTGCGGGCCGCCTTCGAACAGGCGGGGATCCCCTGCCGGATGTGGTGAGGTCACGGTGCCAAACGTGGAGTTGACGATCTATCGCCGCCTGCAGAGGCATCTCGACAATCAGGCTGTCGGCTTCCCCAAGGCCTGGTCGGGCGCCGACATCCGTTTGCTCAAGAGATTGTTCTCTCCCGATGAGGCGAGGGTCGCTCTCCAGCTCTCCTGCAAGCCGACGCCGGAGAGACTGATTTTCGAGCGCGCAGCGTCCGCATTCTCCGAAGAACAAACCGGACGCCTGCTCGAGACCATGTTCATGAAAGGCGCCATCGGCCGGAAGGAGAAAGACGGGATCGCTCACTGGCAGCTCGTGCCGCTCGTGGTCGGCATGTATGAGAATCAGGACGGCAGTCCGTCTCCGGAGTTTCTGCACGATGCCTTCGCCTATTTCAAGACCCTGAGCTATTCGGCGGCGTTTCTTGCGGTCAAACCCTCCCAGATGCGGACTATCCCGATCAATCAAAGCGTGTCCGTCGAACACTACGTCGCCACGTACGATCAGATCCTCGGCATTGTTGACGCCTCCCCGGGTCCGTTCGTCGTGCTGCCCTGCATTTGCCGCAGGAGCAAGGCGATGAGCAGCAAACCTTGTGCGAAGACTTCGCGCGAGGAGACCTGCCTCGCCTTTGGCGACATGGCCAGGATGGTCCTGCGCCGCAAACACTGCCGCGAAGTGACCCGGGACGAAGTGCTGGAGATCCTCCGGCAGAACGAGCTCGACGGTCTCGTCCTGCAGCCGGCCAACGCCCGGCAGCCGGAATTCGTCTGCTCCTGCTGCGGATGCTGCTGCGGGATGCTCTCATACCAGAAGCGGCTGCCGCACCCGGTCGATTTCTGGGCGAGCACCTATCGCGCCGAGGTCTCCGCCGCCGCGTGTACGCAGTGCGGCACCTGCGTCTCCCGCTGCCAGGTGGGCGCGGTCACGCTTTCCGGTCGATCCGGCGAGGCGACGATCAACCCGAGCAGATGCATCGGTTGCGGCCTGTGCGTTCCAACCTGCCCGTCGGCTGCAGTCCGTCTGGAAAGAAAGGAATCCGAACCGGTCCCACCCGTGAACGAAGAGGACCTCTATGACCAGGTCATGCACAACAAGAAGGGCGCGGTGGCACGGCTGATGATACTGTTGAAAACAGCCTTGAAATTGAAGCCGTGAGCAGGCAAGCGAACGCTTCGAAGGGAGGCTCACGACCCGCAGGGACGCGTCGCGCGCAATCGGGAAGATTTCATACGGGTCGAGCCCCTGGCTCCGGGCGAGGCCCTGAGTCCCTCGCGGAAGCCCTCGGTGGCGATCACGTCGGTGTTCGTCTGCTTTCTCCCCCGCCGGGGAGTTTCAGGAAAGACTTGAATTGTCCTGATTTGTTCTTGGAAATCAGGTGGTTGTCTTTCATGGTAGAAGAGCCTAGCACAAATTGGCATGCGAAATATCTACTTGGATGCGGATAGCATTCGTGTGTTAGCGGCCATCAGAGGGTTTTCGCCCGGATCTGGCTCCTGAGTGGGAAAGCGTACCCGGTAATTTATTCTAGCAGCAGGATGCTCGCCTTTGACGAGGAATCTAAGTGCGGGACCACGGCCCGTCAAGGCATTATCTCCGGGGATCAGCCCGGGGAACATGGCATTCAGGAGCCGGGGACGGTAGAGCCCCACCGGTTCTTCAAGCCGGTGCATGCCATCGAACGCATTCCGCCTATTTCGCCCCGCCCAATCTCAGAAAAGATTCATGATGGCCCGGTTCGAGGTGAGCCATATACTGGACAATATCGAAACTGGTCAGCATTCCCACAGGCCAGCGAGTGCCGACATGCGGGTCCACGATGATCAGGTGATAGTGTTTCAGCTTCTTCATGAGTTCAATGGCCTTCTCAACCGGCCATTGGGGGTCAACCTCCATCCGGTAAGGCCTCATGATCTGAGAGGCCTCAACGGTATCCACATCATCCCGATAGTGGGCCAGGAGCTCCATGTACGTTATCAGCCCCCACACCTCGCCGTTTTCATTGACGACTACCACAGACCTGAACTGATTGTCGTCCAGCATGGCGGCGACATTCCGCAGGCTCTCCTTGGACGAGCAGGTAATCACTCCCTTATGCATGATGTCGCAGACACGAACGCTCATCTGCCTTCGCTCTTTTCGTCTCGCGCGATGCTCCTGACAATATCCTTTGCGTCCAGAATGCCGAGCACGGAGCGGTTGGTTGGTGGATCACCGACAACGATGAGATGCTCTCTCCTGTTCTTCGTCATGAGCGCAATCGCCGCCGGCAACGGCGTGGCCGGGGTCGTGGTGAAGGAATGCGACTGGAGAATGTCCTTGGCTCGTACGGCATCAAGATCCTTGTCGTAAGCTCGAAGAATACTGTCTGCAGATATCATTCCCTGGACTTCGCATTTCTTGTTGATGAC
The DNA here is from genome assembly GCA_031406795.1 of Candidatus Rokuibacteriota bacterium. GTDB lineage: Bacteria > JAUVQV01 > JAUVQV01 > JAUVQV01 > DATDCY01 > DATDCY01. Next base: position 17,656 of record JANOHV010000121.1, read on the forward strand.
CACGCAGTACCTCAGGCGATTCACGACCATGATCTGGGCAACGCTGCGAACACTCATTTCCTCATTGCAGGTCATTGCCCCTCTTCGCATCAGATGCTTCACCAGTTCAGCCATGATGATTGTTTTGCTCCTTGCTAATGGTGTGGATCATGGGAAGCCTGCGAAGACATGTGCATTGAAATCTTCTTGCCTGTATCCGCAGACAGTAGAGTCTTTTGCAGAAGACTACAACAGGGAATTCCCTTCGTCATCGGGCGGCAGGCCAGGGCCCGCCGCGACCCAAAGCGCGGCGGGCGCCTTCCAATTGAGCCGCGCCGGCGCCCGGTGAAGATCACTTGACCCAGGGCAGGTACTCAAGTTCAGTCGGTGTGTGTCTCATCGCGGGCGTGGCTGGCGGCGGCCGCGGCTCGTCCCACAGTGACAGGTGCGTGAGCGTGCGCGCAAGACGCGCTGATCCTCGATGAACGCAACGATGCGCATCGCACCGCCGCAGTCCGGGCAGACCAGCGGGTCGGCCGCCCCGCGCAGATCCGCGACCTACCGCTCCGCAACCCCCCGGCCCGGGAAGGCGGCGGAGTCGACGTAGGACCTGAAGTAGGCGGAAATCTCCTCGTCCAGCAGCCAGAGCTCGGCGTCCGGGTCGCCCCCGCGCGCGGCGAGGTCGCTGTAGAGCCGGCGGAAGGTCTCGAGGTGCTGGAATTCCCGGTCCTTGAGGGTGGCGAAGAGCTGCTGCAGCTGCGGATCGCCGCTGCGCTCTTTGGCCACCCGTAGAACCGGATGCCCTCCTCCTCCATCATGAGGGCCACTTCGGCCGCTTCGAGAAGGCTGAAGTTCTGCATGCTCATGTCTGCGCTCCCCGCCTGGTTGGCCCGTGCGCCGCCGGGCGCCTCATGGCGTTCTCCTGCTGGCGTTCGCGAATGTCATGCCGGGCTTCCTGGGCATTCCGGGTTCACGCCCCCCTTGTAGCAGAGATCGGCGAAACGGAACTTTCCCAGGGGACAGGCCCGCTCGCACCTAAGACAGGCCGTCCCGCTGCACCGGTCCATCCTGAGATGATGGACGACCTTCCCGTCTTTCGTTTCCATGGTGAGCGCCCTTTCCGGACAGGCTTTGACGCATTCCTCGCAGGCGGTGCAGCCGCCGAAGGCACGACTGCACTCCAGCCCCACCTTCTCGATCACCCGGAGGCCCGCTCTTCCCAGTTCGGCGATATCGCGGGGGACGACTTTCACCACGTGGACGCTCATCGCGGTCGGAGGCAGCGAGGGGAGCCCGTAGATGTCGATGAACCTCTGGTATTGCTCCCACGGCATCCCTTCTCCCCAATAGGAAAGCTCGAGGAGATAGGCCTTCTGGAAAACCTCGGATTCGGCAAACATGCAATGGTTCGCGCGGAGATTCCTTGCCCGGTCCTGAAGCACGCCGAGCAGGTCAGGATTCAGGACGATGTCCTTCGCGAGGGAAAGGGAGGTGTTCCCGATCTGATAGATGGTCTTGACCTTCGGAGGTACCATCCCGATGCTGAAAGCTTTCCTCGCGTCGACATACGTGCCCGAGGCCCCGGCCATGTAGGCGGTCTTGATCTCGCCGATCTCGATTCCCGCCTCCTTCGCCAGGGTGAGGTACCCCGCCCGAATCGCTCCTATCGCCTTTCCCGCCTCGATCAGGTCGGCCTCCGTGAAGGTTATCCCGAAGCCCAGCCCGAGCGTCTTGTCCTTGGTGAGTATCTTGGGGAGCTTGATGAGGCCGTCTTCCATCCCCTGGTTCAGAAGAGCAATCACACCCGTGCCGGTGATGCCGAGAGGTGCGCGTGCGCCCTGCTCCTTGACCACCCCCCCGTCGAGATCGACCAGGGGGCCATCTCCGGGCAGCAGCGCATCGTTCAGGACCGCGCATCTCCAAAGCGCCCCCTCGGGGTTGATGTCGCTCATCGCGCCCGGAGCGGCGAGCATCCCGCGGCTGATCTGCTGGCCCTCGAGCGCAGGGCCTGCCGCGGCGGAACCGGTAATGATCTTGTTGCCAACCTTGAGCGCCATCTCCGCGTTGGTTCCGTAATCGACGGCAAGCGCTATCTCGTCTCTTTCCAGCATGCCGGACTTGACCATCAGGGCGAGGGCATCGGCGCCGATTTCATGCCTCACCGCCGGTGGGATGAAGACGGCACAACGCTCAGGGACTGCGAGATTCCGGATCTCTCCGGCCGGTCTTGTCTTGGCGTCCCTGTTCGGAGGCTGAATCCCGAGCAGGCGCTTCTTGTTCTCGCCGGCATAGGCGAGGTCGCGGATCTCGATCCCTTCGAACAGCGAGAGCTGTATCGGGTTACCGCAGACAGCAAGACGTTCGCAGCTCTCCGGCGCCACCCCCAGGGCCGCGATGACCTGGTTGACGGCTGAGATGAAGATATCGTGCGTGACTTCCATTCCCGCATCGACGGCAAACGTCAGCTGGTCCATGATGTTCGCGCCGGGAAGCGGGTGGCGGGAGGTAATGACCGTTGCGAGGATCTCTTTCGACTCGAGGTCGACGGCCTGTCCCCGGAAGCCGCTCGTCCCCAGATCCAGAGCTATTCCATAGCGTGCCATCTGCCGCTTCTCCTACGGTGCCGCCAGAGCTCCGAGATCGCCCGTCAGGGCTTCGGTCCTGAGACCCACGCCGATGATGAAGAGCCGGCTGTCGCCACCGGGTGCGGAGATCTCCTCCCAGAAGACTTCGCGGGGCAAATAATCGATTCTGAACCAACCGGCGTCGGTCTTCACCAGACCCTTGGTCCTCACAACCTCCCCGTAATGCCCTTCCATCAGCCGTTGGAGAAACCACGTCACTCCCGTCTTCTTCACCTCGCGGTCAAAGGTCCACGAAAATGTCTCGTAATCGAAATCCCGGCCGTGGTCGGTGCCGGGCTGGACCAGCAAGGCGGGAGGCTCCGGCGCCTCCTTCGAAGAAGCTCTCTTTGCGCAAAAGCGTTCCCAGTCCGCGAGCGAGATCTGCCCGAAGCGGGTCATGAGTATGTCCGCGTCGGGGTTGTACGTCTGGATCGTCCCTTTGATCAGCAGGACGTCATCATAGGAGGCCCGGTCGCACTTATTGATCACCACGAGCGAGGCCGGCTTGATCTGTCCTTCCATGAAGTAGCGGTTCTGCTGATAGAGATCGAGGAAGCGCATGGCGTCGAGGATCAGCAGTATGCCGAAGTCTTCGACGCACGCCTCCATGCCGGGGGCGTCCAACAGACGGAGAACTCCCGACACGGAGGCGGCTCCGGTAGGCTCGATGAGCAACAGGTCGGGATCATAGCGCTGCTTGATCTGGACGATCTGCTTTCGTATCTCGGGCGCGAGCGTGCAGCAGACACACCCGTTCGTCAGCTCTATGACCTCGGCCTCCTGCCTGCGGATCAGACTCCCGTCGATTCCCACCTCCCCGAGCTCGTTGACAAGAACGACAAGCCTCTTCTTGCCCCCGAGCTCGCGGAGGAGGTTCAGGATGAAGGTGGTC
>JANOHV010000167.1:0-8182 GCA_031406795.1 Candidatus Rokuibacteriota bacterium
CGGGGCGCCGGTGCCGGTGCCGCCGCGGGGCGCGGCGTGGCAACGGCCGGCCGTGCCGCAGGCGCGGCCGCGGGCGCGGCCTGCTGCACCGCCGGACGCCCGGGAACCGGCGCGGGAGGCTGGGTCACTTCTTCCGGGCCCCCTTCTCCTCGACCGCAGGTTCGGTCGGGCGGAGCACCCGCGGCTTGATTCCGGCCTTCTCGCGGATCTTCACGTCGATGCGCTCGAGGATGTCCGGATGCTCCTTCAGAAACTGGCGCGTCGCGTCGCGGCCCTGGCCGATCCGCTCGCCCTCGAAGGAGTACCACATGCCGCTTTTCTCGACGATCTCCATCGCGGCGCCCTGGTCGATCAGATCGCCCTCGTACGAGAGCCCCTCGCCGTAGAGGATGTCCAGCTCGCATTCCCTGAACGGCGGCGCCATCTTGTTCTTGACGATCTTGACCTTGGTGCGGTTGCCGACGACATCCTGCCCCTTCTTGATCTGGGCGATGCGGCGGATGTCGATGCGCACCGAGGCGTAGAACTTCAGCGCGCGGCCGCCCGGCGTCGTCTCGGGGCTGCCGAACATGACGCCGATCTTCTCGCGGATCTGGTTGATGAAGACCACCGTCGTGTTCGAGCGCGCGATGGCGGCGGTGAGCTTGCGCAGCGCCTGCGACATCAGGCGCGCCTGCAGGCCGACGTGGGCGTCGCCCATCTCGCCCTCGATTTCCGCCCGGGGGACCAGCGCGGCAACCGAGTCCACGACCACGATGTCGATGGCGCCGCTGCGCACGAGCACCTCGGCGATCTCCAGGGCCTGCTCGCCGGTGTCCGGCTGCGAGATCAGCAGATCGTCGGTGCGCACGCCGAGCGCCCGCGCGTACGTCACGTCCAGGGCATGCTCGGCGTCGATGAACGCCGCGATCCCGCCGGTCTTCTGGGCTTCGGCGACGATGTGGAGCGCCAGCGTCGTCTTGCCCGACGATTCCGGCCCGAAGATCTCCACCACGCGGCCGCGTGGGACACCGCCGATACCGAGCGCAATGTCGATGCCCAGCGCGCCGGTGGAAATGACCCCCGTCTCCGGCGGGGACTCGCCCGAGCCGAGGCGCATGATCGAACCTTTGCCGTACGACTTCTCGATCTGGAGGATTGCCAGTTCCAGCGCCTTCTCTTTGCCGTCCTTCGCGTCTGCCATCAGTCCGGGCTCCTTCGTCTGCCCTGCCGAGGAATTTGCGGCAGGTTGGTTGTCGTCAGAATACCACCGTTCGAACCCGCGGGGAACAGGCCGCCGCGCGCAGAGGATCCACGGGGGTCACCGCGCTGCCCCGCCCCCGGCGGGTGACGCCGCCCTCGCCGGGAAAACACCGCTCATCACCATGCGGGCACCTCCTCGAGATGCTCGAGAAGCATAATCAGTGCCAGTTCGCTCGCCCGCGCGCGCACCCGCCGGCGGTCGCCCGCGAACAGCACCCTCCGGCAGCGCATCCGGCCGAATCCGCACACGGCGACATAGACCAGCCCGACGGGCTTCCCGGGACTGCCGCCGCCCGGACCGGCAACCCCCGTCACGGCGACCGCGATCTCGGCGTTGAAGACGCTGCGCGCCCCGCGCGCCATGGCTGCGGCGACCGGCGCGCTCACCGCGCCGAAGCGGGCGAGCATCGCGCGCGGCACCTGCAGCACTCCGGTCTTGATCTGGTTGTGGTAGGCCACCACCCCGCCGAGCAGATACCGCGAACTCCCCGGCACGCCGGTGATCCTGCTGCCGACGAGGCCGCCCGTACAGGACTCGGCAAACGCCAGGCGGGCGTGCCGCGCCAGCAGGGCGCCGCCGACGCGCGCGGCGAGGGGGTCGGCGGCAGGCATCATGCCCCCAGCAACACGCGGGCGGCCTGGAGCGCGAGATTCGCGTAGACCCCGGCGACGACGTCGTCGGCCATCACGCCGAACGGCGTGCGCCACTGCCGGTCAATCCGGCCCGCGGGAAACGGCTTCCAGATGTCGAACAGCCGAAAGAGCAGAAATCCGGCGAGCAGCCACCCGGGCCCCGACGAAAAACCCGCCAGCGCAATCAACTGGCCGACGATCTCGTCGACGACGATCCTTCCGTGGTCATGGGCGCCGTAGCGTCTTCCGCAAACGCCGGCGGCCCAGACCCCGGCCGGGAAGAGCAGGGCCACGGCGATCGCGACGGCCGGCAGGCCCGCCGCCGCGAGCGGGAGGAAGAGCGCTACGCCGACGAGGCTGCCGACCGTGCCCGACGCGAAAGGCGAAAAACCCGCGCCGCACCCGGTGCCGATAGCGACCGCGAGCGCACCCACCACTCGGGTCACCGGCACCGCCCTCCCCATCCGCAATTGCGGGAAAATCCCAGGTTTTCTCGGACTTGCGGCACGACTCTAGCACCGCTCCGGCAGGAGCGTCAACCGCGCCGGGATCCCGGTCGCGGCCTGCCCGGTCGGGGAGATGGCTTCAGCGGGATGCTGCGCGGCGGCGGCAGCGATGACGAGGACAGCCCGTGCTATTCCTCGTCCTCCTCGTCGTCCTCTTCCTCGTCCTCGAAATCGTCCTCGAAGTCGTCCTCGTCGAGGTCATCGTCGAATTCGTCGTCGATGTCCTCCTCGTCGTCCTCATCTTCATCCTCATCCGCGTCGTCGTCGTGTTCGCCGCGTTCGCCGTGCCGGCCCGCGGCCTTGGCCTCACCATGACAGTCGACGTATTCATCGCACTTGGTGCAGCAGGTCAGTTTCATCTTTTCCACTTCCTCGCAGCTGTAATAGTGATCGCACAGATCGCAACACATCTTCCCGCGCCCTCCCCGCGCCGCAGCCTCAGCGCCCGGCCCCGCGCATCAATCCGCGCATGCGCACGGCCCGAAGATGGTTTCTAGCAAAGCGTTCGGTCCCAAGTCAAGTGCCTTTTTCCTCGGGGGCCGCATCCCCGCCCCCGGCGGGCTCGACCCAGACGCTGACCTTGTTGCGCCCGTCCTTCTTCGCCCGGTAGAGCGCCACATCCGCGCGCCGGATGAACTCATGCGCATCCGGGTTCCCGCCCTGGCTCACCGTGGCCCCGATGCTGACGGTCACCCCGTGACGCGCGCCCCCGGGGACTTCGAGGCGCACGGTCGCCACGGCAATGCGGACGCGCTCGGCGTAGGCGCCGATTTCGTCCCCGCCGATCTCATGGAGGATGACGCAGAACTCCTCACCGCCGTAGCGCGCCACCACGTCGACGTCGCGCGTGTTGGCGCGGATCGTGTGCGCCACCGCCTTGAGCACCTCGTCGCCGAGCAGGTGCCCGAAGCGGTCGTTGAAGTCCTTGAAGCGGTCGATGTCGATCAGCAGCAACCCGAGCGGCACGCTGTATCGGCGCGAGCGGGAGATTTCCATCTCGAGGCGCTCGCAGAAATGCCGGTAGTTGAAGAGGCCGGTCAGCCCGTCGGTGATCGACAGCTGCAGCGTGCGGGCGTAGAGGTTGGCGTTTTCGATAGCCAGGCCGGATTGATTGGCCAGCGTCAGCAGGAAATCGCGCTGGTCGCGATCGACCGCGGCCGCGGCGCTCTCGACGACCAGCAGGCCGATCGGGCGGCCTTTGGACTGGATCGGCACCAGGATGCTCGTCGTGGCGTGGATGCGCGCGTAGAACTCCGCCGGCGTGTCGTGGAGCAATTCCTCGGCGTCGAGGATGACGACCTTGTTCTCCGCCAGCGCGCGCCCGAAAACGGGGTACCGCGCCGGGTCGAGAACCAGCGGTTCCGCACGCGCGACCCGCTCTTCGAGTACGCCGCGCTCGCCGGCGAGGAAGATCATCCCGCCCGAATACCCCAGGTCGTTGACGATGCTCTGCAGCACGATGCCGAGCACCCCGTCGAGATGCAGCGTCCCGGCCATCGCGCCCGCCACGTGCTGCAGGATCGTCAGCTCCATCAGCCGGCGATCGAGGAGGCGATTGACGTCGGAGAGGATGCTGTCCGTGCTGGTCGGGTGGCGCGCCGCGTCGGCGCTCGTCAGCCGCCGCGGCCGGGACTGCGCGCGGCTGGCGAGGATCGTGCGCACCAACCGCACCAGCTCGGGGGGGTCGAAAGGCTTGGTGAGGTAATGATCGGCTCCCGAGGTGTACGCGTACAGCTTTTCGCTGTCGAGCGAACGTACGGTGCAGATGACGATCGGGATGCCCGCGGTCAGCTGATCGCTCTTGAGCAGGCGACAAACCTGGTAGCCATTCATGCGCGGCATCATCACGTCGAGCACGATCAGGTCCGGGGTGCGGTCGATCGCCTTCTGGATTGCGTCGACCCCGTCGCCCGCGGTGATCACCTGCCAGCCCTCGCGTTCGAGGATCAGGCGATTGAGGTTCAGGATGTCCGGCTCGTCGTCGACGACGAGGATCAGGGGGGCCTCGCTCACGTTCGGCTCCTCACGGGTCGCCACCGGCTACGGCCGCACGATTTCCGCGCCCTTGGGAGGCGCAAACCGGAACAGCCCGGCATCGAGGCCGCTGTCGGCGCGCTCCCCGGAGAAAACCAGGTGCGTGACATTGCCGAAGGCGTCCTCGACGATCGTGCCCGCGAGGCGACACTCGCCCGGCGCGACTTCGAGCACCAATCGCGACAGGTCGGAGGCCTCGACGCGCGGGCGCAGCGCGATGCTCACGAACCCGCCGGCCCCCGGCGCGAGGTCGCGATCCTCCCAGGAAAATTCCGCGGCAAAATCGCCGCGGCCGAACAGGAACAGCAGCGGCGTCTGGCGCGTGAAGGCGGCGTCCATCGGCTGGACCACCACCTGCCGTCTCTCCGGGCGGTGGAACCAGAGCTGCTTGCCGTCCGCGACGATCAGCTGGGGGTCGGGCGCGTCGTATTCCCAGCGCATCCGCCCGGGCGCCTGGAAAAAGAGCCGACCGCCGCGCGTGCGGGTGCGCCCGAGGCTGGCGACCCGGCTCTCCTGGGCAAAGGCGGCCGTAAGATCCCGCAGCGCACCGTATCGTGTCTGCACGCAGCGCAGCAGCGCCGCGGGATCTTCCGCCCGGGCGGGAACCGCGAGGGCCGAAAGGGCGACCGCCAATGCGACGCCGACACTCCAGGAACGACGGACCGTCCGTTTCTTCATCTGGTTCCCCTGATCGCCGACTCAGTCTATCAGCACACCGAACAACTCTCAAACAAACAGAAGCCCGTCCCGGTCGCGGAGAGGGTGTTCAAAAGGGTTCAGGTGCAAGGCGCACTCCGAAGGGGCGACTGAGGCGGCCTCGTGGCCGCCGCAGGGAGCCTCAAGGAGGGCAACGCAGCAGATGGGCCCTTTTCAACGCCCGTAACGGTCAGAACGGATACCCGATCGTCAGGTGCCAGCGGGAGGGCGCCTCCCCGGGCGCGCGATTGAGCTTGTGGCCCCAATCGAGCCGGATCGGCCCGACGAGCGTCTCGTAGCGCAGCCCGGTCCCGACCGAGGTCTTGATCCCCGAGGGGGGTTGCCCGACCTGGTCGGACCAGAGCTCCCCGGCGTCGAAGAAGAGCACCCCGCGTAGCTTGCGGTACAGCTTGAAGCGCACCTCGAGGTTCCCCTGGGCGAACACGTTGCCGCCGAGCGGGTTGCCGGCGTCGTCTTTCGCGCCGATGCTCTTGAAGCCGTAGCCGCGCACGCTGCGGTCCCCGCCGAGAAAGAAACGCTCCGAAAGCGGCAGATCGCCCCCGCCGAGCAGCAGCTGGGTGAATCCGCCGCGCAGACCGAGCGCGATCTCGGCGCCGGACCCGAGCGGCAGGTACCATGAGGTTTCGAGCTGATACTTGGTGAACGAGATATCGCCGCCGAGAAACGGCCGCGCGAACTCGACGCTCGCGAGCTGGAAGGAGCCGCGCCGCGGCGCGATCGGATTGTCGCGCCGGTCGTAATCGAGCCCCAGGATCAGGCTGCCGATGTTGAAACTCTCCAGGGTCCCGAGCTCGGCCGTGAGGTCCGGTACCACGTTGGAGTAGTCCACGAACTCGTAGCGGTAGCGCAGGTTGAGCAGCAACCGCGGGGTCAACTCCCGGTTGACGCCGAGCGCCAGCCCCTGGCGCCGCAGCTGGTACCCGGGTTCCTCCCGGCGCTCCAGATAGAGGTCGGCCTGCCCCTTGAGATCGAAGTCGAGAAGCCACGGTTCCTGGTAGAACAGGTCGTGGCGATCGCCGATCTCGCTCAGCTTGGTCTTCCAGCGCAGACTCCGCCCCGTGCCGAAAAGATTCTGTTCGCCGGCTTCGACGAACCCGCGGAAGCGCTCGTCGCTGGCGTAGCCGAGGCCGAGGCCGACGAAGCCGGTCGGCCGCTCGCGAACGGCGAGGACCAGGTCCTGCGGTCCCTCGGGCAAGACCGGCTCCGGCAGGAGGTAGCGCACTTCCCGGAAGAAACCCAGCTCATAGATCGCATTCTTGCCCTTCACCAGGGCCTCCGGGTTGAGCGGCTTCCCGGCCGCCAGCGGCAGCTCGCGCAGGATGACGCGCCGCGCGGTCCGACCGTTGCCCGTGACGGCGACGCTGCCGAGACGCTGCAGCCCGCCCTGCACCACCGTGAACCGCAGATCGACGTTTGCGCGACCCTCGCCGAAATCCGGGCGCACCGTCACGGCGCACTTCGGGTACCCGGCCCGCGCGAAGGCGGCCCGCACCCGTTCCGCGGCGGGCTGGAGTTGCGCCGCGCGGTAGGGGGCGCCTTCACGCAGACCGACGACCGCCTCGAGCCGCGCCTTCGACAACGCGACCGCGCCGGCGAAGGAAATCGAGCGCAGCAACGAGCGGGGCCCCTCGCGAACGGTGAAGATCACCACGGCGCCCGCGGGCCCGGCCTCCGGCCAGACCTCCGCCGGCGGCACCTCAACCCGCGTGAAGCCGGCGTCGCGGTACCAGGACAGAATCCGGCGCCGGTCACCTTCGAGCTCGGGGGCCTGCAGCAGCCGCAGATCCTCGCCGAGGGAGGCGCGCGTGCCCAGCCGCTGGCGCACCCAGCTCTCGCTGAACTGCGTGAACCCGACCAGCCGCACCTCCGCCACCGCCACCGGCCGGTTCTCGCGCACCGTGTAGACGACCTGCCCGGTATCGTAGTCCGCCTTGGCGTCGACCTCGACCAGGTAGTAGCCCCGCTCCTGGTAGAAGGCGAGAATCCGTTCGCGCCCCGCGGCGACCTCCTCCTCGTCGAAGAAGCCCGACCGCTGGAACGTCAGCAGCGGCCGCAGGTCGCGCTCGTCGAATTCCTTGTTGCCGCGGAAGACCGCCTCGAACCGGCGCCCCTCGTCGATCTCGAGCGTGATCGTCACGAACCGGTAACCCCCGCGCCAGAACGAGAGCAGGCCCTTGATCGGGTTGGTCAGGACCGCCAGCAGCGCGAGCGACCCCTCGCCCGCCACGACCTGCGAGCCGATCCGCACATCGAGGTAGCCGCGCCGCTGGTAGAAATCCCGCAGATTTTCGAGCCCGCGCTGGAGATCGGCGCCGCGGAAGAACGTGTAGCGGCTCATCCCGAGCGCCCCGAGGATTTCGTCGGCGCTCAGGCCGCGGTTGCCGTGCAGGAGCACCTGCCGCACCACCCGGGGCCGCCCCTCGTCGATGCGGTAGGTCACCCGCACCTCGCCGGCCTCGCGGGCGACCTCCTCGACGACCGTCGTGCCCTCGTACCCCTGCTCCTCGTAATGACGGAGCATCCGCTCGATGTCCCCGCGCACGATCGCCTCGCTGAACGGCTCGGCGGCGCGCAGCCGCAGCAGCCCGGCCAGGTCGCGCTCGAGCACGAGGAAGTTCCCTTTGACGCGTACCTCCCGGACCAGCAGGTGCGGCCGCAGCGTGAAACTCACCGTCGCGCCGTCCGGACCGTCGATCAGCCGGGCCTCGGCCTCGGCGAAGAGGCCGGTCGTGCGCAGCAGGCGCAGGTTGCGCTCGAGCAGCTCCGGCGTCAGCGGATCGCCCGCCCGGACCGCGACGAGATCGGCGTAGCGGTACGATCCGATCCGGTCCTCGGGCGCGAAGACAACCGCGGCGACTCGTGGGGGATCGGCCGCGAAGCCCGGCGCCGCAGCGGCAAGCAGCGCCGCAACCAGCGCGGCAAGACAACCTGACAGCACGCGTGCGCAAGCGGGGAGTCGGGAGTCACGGGAACAGAGCAGGCTGCTCAAAAGGGCCCAGATGCAAGACGCGCGACGAGGGAAATCCGGGCGGGGGGGGGGGACCCCCCCC
>JANOHV010000176.1:0-2659 GCA_031406795.1 Candidatus Rokuibacteriota bacterium
GGTGTCCCAATCGTTGGATAATGGGGAACCGCTGGTCCTGTCCGTGCCCAACAACGCCTTGAGCCGCCAGATATCCACGCTGGGTGCGCGATTCGCCGGTGAGGCCCAGGCGAAGCGCGGAAGGACAGCCGTCGCCCCGCCGCCTCCCTCTGGCGGCGATGATAGGACGCAGGTCTTCTCCCGCGCCCAGATGCTGCTGGAGCAACAGAAACAGCCGAGCGCCCCCCAGGCCGCACCCCAGGTCTCGCTGCACGACATCAAGCGCCGCGTGCACCGCCGCCTGCTGGAAGAACTCGACCTGCGCAAGCTGGACTTCGCGCGGCTTGACGGCAAAGACGACCAAGCAAAGGATACGCAGGAGAAGGTTCGCCAGGCCATCGTTTCAATCATCGACGACGAAGATCTCGGCATTGCATCGCGCAATGATCGCAAGGCACTCGCCGATGAGGTCTACGACGAGGCCATCGGGCTTGGCCCGCTCGAGAAGATCATGCGCGACCCCGACGTGACGGAGATCATGGTCAACGGCAAGGACGACATCTTCATCGAGAAGCACGGGAAGATCCAACAGTTGCCTGACGGGTTCATCAGCGACGCTCATCTCAGGGGGGTAATCGAGCGCATCGTGGCCCCCATCGGCAGACGCATCGACGAGCGCACTCCGATGGTGGACGCCCGGCTCTCCGATGGCTCGCGCGTGAACGCGATCATCCCGCCCCTATCGCTCGGCGGGCCGCTGCTGACGATCCGGCGCTTCTCGCGCAAACCATTCACTGCCGACAATCTCGTGGCTTTCGGGTCGATCTCTCAGCCTATGGCGACTTTTCTTGAAGCCGCCGTGAAGGCCCGCCGGAACATCCTCGTATCAGGCGGCACGGGCACCGGCAAAACAACGCTGCTGAACGTCCTGTCCTTCTTCATCCCCGAAGGCGAGCGCATTGTTACCATCGAGGACTCCGCCGAGTTGCGCCTCTCACAAAAACACGTCCTGCGCCTCGAAGCCAGGCCGAAGAACATTGAGGGGGAGGGGGAGGTCGCCATCCGCGACCTCGTGCGCAATGCGCTGCGCATGCGGCCCGACCGGATCGTCGTCGGCGAGTGTCGCAGCGGGGAAGCCATCGACATGCTGCAGGCCATGAACACCGGGCACGACGGTTCGCTGACGACGATTCACGCCAACAGCCCGAAGGAATCCATGTCCCGACTGGAAGTCCTCGTGCTCTTCGCCGGTTTTGACCTGCCGTCGCGTGCAATTCGCGAGCAGATCGCCAGCGCGATCAACCTCGTGGTCCAGATCGGGAGGTTCCCGGATGGTACCCGCAAGATTGTGTCTGTCGCCGAAGTCACCGGCATGGATGGCGGCGAGATACTCCTCGAGGAGATCTTCCGCTTCCGTCAGACCGGGGCGATGGCTGACGGCACCGTGCAGGGAACCTTCAGCGCCACCGGGTATCGGCCGCCGTTCGTCGAGCACCTGGCGCGCAAGGGGATTATCCTTGATCCGGGGATCTTCGCGCCGGCAGAGGTCGCGCCATGATTCTCGCCTTCAAGGCAGCTCTCGCCATTGCGGTCGCCCTGATCGCCTACTTCACGACCCGCCGCGCGATCACCCAGGTGCTGGCCGGGGAAGGCAACCCCCTCCATAATTACGTCGCCTGGATCACCAAAGGCATGGATTCGATGTATTTAGCCGCGAACGACCAGAGATCGGCGGCCATCATCACGTGGTGCGCCGGCGGCAGCGGCGTCGTGGGGCTTCTGGCAACCGGGAACATCCTTGTGGCAATCGTGGCAGCTCTTCTCGGCGCGCTGCTCCCCGTGCCGGCCATCAACGAAATGCAGCGCCGGCGGCGGTTGAAGTTCGATGCCCAGTTGGTGGACACCCTGACCCTGATGTCGAACTCCCTGCGAGCCGGATTGAGCTTTGTGCAGGCAATCGAGATGGTGGCCCGGGAGATGCCGGCACCGACGTCCCAGGAGTTTGAACTCGTGCTCAAGGAATTCAAGGTCGGTGTGCCCATCGACGCTGCCCTGGAACGGCTTTCTGCCCGCATGGAGAGCCCGAATCTTGACCTCATGGTCACTTCAGTGAACATCCTGCGCGAGGTGGGTGGACGTCTGACAGAGACGTTCGACGCCATCGCTTCGACGATCCGGGAGCGCGACAAGGCAGAGACAAAGATCCGCACCTTCACCGCCCAGGGGAAGATGCAGGCGTATGTCATCGCGGCGATGCCGTTCGCGCTCGGCTTCTTCCTGCACTTGATCGACCCGGAGTACATCAAGCCGATGTACTCGACCACACTCGGGTGGATTATGCTCGTCATCATGGTCACTCTCCAGGTCGTTGGACTGACGGTAATCAAGAAAATGGTACAGATACGGATATGATGACATCACCGTTCCTCCTCCCCGGGCTTCGACTGGCTATAGCCTTTCTGACGGCTTTCAGCGTGTACCAGCTGATGATAGGGTTCTATCGTCGGCAGGCACTCCGCGACTTGGGTAACCGGCTGAAAGAGGGCGAGGCTGGAAACGAGGTACAGTCGCTCTTCTACCGGCTGCTGCAGCCGCTCTCCCTGATCCTGCGCCCGCTCTCGAAACTGATGACCTGGGCACCGTACCGCAAGGAGCTGGAGCGGCGTGTCGTGCAGGCCGG
>JANOHV010000188.1:0-46149 GCA_031406795.1 Candidatus Rokuibacteriota bacterium
CATCGAGGTCTTGTTGCTCTGCGCCGCGTGGCAGTTGCCGCAGTCGTTCGGCACCCAGAGGCTGGCGTCGTGCTTGGTGTGCCGCGCACCGTCGAGGCCGGTCGAAGGCGGAGCCGCGTGGCAGATCGTGCAGTCCGCGGAAACCACTCCCCAGCCCGGTGAGACGACCGCGGTTCCCTTGCCGTTGGCGTGGCAGCTCGTCGTCGTGCAGGTGCCGAACGGCGCCCCGTACGGGATCGCCACCGTGCCGCTGTAGGTCAGAGCAGTCATGTTCACCAGGTTCACCGACCCGCTCATGTGACCGTAGTTGGAACCCGTCGCCCAGTCCGGGTGGCAACTCGTGCAGGCGATCGTGGTGATGCCGAAGAGCGTCGCCGCATTCATGTGCGTCGCGTGGCTCCCGGTCGCCGGCCCCGGGCTCGCCGCCGCGTGGCAGAGCGTGCAGCTCGCGCTCGCCGTCCCCCACGCCGGGCTCACGTACGCCCCGGCCGAGGGGTTGTGGCAGCGGTTCGCGCAGACGTTCGTGGCGTCGGTCCAGTCCGGTGCGATGGTTGACGCGAACCAGGTGCCGCCGACCGTCCCGGGGACCAGCGCCGTGTCCTGCACCGGCACCGCCTTCGGCGTCAGCACCTGGGCGTCGGTCCCGACCCCCGGGGTCAGGTGCGAGAGGCCGATCGTGCTCGAGGCCGCGCCCGCCGTGTCGGTCGTGTTGTCGGCGTGGCAGTCCGTGCACGACCAAATCCGGCCGGTCGCGTCGAAGTGCCCGTCGTGCGCCGCCGTCTTGGAGATCTGCCGGAACGTCGTCCCCGTGCTGTTGCCCGCGCTCGTGGGGTTGCCCGCCAGGTTGAAGTAGTGGCAGGCGTCGCAATTGAGCACCGGGTCGTTCCAGCGCCCGTCCGCCGCCGCCGAGCTGTGGCAGGTGTTCGCCGAGCAATACCCGTCGACATTGAGCGGCGGCGCAGATCCTGCCCACGTCAGCAGCACGTTGGTCGTGCCGTCCGCGTGCGCCGCCACGATCGGGCTCGCCGCGTCGATCAGCTGCACGCTCGTGTGACACAGGTTGCAGTCCGTCCGGTCCGTCGCCTGGTTGTTCGTCACGTGCAGCGTGTGCGCGCCGGTGGCCGGCACGTCGGCGTGGCAGCCCGTGCAGGTCAGCCGCGCCGGGTCCGCAATGCCCCAGGTCGGGCTCCCCGTCCCCGTCCAGTCCGTCTGGCTCGTCGTGTTGTCGCCGTGGCAGTACAAATTCGCGCAGACGCCGTTGTGCGTCGCGCTCGCCCCCGTGCCCGCGTCCGCGTCGCCGCCGGCGTAGGTCAGGTTCGTCCCCGGGTTGCGCGCCGGGTCGAACCGCACGTTGATGTTCGCGATCGGCACGTTCGTGTCGTTCCAGGTCCCGCCGTTGAAGTAGTTGCTCTGATTGTGGTTGTAGCCGAAGTGGCAGACCGTGCACGCGTACGCGTACCCCGTCGTCGCGTTGACGTGCATGGTGTGCACGCCGCTGAGCGTGTGGTCCGACGGACCCGCCAGCCCCGGGTAGCTGTGGCACGAGTCGCACGACTGGGGCATGAACCCGTCCGCCGTGCCGGCCGCGTTGTTGTCGTAATTGTGCACGTGGCAGGCGGCGCAGTTCTTCCCCGTGTCCACCCCCTGGTAGCCGCCGGCGTTGCCCGTGTGGTCCCCGCCGACCGTCCGCAGCGCCGTGCCCGAACCGGGGCGGCTCGCGTTGGTGTGGCAGGTCAGGCAGAGGTTGTCCGCCGTCGTCAGGCCGTCGTCCAGCGAGTCGACCCCGGAGACCCGCTCGAACCGGATATTCGCGATCGTCGTCGCGTCCGCGCCGCCTGGCAGCGACGTAAACGAACTGCCCACCCCGACCGACGCCTTGATCATGTAGATGTTCGCCCAACTCGCGCCGTTGGTCATCCCGTGCACGTTGTGGCAGGCGTTGCAGTTGTACGCGAACGCCTCCGCGTTCGCGTCGCGCAGCGGCGCCACGAACGCACCGTTCTGGTTCCCGTGCGTCGACACCTGGCTCGACGCCGGCGTGCCCGACCCCGTCGCGTGGCAGGCGTTGCAGGCGCCGGTCACCGTCGAGATCGCCGCCACCCCGTTGATCGTCGCCAGCAGCCGCTGCCCGGCGTACGTCGTGTCGTTCACCCCGTTGATGTGCGCCGTCGTCTTGTCGTGGCACGCGTCGCACAGCTTCGCCGCCGGCGGGTTCGTCACCACCGCCGCCGCGTCCGTGTAGTTGCCCGACGCCAGCGAGCGGTTGTGCCCCCGGATCTCGGCGCCGTAGCTGCTGTCGTTGCCCAGCTCGTCCGGCGCCCCGATTCCCGTCCCATCCGCGTTCTGTGTCGCCGCGTCCGCCCCGTTGTGACAGCTCAGGCACGGTAGCTCGTAGGCCGCCGTGTCCCAGTTGCTCTTCGCCAGCACCGTGCCGACGCCGGTCACCGTCCCCGGCCCCGTCACGTTCGCCGTCACCGACGTCGTCGAGTGGCAGTGGTTGCACCTATCCGTGCTCGTCCCATCCGGCGCTCCCGCCGGCGCCGTCAGGCCCAGCACCGCGTCCACCGAGGTCCCGGTCAGCACGTTGGCGAACTGTACCGAACCGTCGATGTGCTTGGGCCGCAGGTTCATCGACGTGTTGTTCGCGTTCGCCACGTGGCAGGCGCCGCAGTTCGTATTGAAGTTCGGCCCGTACGCAGCCGAGAGGTGGTCCGTGTGGTTGCCGCTCGTCGGCGTCTGCAGGTGGCAGACCGCGCAGCTCGGCTCGGCGATCGGCGTGCCCCAACTCGAGCTGGCGACCGCCGTGCCGTTGCCGTCCTGGTGGCACGACGTCGTCGTGCAGGTCCCGAAGGGCGCCCCGTAGGGGATCGTCAGCGTGCCGCTGTAGGTCAGCGCGGTCATGTTCGCCAGGTTCACCGCCCCGGACATGTGGCCGTCGTTGCCGACGTTGTTCTGGTGGCAGCTCGTGCAAGCAATCGTCAGCCCGTACGTCGCCGTCGCGCCGATATGCGCGACGTGGCTGCCGGTGGCCGGCGCCGCCGCGGTGTTGTGGCAGAACTCGCAGCCGGTGCTCGCCGTGCCCCACGCCGTGCTCAGCTTGGCCGCCGCCGAGGGGTTGTGGCACTTGTTCGCGCAGGTGTTCGCCGCGTCGACCCAGTCGGCCGGCGCGTTCCACCACAGCGCCACCACCGTCGTGTCGATCGCCGCGTTGTCCTGCGACGGGATCGCCCGGCCCTGCACGATCGCCGCGTCGGTGCCGGCTCCCGGCGTCACGTGCGCCAGCGGGCTGGTGTCCAGCGCGTTGTTCGGGTGGCAGTCGTTGCAGCTCCAGGTCCGTCCCGTCGCCGCAAAGTGCCCGTCGTGGCTCGACTCCGAGATCGGCCGGTACGTCGTCCCGACCGAGTTAGTCGCCGCGGACGGGTTCCCCACCGTGTTGTAGTAGTGGCACGCGTCGCAGTTCAGCGCCGTGTCAGTCCAGGAGCCGTCCCCGGGCGCTGCCGCCGAAGCGTGGCAGGCCCCGGTGCAGTACCCATCGGAGAACAGCGGCCCGGTCGCGCCCGCGTAGCCCATCGCGCCCAAAACCGCCGTCGTCCCGTCCGCGTGCGAGGAGACGATCGGACTGGCCGCGTCGATCAGCTGCACGTTGGTGTGGCACAGGTTGCAGTCCGTTCGGTCCGTCGCGCCGTTGTTCACCACGTGCAGCGGGTGCGCGCCCGTCGTCGGCACGTCGCCGTGGCAGCCGCTGCAGGCCAGCCGCAGCGGGTCCGCCGTGCCCCAGGATGGGCTGCCCGTCCCGGTCCAGTCCGTCTGGCTCGACGTGTTGTCGCCGTGGCAGTACAGGTTCGCGCAGACGCCGTTGTGCGTCGCGCTCGCCCCCGTGCCCGCGTCCGCGTCGCCGCCGGCGTAGGTCAGGTTCGTCCCCGGGTTGCGCGCCGGGTCGAACCGCACGTTGATGTTCGCCACCGGCACGCTCGTGTCGTTCCAGGTCCCGCCCTTGAGGTAGCCGCTCTGGTTGTGGTTGTAGTTCAAGTGGCAGGTCGTGCAGGCATACGCGTACCCGGTGGTCGCGTTGACGTGCATCGCGTGCACGCCGCTGAGCGGGTGGTCCGACGGGCCCGCAAGCCCCGGATAGCTGTGGCACGCATCGCAGGGCTGCGGCATGAAACCGTCCACCGTGCCCGCCGCGTTGCTGTCGTAGTCGTGCGTGTGACAGCTGATGCAGTTCTTGCCCTGCTCGTTCCCGTTGAAGCCGGCCGCCCACTCGGAGTGATTCCCGTCCGTGTTGGTCAGTGCCGACGCGGCACCCGGCCGGTTGGCGTTCGCGTGACAGCTCACGCAGACGTCGTCCGCCGGCGTCGCCGTCGTGTCGTTGAACGAGTCGGTCCCCGTCAGCCGCAAAAAGCGCACCGGCGTCGTCTGCGCCCCGGCGCCCCCGGGGGTGCTCGTGAACGAGGTGCCGACCCCGACCGCCGCCTTGACCATGAAGATGTTCGCGTACCCGGCGCCGTTGGTCATCCCGTGCGGCTCGTGGCAGGCCTCGCAGCGGTACGCGAAGTCCTGCGCCCCGGCGGCGTCGTGCTGCGCCGTCGCCTTGAACGCCGCGTTCGTGTTCCCGTGCGTCGACACGCGGCTGGTCGCCGGCGTCGTCCCCCCGGGCGTGTGACAGGCGTTGCAGGCCCCGGTCACCGTCGCCCCGGTCACCACCCCGTTGATCGTCGCCAGCAGCCGCTGCCCGGCGTACGTGGTGTCTTCCACGCCGTTGAAGTGCGTTGCCGCCGTGTCGTGGCACGCGTTGCAGAGCCGGGCCGCCGGCGGATTGGTCGTCGTTCCGTTGGCATCAGTGTAGCTCCCGTCGGCAAGGGAGCGATTGTGCCCGCGGACCTCGGCGCCGTAGCCGCCGGCCACGTCGCTGCCGAGCATGTCGGGGGCCATCCTGCCGCTGTGCGTCGCGTCGGCCGCGCCGTACGCCCCGGGATCCGTGCCGTTGTGGCAGCTCACGCAGGGCAGGCTGTAACCGGCCGTGTTCCAGTTCTGCTTCGCGAGCACCGTCCCGACCCCCGTCACCGTCGCCGGGCCCGCGATGTTCGCCGTCACCGACGCGGTGGAGTGGCAGTGCGAGCAGCGGTCGGTGCTGGATGCCGCCGGGTCCAGCGTCGGCGCCGTGGCCCCGAGGACCGAGGTGGCGTTCGGCGTGGTGTCGACATTGAGGAAGTCCTTCTGGTTGTTCACGTGGGTGGCCGTGAAGTACGCCGGGTGGCAGGCGACGCAGGCCGTCACGTTGTCTGAACCGTACTGCGGCCCGAAGGCTGCCGTCAGGTGCGTGGTGTGCTTGCCGGTCGCGATAACCGTCGGGGTCGTGTCGGCATTCCCGGTGTCGTGGCAGGTGCCGCAGTCGGCCGTCGCGGTGACGTTCCAGGTCGGGGTGAGGTCGCTGCCGGCAGCCCCGGTCAGATCCGCCCCGTGGCAGTAAAAGTTGTTGCAGGTTGCGTACCCGGCGCCGAGGCCGAACTTGACCGCAAGATCGCTGCCGCTCTGAGTGGCGGCGACGCCGCCGGGCTCGCCGAGCGCCGTCAGGAAACTCAACTCCACCGAGCCGTTCTGATGGCTCATGTTGACCCCGTGGCTCGGGTGACAGTACGTGCAGGGGAAGTCGTACCCGGAATCGACGCGCTCATCGACGTGAATCAGGTGAGCGTTGAACAGCGCGCCGGGGCCGCCGGAGTTGTAGGTCGCGTCTCCCTGGTGGCAGTTGGCGCACGTCGCTACCGCCCCCGGGTGGTACCAGCCGTCGCCGTCGGGGGGCGCCCCGGGAGCCGTCGGCGTCGTCGCCCGGTAGTGGCAGTCGACGTTCGAGCAGTCCTTGCCGCCGACGCCAGCGGCGTTGTCGTACGTGTCGGTTGCCACGCTGTTCGCGACGTTCGCGATGCTCCTGAAGGACGTCCCGCCGTTCTGCGGATCGCCGTGCACGTCGGCCGTGTTCGCGAGCGACCCGACCGTGTTGATCTCGTGGCCGCCGACGCCGGCGTTCGGGTGGCACCAGGTGCAGGTCTGGTTCTTCTTCTCCGTCGGGGTCAAGCCCGTGAGCGTCGCGGCGTTGACCGCGTAGATCGCGTCGATGTGCTGCTGGTGATCGCCGGGACGGTTCGGGTACGCGGTCCCGTGCTCCAGCGTTCCGTCGGGCCAGGAGTTCCCGGCCACGGAGTTGCCGTGGCAGCGCGTGCAACTGCCGACGAAGCTCCGGGTGTGGTCGTGGCAGACCATGCAGGAATCACCGGTCCCGCCCTGGTTGTGGTTGCCGGAGTGCGTCGTGTCGGGGTGCGGCGGGTTGGCCCCCGCCAGGTGGCAGGCATCGCAGACGCCGGTCTGTCCGGCGCCGGTCCCCGGGGCCGGATCGAGCTGGGTCAGGTCCAGGCCCCCGGACGCAAAATTCGTCACCGCGACCGGGTTGCTGACGCCGCCGAGGTTGCCGTCGAGGGTCGCCCTGATCATCGCGATCTTGCCGGTGCCGTGCGGGTCGTGGCAGGCGTCGCACTGGTACCCGGGGTTCGCGGCATAGTCGGCGCCGTTGCCGAAGGCATTCCCGGCGACCGCGGATGGCGCGTACCTCCCGGTCACGCCGCCCGAGTGGACCGAGGCCTGGGCCACGGCGTTGACGCCGAGGAGTCCGGGCGAGGACGGCCCGTGGCAGTCGAGACAGAATTCGCTCTTGGCGGTCGTGTAGGCCAGCAGATCGGTGTTCGCATTCTCGAGGCGGTCCTGGCCGAGAGCGCCGCTGACGTGCGCAGAGTTCTCCGTGTGGCAGGTGGCGCAGGCGAATCCCGGTCCGCTGGCACCGTGCAGCGTGGCGGTGCCGAAGGAACCGGCGTTCCCGTGGCCGTTCGCGGTGTAGTAGGTGTCCTTCGACGGCGCGGCCACGCCGCCGGTCGCGGCGCGGCTGACGGCCGGCGAGGCCGTATTGTGGCAGAGCAGGCAGCTGGTGATCCGGGTCGCCGCGCCCCAGTTGGCCTTGGCGACCGTGGCGCCGACCTGGCCGCCGACGTTCGCGGTGGAGTGGCAGCGGCTGCAGATGTCGGTGGTCGCGAGCGGCGCGACCGTGCCGGAGCTCGTCGGGCTGGTGTAGAGGTCCGACATCGCGTCGCTCCAGCCCCGGTTCTGGTTCTCGAAGTCGACCTGGAAATCCGTTTCGATCGTGCCGTTCACGTGGTTGCGCGAGGGCTCCCAGACATAGCCGGCGTCGTAGGCGCCGCCGGGCATGGGCGTGCCCGGGTTCAGAGCGTGGCAGTTCGTGGTGCAACCCGCGGGGGTGCCGACCGTGCCGTCGTCCTTCCACCCGTGACAGACCTGGCAGCGGCTCGAGTGGGAGTTGAGCCCCGGGCCCCACGCGATCAGGCTCTTGCCCGCCATGTGGGTGCCGTGGGCCCCCTGGGTCAACTGCTGCCCAAAGACGTTGCCGGCCTCGGTGTCGATGTCGTGGCAGGTCCCGCAGGTCCCGGTGGTGTGATCGTTCCAGACCGGGGTGATGTCGGTGCCGCGGGTCCCGCCCGTGCCGTTGGCAGCGCCGCTGAAGTCCGCGCCGTGGCAGTACATGTTGGTGCAGGTCGTATTGGCCGCGACGCCGTACTTCAAGTTGCTCGTCGTCGGGGTGATGACTTCATCGGCAGGATCGAGATCCTTGTTGATCGTCGGGTTGCCGAGCGGGCTCAGGTCGATGGTGCCGTTGAGATGCGCGGTGTTGTTGAGCACGGTGTGACAGTAGGAGCACGCGTAGGTCTTGCTGGCGTTGACGTTCGGCGAGGCGATCCCGGCGACGTGGGCCAGGTGGGAGTCCGGGAGGTCGCCGTTCACGAAGGTCGGCGCGGTGCCGACGACATAGGTGCGCCCGACTGTCGGATACGTGGTCGCGCCGACGAGGCCGCGGGTGTAGTGGCAGGTTTCGCAGTTCGGCACGTTGGTGTCGCCGCCCTCCCATCCGAGCGTCCCGGCGGCCGGCCCATAGGCGGGCGTCGGCTTTTCGTAGTGGCAGTCGGCGTTTGCACAGGCCAGCGTCGCGTTGTTGTAGGTTCCCAGCGTGTGCGTGTCGAGGGACGCGGCCCCGTCGAGAAGATTGTCGATGCGGCCGAAGGTGCCGACGTTGGCGGCAATCCCATCGTTGATGACGTCCACCCGGTTGAGGAGGCTGCCTCCGGTGTCGGTCCGGTGGTTCGCGCTGCCGGGTGCAGGATGGCAGTAGGCGCACATCTCGATCTGGTCGGCCTGGCTCAGCGTGAACCCTTCCTTGGCCCGCAGCGCGGCGATGTGCTCGGGGTGGGAGCCTTTGTCGCTGTCGTAATAATGGCCGGCGCTGTTCGTGCCGTCGGGCCAGATCTGGCCCAGGTTGGTCGTCTCGCGGTCGCCGTGGCAGAGCGCACAGCCGTAGGGCTGACCCCAGACCGCCGCGGGGTGGCAGCCGGAGGCGATGGTCATGTTGCCGCAGGAGCCGCCGATATACGAAAAGCCCTGGTCGGTACCGGCAGTCCCCACGCGGGTGTAGGGCGCGGTGTCGATCAGCGCGAGCATCGCCGCGTCGGCGCGGGGCGAAGCCTGGGCCGGCATCTGGGCGTGGAGGGAGCGATCCGCGCCGGTGTTCAGATGGCAGGTCACGCAGGAAAGCGTGTTGTGGGTGGTGCCGGTGTGGCGGCCGCCGCTGGCCGGGCTGTTCGGGCGCCCGGTCCCGTCGCCGGCCGTGCCGTGGCACATGTCGCAGCCGACCGGATTGGCCGACGCGGCGCCGGTGGCCTTCACGCGCAGGATGCCGTCGTCCCAGTCCGGCACGTCGAGCGAGCCGGTGCCGTGGCAGTAGGTCGCATCGCAGGTGTTGTCGTCGCCGGTGCCGCCGGTGGGTCCGACCCGGTCGAAGGTGCCGCCGGCGAGGAAATTGCCCGCGAAGGTGACATTCGAACTCTTGTCCATCGCCTCGTGAGTCACGCTATTATCCGGGTGGCACCGCGAGCAGTTGTAGGCGTAGTACGTCGGCTGAGCGCCGGCGTGAACCTGGTGCTCGCCCTGCGAGGGCCAGGCGTTAGTGAGTGCACCGTTGTTGGTACCGTTGTTGTGGCAGTGCGTGCAGCTGGTTGTGGCGACGCTCCAGGTGATCGTCGCGGCGGCGAACTGCCGGCCGCTGTGACAGCTCAGCGCGGAGCAGGTCTTGTCGTCGCCGTTGCCGGGAGTGTTGTCCGGCCCGTCGGCGTCCCAGGTGAAGCTCACTGCCTGGGGGTTGACCACCGGATAGGTGCCGCCGCCGACGACGTCCTTCTCGCGATCGACGTGCTGGCCGTTGCCGACGAGGATGCTCGTGCCGTTCGCGGTCGTGGTGGCATGGCAGTTCTGGCAGCCGACGTTCTTCGCGACGTGGCGGGCGTGGTTCCCGGCCGCGTCGGCTGGGTAGCTCTGGCCGGCGCCGTTGTTGTGGCAGGAGGTGCAGGGCAGATTGATCGACGCATAGTTCGGCGTCGTCAGCCCGGTCATCCAGATTGCGGAGCCGGCAAGGTTCACGGCGTTTACCGAAGAGCCGTTGGAGTGGCAGTAGAGGTTCGAACACTCGTTCGTCGCCACGTTGTAGTCGGGCGTCGCCTGCGGCACGGCACCGCCGGGAAAGAGCGTCGCGTTGACGTTGAACGTCTTGTCGAACCAGATCGACTCGTAGGTCGGCGGCGTGGTGCCGTGGGTCGCCCCGTCGTTCGTCTGGCTGTGGCACATTTTGCACGAGAAGCCGTAGCCCCCGAGGGCGGTGGAGTTGGCGTGGCGGGCGTGCGGCGTCATGGACTCGAAGTGGTCGATGTAGTCGGCGTTCTGCGTAGCGAGACTGTTCGGCGGCTGGCCGTGGCAGGACGTGCAGATCCCGGCCGCGCCCCACGAACCCGACGTGTCGTTGTGCTTGTGGCAGGTGCCGCAGTCGACCAGCGCGGTGGGGATGTTGCCGCCGGTGTGGTGGTTCCCCGCCATCAGGCCCGAGAGCGGGGAGAGAGGCACCGGGGGGGTACCCGCCGTCAGACCGGCGTGACAGATGCCGTTGTCACAGATGCCGCCGGCGACGATGTGCGGGGCGGTGCCGTCGTTGATGTAATAGTCGAAGTCGGCGCCGGCCGCGTGCTCAAAGACGGTGGCCTCCCGGCCGCCTGGTTCGCTCGCGGTCCGGTTCGGCAACTGCTGCGGGATCATGTAAATGTTGCTGGTCGTCCCGGAGCCCTCGGCGTGTTCGTCGTGGCAGTCGAGGCAGCCGACCGTCCCCTGGTGGGCCTTCATCGTCCCGTGGCAGGTGTAGCAGATCGAGGTCAGCGATTTGGTCGGGGTCAGCGACGAAAAGAGAGGATCCGGGGTGGCGGCGAACATCTTGCCGGTGGTGAACCGGGTGTCGGGCGCCACGTACGGGGAATCGTGCCTCGCATTGACGGTGTGGCAGTTCGTGCAGTTGAAGTTCAGCGCGTTGCCCTTGCTCGAGGTGTTCATGCCGTGGCCGTGCCGCTCGAAGTTGTCCGCCGCGTCCCCGTTATAGTGGCAGACCGACGTGCAGTCCGTCGTCACGTCGAAGCCGGTGTCCCCCTCGTGCCCGTCGTTGAAGAGCCTCTGATTGCCGGAATAGTGCGTGTCGTGGCAGACGCGGCACTGGTTGTTGCCGCCGGCGAAGGCCGGTTTGAGCAGCGTGCCGTCGGACTCCGCGATCGCACCGCTGCCCCCGCCGCCGGTCACCCCGTCGCTGTGGGGGGAGGTCGCCGTGAGCTGAACATTGTGATCCGAGTCGTTGATGCCGTTGACCGGTGACGCTGCGTTGCCGTGACAGACGCGGCAAAGGTTGTCGTATTCGCCCGCGACGGTGACGCTCCGGAGCATGAAAGGGTTGGCGACCGGCGGAATGCCGTGCTCCGGGTAGCCGGGACCGGGGCCGACGGTCACGTCGTGGCAGTCCACGCAATCGAGCTCGTTCGGCGACGCCGAGCCCCAGGTCGAGAGGTACTCCCCCGCGGTGTTCGCGTTGGCGGCGAAATCCCGCCCGACCGGGTGCATCGAGGTTTTCCCGGTGAAGTGAGAGAGCACCCCGCGCATCTTGCTGTTGCCGGTGTTGTTGTGGCAGTAGGTGCAGCCGAACTGGGGGGGAGGGGCCGGGGTCGCCGGGTTGAACGCCGACTTCATCGCCGACATCGTCCGCGACGCCTTGTTGATGTAGCTCGTGCCGGTCTCTCCCTCATCGGTGTCCAGGGTGTGGCAGGAGTAGCACCCGGAACCGCCGGGCTCGGCGGCGAAGAAATGGAGCGCGGCGGCCGGACGCACGTCTCCCAGGAGGACCGCAGCGAAGACGAGCGCCAGCACCCCGGTGAGCGTCGGGAGGGGACTGCGGTAGCGGTTCCCGCCACCTGTCTGCTGCGGTCGTCTTTGCGTCATACTCATCCTCCTCAGTGCAAAAATACCTGACGCGTCCCGGGACGCGTCTGACTCGTCCTTCCCATGCCGCCCCATGCTCAGATGTGGCAGACCAGACACAGCGTGCTCTGCTCCTGGAACTTGTCCCGCATCATCCTGTTGGTATTCTTCCCGGACTCGGTGACCGCCGTCCCGTGCGGATTGTGGCAGGAGATGCACGGGGTGAAATCGTCCGGCGCAGTGCTGCCGAGTGTGGAGATGTCGCTGTCAACCGGGTATGCGATGCTCTCGCCGTCGGCGACGGTCGCCTTGTCGCCGAAGCGCACCGCGTTGAGCACGTTGTTGAGGTTGTTCGCGGCCACACCCTCGGCCTTTGCGTGTCGCATGTTGCTCACGCCGGCGGGCTGGTGGCACCGCATGTAGCAGGCGAGGTCGAAACCGACCTGAACGTCCCAGGCGTTGCTCCCCGCCACAATGAAGGGGTAGGTGCCGTCGGTCAACAGGTGGTAGTTGTTCACGTGCCGGACCGCGTTGCCCCGTCCCGTGACGCCGTCGATAACCCCGTTGAGGTGATGGCTCAGGAGGGAGTGGCAATCGGTACAAGCCTTGTCCGGGGTGAGCGCGGTCGTTGGAGCGTTCGGCGCTGAACCGTTTGAGCCGTGACCGTTGACGTTGTACCCCCACGCGCCGTCGTCGTAGGGCTTGGGTGTGGTGCCGACGCCGTTGAAGTTCGTCCCCGGGCCCATGACGTTCGGTCCCGGGCCGTCAAAGTCGTGGCAATTCTCGCAGTCGCCGGCACCGAAGTCGCCGTAGTTGACCGGCCAGCCGCTGTTGGTGTTGAGAACCAAGGTCGCGGCGTGACAGGCCTTTGCGCAGCCGCCCGCATTGGTGCCGACGTTGATGTACCCGGCTCCGGTGGTCGGCTCCGGGCCGTTCATCGTGATCGAGCCGTCCCCGTGAGCGGGCGCGGTGCCGTTCCAGCCACGATCGTAGTTGGCGTGCCCCCAGCCGTGGCAGGTCTGGCAGACGCTGTGCCGGTCCATCTTGTCGCCGGTGTTCCCGCCGTACGGGTCGGTGTGGTCCGTCGTCGTGGCGTCGGCCTCGACGAGATTCCACGTGGCGAGCGTTCCGGTGCCGTCACCATGACAGTTGTCGCAGACATCTGCGCCCGGATTGTCCGTGGCGACGGGCTTGGCGTCCATCGCGCCAACCCACCTGCGCTTCCAGGGGCTGGGAGTGACCGGGACCGAGTCGACGACCGGGTAGTCGGTGTGGCAGGTCGCCTGACAGAAGGTCCGAGGCGGGACCAAAACGTATCCGGTATTGTCATACGAGATCGGCCGATTGAGGTCGGTCGTGTTCCAGTTGTACGTGGTCCCTGGCACGGTCGAGTTTTGGGTGGTGCCGTCCAGGTGCGTGGTCGACGGGGCGGTGGCCAAGTGGCAACTCGGACAGAAGTCGTGCCTCAGCGCGGTGGTTGCGGCGTGCAGGCCCGAGGCCGGCGCGGGGCCGATATGCGTGGCGCTGTGGCAATCGGTGCAGGCCAGCGGGTCGGCGTCGACCCAGTCGCCATCGGTGGCAACCGTGACCAGGTGGCAGGAGTTCGAGCAGCTCCCGTCGGCGGGGTTATACGCGTAGACGGTGGCGTTGCCGCCCATGTCCACGCTGCCGTTGACGTGCGTCGCCGTGTGTCCGGTCATGTCGGTCTTGTTGTTGTTGGCGGTATGGCAGGAGCCGCACTTGAGCGGGACCAGGACGCCGTTGGCGTCGTGCGCCAGGTGCCGGCCATCCGGAGGCGGAGCGGCGTGGCAGGTGGTGCAGGCGAGCGGAGTGGCGGCGAGGTTCCAGACCGGGGACTTGACGTTCGGCGTGTTGCCGCTCCCGCCCCAGTCCGGCGTGTAGGTTGCGTTGTTGTCGCCGCCGTGACAGTAGACGCGGTAGCAGGACCGGGCGTACGTCGCATCGGCCGCCGCAGCGCCGCCGGTCTTGTAGGTGAAGCCCGTGTCGGTAGGCGCCGGGTCTGCCGTTGTATTGTTGTTCTTGTCGTAGTACCCGTTGCTCCCGTGCGCGGCCTCGAGCGACCCCGCGTTGTCCCACTTCATGTCGACCTCGCCGTTGCCGTGAGCCAGCGGTATCGGGTTGGTCCCGCTCACGGTGTAGTTGTCCGCGTGACACTCGGTGCACGCGAAGCGTATCGGCGCGCCGTCCACATGCGTGTCGTGCGCGATCGTGTACGTCGTCACGGCATGGCAGGCGAGGTTCGAGCAGGTTGTGTTGGGAAGGGTTGACTCAACCCAGACTGGCGGGGTATTCCAGAAGGGCGTCGTGGTCTGGTTGTGGCAGACCAGGTTGCCGCACGTTCCCTGGTTCACGGCGCCGGGGACGTATGCTGCACCGGTGGTGTCCTCGACCGGCGCGACCGGCGGCAGCGGCTCGGCCCCGACCGAGAACCGGCCGAAGTAGTTGCCGGGGCCCGAGGCGGTGTAGAGATCGACCCGCGAGTCGCCGCTGTTGGTACTGTGGCCCCCGCCACCGGGATTCGGGTGACAGTACCGGCAGATCTGCCTCTGCTTCGTAGAGGAGTTGGCGTCGAGGAGCAGCTGGGCAGCCGTCTGGCCGAAGACCCTCCGACTGATGGCCTCGACGTGGTTCTGGTGGGCGCCCGCGTTGTCGTCGGCGTATAATGGAGTGCCTCCCGCACCGTCCGGCCAGTACTGGTTTGTCGGCGGAGGTACCCCGTGACAACCGCTGCACCCCGAGGGCATGAAGGCGTCGCTCGTGGTCGTAATGTTGTCGTAGTCGTGGTCGTGACACGTCATGCAGTCCTGCCCGCGCAATTCGCCGATCCCCGCCGTTGAGCCCGAGTGGTTGCCGCCCCCCGTCCCCGCGCCGCCGCCGGTGGCCGGTACGTGGCAGGCTGCGCAGATGTCGTCATTGTCCGCAGCTCCGGTCTGGTCGTAGACGCCGTCGTTTTCGTCGAAGGAGTCCGGGCCCGTGGTCGCCGTGAAGACCACGGCATCGTCGGCGGTGGTGATTGCGGCGAGGGTCAGGTTGCCGGGGGTGGGGCTGGAGTCGACATAGGCCCTCTCCGTTGCGTCGGGGTTGCCGTCGCTGTCGACGTCGATCCACTTGCCAATCATGTAGAGGTTGCGCCCGGCACCGTTGAAGTTGGCCCCGTGCACGTTGTGGCACTGGCGGCAGGCGCGCGTGAACGAACCTTCCAGCGGAACGTAGCCACCGGCGGTATTGCTGTGGTGCGATTGGTCGAGGCCGTCCGCCACGGTGTCGACCCCGTTCTGGTGGCAGGCGTTGCAGGCCTGGTCGGGACCGGTGGGGTAGGTTGTCGAGGTGCCGATGCCCCCGCCGTTGATGGTGCTCTCCAGGCGCTTCGCGTCGCGAGGGTCGGTCGGCGCACTGTGGATCGACGGGAAGTGCATGCGCTCCGCGACGCCGGCGACGTATCTCGTGTTGTGGCAGACGATGCAATCCTTGGCGGCGCCGGCAGCATTGTCGGGCGCGCCGGCGGTGCCGGGGGTCCCTACGGCGCCCCGGTCGTACACCGCTTTCACCGCACCAGGGAGGCCGACGCCGTGGCCGTTGACCTCGGCGCCGAAGCCGACCGCTGTCGACAAGCCGTTGCCCATCGCGTTGGGGGCGTACACGGTGCCGGCGACCGTCAAATCGGGGTCGATCTCGGAGGGCGTCGCGTCGTGGCACCACTTGCAGATCCTGATGTCGGCCGCGGCCGGGTTGTCGTAGGGGGTGTCGCCGTCGACCATGTCGGCTGTCCAGGTCAGGTCGCCGGCGTTGTCCGGTGGATCTCCGTGGCAGGCGAAATTCGCGCAGCGCTGGTCGCCGCCGCCCTTGGCCTTGAACTCGTATCCCGCCGGGAGCGTCTCGGAGCTGGCGGCTCCGGTGTACCTGGGGGCGCTTGCGCCGCTCCGTGTGTTGGTCGGGTCCCAGTAGGCGCCATCGCCCATGACGTCGACGTTCTGCCCTGGGTTGGTGCCCGGGAAGGTCCCGGCACCCTGGTTGTGCCAGGCCGCCGACCCCGCGTCGGGGCCGTGGCAGATTTCGCACTGGAAGATCGCGTCGCCGAGGGCGTCCTTGTGCCGCTGGTGGGCTCCAGCGCCGCCAGTGTAGTTCTCGACATCGGGACGCAGGACCCTGTCGAAAGAATTACCGCTGGCCTGGGCGATCGTCCGCAGCGGCGGGAACCCGTGACAATCCTCGCACGAGACGCTGATGCCGTTGTGCCGGTGGCATTGTGTGCAGGCGGTGGTCTTGGTGGAGAGGTGAGCTGAAATCCTCGTGGTCGGCTTCGCGATGGTGGCGCTCCCGTAGGATGGCTTGACGGCGCTGAATGTCACCGCCTTATATGTCGTCTGCTCGGACGTCCCATGACAGGCGATGCAGAATTTTCTCGACTCGGCATCGTTCCGATCGTCGCTGGGGTCGGTATAGGCCATTCGCGTGCTGGCCCTCGTACCCGCGGGCACTTGCGGCGTCCCGGGCAAGTCTTCACGGATAAAGGCCTGGTACTTGGTGCGATGAGGATCGTGGCAGTCGGAGCAGGGGAGCTTGTCCCCTTGCGCGATCGACCCTGCCCCGGGGTTATTCTTGACATAGTGGCCGCTCTCGTAGGTCGAGGTGCCGCGCACCGTGCCCGAAGGAATGTTTTCGTAGTAGCCGGGTTTATCGTCGTTGTTCAACCCGTCACGGGGGTTGGTGGTCTCCATGTCGTCATCGAAGGCGACATCCTGAGGCGGTCGGGAGGTGTTGGGAAAGGTGTTGTCGGGAGGGTCGTTGTCTACTGTCGAATGGTTGTCGTGACAGTCGAAGCAGGCGATCGTGAATCCCCGCGCGTAGTTCGGATTCGACGTTTGGTCAAAAATGTCGTCTTCTTGTCCCAACCCCTTGAGTCCACGGGACCAGAGGACGTAGTCACTTTCCGCGGCGTGCGAAACATGGCAAGCGCCACAGGTGCCGCCCTTCGCCACGGTGCCGCCGCCCGAGAAGTCGTGCTTCGAGCCGGACACCGCGGTATCCGCCGCCATCGCGGCGCCTAGCCTCAGAAACACAAATACGGCGAGGCACAACGCGAGTGGCGCCCCCCGCCGAACAAAGTAAAACGGGGTTTTCATCATCCGATCTCCCCTATGGGCATGGACTTG
Source organism: Candidatus Rokuibacteriota bacterium (assembly GCA_031406795.1). Taxonomy (GTDB): domain Bacteria; phylum JAUVQV01; class JAUVQV01; order JAUVQV01; family DATDCY01; genus DATDCY01. The sequence continues at coordinate 16,569 of JANOHV010000188.1, forward strand.
CAATCATAAAGAATCACGCCACCTAAGGGAATAGCATTCTGCGGGTCGATCCCATGCTCTCCCCTGACTGGAACGCACCGACGAGGATGGCACGTGCCTGTTCGGGTGTCCGTCCCGCTTCGAGAGCCGCCGCCAGGTCGGGGAGCAACTCGTCCCGGTCGTCAACAGGAAAACCTTGTATAACCAGCGAGTTGAGAATGGATTTCGCCTTGTTGAACATCAGAGCCCGACGCTCGGCCACCTGGACGACGCGGTCCGCCGGAATCCGCTTCGAAACCCCCTCCTCGACCTTGGCGATGAACCCCTCGACCGGGAGCTTCTCCAACGCCATCTGCGCGACGATCGAGAGCACCCGCAGGGTCTGCGCCGCGTCGAACTCCCCTTCCACGCCGGCCTGGACGAGCGCCAGGGCATCGCGCTCCTCTACCCCCGCCTGTCGCGCGGTCGCAAAGGCCCGCTGCAGCCGGGCGCCCTCCTCGGCGCTGAACATCCCCTTCACGACGATCCGCTCCAGGGAACGGTTGGTGGTCTCGCCCGCCGCCGGGGAGCAGAGCACCCCGGCAAGCAGGGCAGTGGCGACAAGAGCCGTGCACAATCCTCGGAGTCTCGCTGTCATCTGATGATTCTCCTATCCGTCGACGATGATGACCGAGTTCTCGCCCCCGAACCCGTCGGCGAGCAGGGTCTTCGCCGTCGGGTCGCTGACCCAGTTGCTGCCGTCGAGCACGAAACTGTACTGGTAGACGCCGGGCGCGAGCTTGAGGCGCGCCCGCCAGAGCCCCTCGTGGCTGGAACGAACCAACTGCGTGCGCTGCGGGTCCCAGCCGTTGAAATCGCCGACGATCGTCACCGAGGCCGCCTGCGGCGCCGTGAAGACGACCTCGACATCGCGCGCTGCGAACCGGTCCTGCAGCTGGAGCCTGCCCCTGGCGAGGAATCCGGCCACGATCAGCAGGACCGCGAGAGCCGGGATGCCCCCCCAGGAGAGCGCCCGGCGCAGCGGCGACGGACCGTACGCCTGCGCCGGGAGCGCGGCGAGGATGGAGTGCGAGAGCCCCGCCGGAACTTCGACATCGTCGAGACCGTCGAGGCGACTGTCCAGCCTCGTCAGCCCGGCGACGAGCGTCCGACACTCGCCACAGCCCCGGACGTGGGCCTCGAGAATCTCGCGCTGACTGGGCAACAGGTACCCGCTGAGGTAGTCCTGAAGCATCAGCTCCACATCTTCGCAAAACAGCATCTCGCAAACTCCTAAGTTTTCAATAACGTTTGCCCCGTACTACCTGACGGACGCCGAAATGGTTACCCGTCATCCGGAAGCGGCGCCCCCCCCACGCCCCCGATCTCGTGCCACTTCTCGAGCAGAATCTTTTTCGCGCGGAAGATCCTGATCTTGACCGTGCTCACCGGCAAGCCGAGGGTCTCGCCGATCTCCTGGTAGGAAAGCCCTTGAAAATAATGAAGGAGCAGGACGGTGCGGGCCGTGTCCGGCAGCTCCTGGAGGGCTTCGAGAAGCTTGAAATCTTCCTCGCGGCGGATGCACTGCGCCCGCGCGTTGTGGTCGATCGCACCCTCGATGTCCTTGGCGTCGACCGCCGACAGCACGTCGTCCAGGGGGACCTCGTGCGCGGAGCGCTGCTTCTTGAGCTCATCGATGCACAGGTTCTTCGCCACGGTGTAGAGCCAGGTCGAAAACTTGCGTTCCGGGTCATAGCTCTTGAGAAACTGATAGCAGCGCAGGAAAGTCTCCTGGGTCAGCTCCTGCGCCAGCTCGTAATTGCCGTAGAAGCGGTAGATGAAGTTGAAGATCGGTTTCTGATAGCGTTCCACGAGCACGCCGAACGCCTCCTGCTTGCCGCGCAGGACCTGGCGGACGACCTGGGCGTCTTCGAGGACGTCTGGCGTGTCCATGCTCAGTACTTCTCGCGCGGGTGGCAGGAGTAGCAGGTCGAGGTGTAATTGATGGCGGGGTGGATGGCCTTGGGGTCTTTGTTCGTGCTTTCAACGAGTTCGAGGATGTAATACCCGCTCCCGGTCCGGGCCTCGTGAGCCCGGTGGCAGGAATCGCAGTTGATGTGCCCCGCTGGGGTCGCGGTGATCGGCGGCGCGGGCTCTCGCCCCAGGGTCGCGACCCGGGCAGTCATCAGCGGATGCGTGTGGCCCTTCGGCCCCGCCCCGGTCCCGGGCGCCTCGCCGTGGCAGCCGGTGCAGAGGTAGGCCCCCTCGTCGTCCGCCCACTCCACGGAATTGCCGGACCGGGCCACGAGGAAGCGGCTTTTCCCGTCGTCGCCGGAGGCGACCGACCCGGAGCGGAAGGCGTGGCAGGAGAGGCAGATCATGACTTGGCCCTTCTCTCCGCCGTAGACGGAGAGGAGCTTGGACCCGGGCCAGGGCATCAGCCGCAAGGGGGGGGTGGCATCCTGGTAGGTCTCGGAAAGGGTCGGATCGCCGAGAAAGTGGCTGGCCCGGTACTCCGGCCGCTCCCCGCAGGTCGGGTTGTCCGCCGGGTGACAGCGCAGGCACAGATCGTCGCTCAGAAGCGAGTCCCGCAGCAGAGGGACGTAGTCCTTCTCCCGCTCCGCTCCGAAACCAGCGTTGTGCGCCCGGTGACAGTAATCACAGGTGCGACGCATGCCGGTGACCGGGTCGTTCAGCGCTGCCTGGTCCGCGCAGGCACCCGCGCCCTTTTCGACGAGGGGGTGGTGATACGCCAGGGGCAGGCGCTCGTGGCACACCTCGCAGAACCCCAGCTCGGCCGGCGGCGGGCGCAAGATCGATGTGCGCTCCCTGGCTCCGTGGGCGCGGTGACACGTCGAGCAGAGAATCGGGTTTCCGGCCGCCGCTCCCAGCGGCCACCCTTCCGGATTGCGCGTTTCGACGATGCTCCCTGCACCGTTGGACAGATCGTTGTCCGCAGGGTGGTAGGTCCGACCCGTCGTCGTCCCGCCCGGGTTCGGACGCAGAGGATCCTTCTGGCCATCCCCCCGCTCTCCCGTGTGGCAACCCTCACAGAAAAGGTCGGCCTCCTGGCGCACCGGGTCGGCGGCGAGCAACCCCGCCGAGGCGCGCGGGGGTGCCTCCTCGTCCCCGTGAACGGCGTGGCACGTCACGCAGCCGATCGTTCCCGTCCCCCCCGACGAGAGGTGCCCCCCCAGGTCCCAATGAGTCCCGACGCTCGCGCGACCGCCAGCCAGGGGGTAGGATGCGGGGAACGGCGTCATGAACGCCGGCGCGACCTTGAGCGGGACATCGTTGCGGGCAAGGGTGGCCGGATTCGCACCCTGGGGATGGTTGCCGGTGGCGTTCTGATCGGCGAGGCCGAACTCGCTCTGCGCGGAGTGGCAGCTCAGGCAGATCTCGCCGATGTCGGCGCGCAGCATCGGCCGGTGGCCGCTGTCGTGAGGATCGTGACAGGTGACGCAATCCATGCGCTTGCCGTCCAGGAATGGCAATCCGGCAGTGTCGTTATCCCCGAGCAGCCCCTCGTACCCCGTCAGGTCCGATCCGTGCGACGCCGGGTGGAATGCGGTCCGGCTGGCATCGACCTCGGGGCTGACGATGGTCGTGCCGTCGTGACAGGAGAAACAGACAAGACTCGAGGCGCTGTAGGAAAACTCCAGGATCGGCGGGACCGCGCGGAAAAAATCCTGTTGGGCCGGCGACGTTGAGATGTGGCAGCGGCGGCAACGCTCCTGGAGCGGCGAGGCCTTGGCCACGTCGTACCCCTGCGCGATCAGGTCGTGCGGGCTGCCTTCGATCGCCCCGCGCGCCGGCGCCCCGACGAGAACGAGTATGAGTACGAGCAGACGGGCCTTTTTCAGCGGCCGGCTAGGGCGCATCGATCAACTCCCGGATCTGGAGGCGGGACGCGAGCCGCTCGGCGACATAGATGCGGTTGTCCGCCCCGAGCGCCACCCCGTTGGGCGAGCCAAGATCGAGCGGGCGGCCGGTTTCGTCGCCGAGAACCGCGACAAACCGCCCCTCGGCGTCGAAGACCTGGATCGTGTTGAACCAGGAATCGGCGACGTAGATCTCCCCGGCGGCGCTGACGGCGACCCCTTTGGGTCGGCCGAAACCGCCGGGCCCGCGCTCGGCGCGGCCAAATGCCCGCACGAACTCCCCCGCTCCGGAGAAGACCTGAATCCGGGCGTTCAGGCAGTCGGCGACGACAAGGCGCCCGGCGGCATCGACTGAGCAGAATGTCGGTGACGAAAACTCCCCGCCCTGTGCGCCGGCCTGGCCGAACGTTTGCGGTGCGCCCTCGCCACCGACGATCGACACCTGGTTGTTGTAGTTGTCGATCACATAGAGGCGGCCATCCGGCCCGAGTGCGACGTCGATCAGGCCGGTGGCGGCGAGGTGCCCCTTTCCGGAAAGCTGGACGCGGCGGCCGGGCCGCCCCTGGGAGTTGAAAACCTGGACGGCGCCGGCCCCGGCGTCAGCGACATAGAGGTTTTCGTCCCGGTCCGTCGCCAGACCCAGGACCTTCTTGAAAATGCTCCCGCCGCCCTGGCCGCCCCCGATGGTGCGCTGGAAGACGCCGCCGGAGGTGTACACGAAGACCAGATTGCGCCCCGAGTCGGCGAGGTAGACGTTCTTGCTCACCGGCCCGACCGTCACGTCCGCCGGCCTTTCCAGCGCGAGCCCCCCGCCCTGGCCGACGACAGCGACCAGCCGGGTTCGCCGCACACGCCAGGCGCTCGCGGGCCGCTGCGCCTCGGGCAGGGGGACCGCACGCGCGAACGTCACGGAAAGCTCCTGCGAGTAAGCGGTTTCGCGGAACGCCGAGTCCAACGCCGTGAGCACGTAGACGTACGACCGGCCCGGCTCAACACCTGCGTCGTGATAGCTCTTCCCGCGCGAAGAACCGACGATCCGGAACTCGGTTTCGGGGGGGCTCTTGCGGTAGATGTTCCAGGCGATCACGTCTTCGCCCTCGCGCTCAGACCACTTGAGGCCGACGCCGTCGTCAACCACCAGGTAGCCTTCCCAATCCGGAGGCGCTGGGGAGCGCAGGGTCACGACGCCGATCCGGACGACAAGTTCGGACGAGGATCGTCCTTCCCTGCCGTCCGGGCCGACGCCCATCAGCCGGTAGTAGTAGGTCCGCCCCGGCGTGACCGTGTCGTCGACCCAGACGTTCTCCCTCGTCTCGCCCACCATCCGAAACGGGACCTGCGGCGCGTCTTCCCGCCGAAAGACTCGCACCATCGGCAGAGTCGGGGAGCGTATCCAGACAAGTTGGGCTTTTCCGCGCGCGTCCGTGCCGCCGACCCACTGGGGCGCCGCAAGCACCTGAGCAACGGGCGCAGGCGACACCCTGCCTCCAGACGCGACCTCGCCACCAAGCGCGCCGATCGGCACAGACCCGGCGATAATGACGAGTCCGAGCAGCCAGGAAACGACTCGTTCGTACCGGAACATTCCTCTCATTGTTGCACGCCACCACAAGCGCCGCAAGCGCTCGTTATCCAGCCCTTCAGTCGAGCCACGCGAGCGTGCCGTGAACCTTGACAACGGGTGACGTTGTCTATATGTTCACAAAGTTAGGGCAGGTACGCCCATGGCGCAGAACCAGCCGGGAAGGACGGAGAACAATGTCAAAACTCAAAATGCTTCCGGCCACAGCATCCCTTCTCGGCGCGCTCCTGCTCGGGATGGTTGTCTGGCCGGGGGACGCAGCCGCCCTCAAGGAAGGCGAGACCTTCCCCCACTTCGCCGGTCAGGATCTCAACGGCGTTGCTGTGGACACCAAAACCTTCGCAAAGAAGCTGCTGCTGATCGACTTCTGGTCGGTCTACTGCTCGAGCTGCATCCAGGAGATGCCCCACATCGTCGCGCTGTACACGAAATACAAGGACCAGGGCCTGCAGTGTATCGGTATCGACCTCGACCCGATGATGCCGCCGGCGAAGGTCAGGAAATTCCTCGAGGGGCAAAGCTTCCCGATGCCCTACCCGAACATCCAGGACAACAAGCGCCAGATCATGAGCCTGCTCGGGGTGAGCATGCTGCCGACGACCATACTCGTCGATCCGGCGGGCACGGTGCGTCTCTTCCACGTCGGCTACAAACCGGGATTCGAGAAAGAACTCGAAGCGATCGTCAAAAAGCTCCTCCCGGCGAAGTAGGGGCGACCGGCGGTCGCCCCGGCATTCACAGAAGAAAGGACCCACGCATGAGAACCACACTCCGTAGTCTCGCCGCTGCTCTCGTCGGCGCCGCTCTGCTGTTCGCGGCGGCTCCGCTCCACGCCGTCGATGCGGATCTGCTGCCGGTCGGCTCGCTGGCGCCGGGCATCGAGGCGGTCGACACCGACGGAAAGGCCTTCACGCTGGCCGAGGCGATCAAGGAGAAGCCGGTGCTGCTGGTCTTCTGGTCGCTGTTCTGCGGCACCTGCCGCGACGAACTGCCGATCCTTGAGCAGGAGCAGCCGAAGTACGCGGATAAGGTGCAGATCGTCACCATCAACCTCGACGAAGCGCCGCGCGCGAAGACCGTGAAAGGCTTCGCCAAGCAGCAGGGGTTCACCTTCAGGATGCTGCTCAACAAGATCGACGGCAAGGAGTTCCTGATCGACCAGAGCTACCAGATCAAGGCCACGCCGGCGCTCTATCTTGTGAAGAAGGACGGCACGATCGCCTACGGCCACTACGGCGCGCTCAACCCCGAGGAACTGGCCGACGTCATCGCGAAGGCGAACTAGCGAATGGGTTCCAGCTCAACGGCGGGCTGCCGCCGGCGCGGCATGACGGCAGCCCTCGCCGGGTTCGCGGCGATCCTGCTGCTTGCAGTCCCCGTGCCGGCCGCGCTGCACGCCGACGAGTTGAGCAGCGTCGACCAGGAAATCGTCGATGCGCTGCGCGAGAGCATCATCGCCGGATACCAGGAGTGCAACGCCGAGAAGGTCCTGTACCTGTACGACGCCGAGGCCCAGATCGCCACGTTCACCCGCGGCGTGCTCGACAAGGGCTCCTTCGGCTCCCTGCTGCGGGAAACCATCGCGCAGAACACCGCGATGGCGGCGACCCTCGAAGTCGGCGCGGCGACCATCGAGGGGGACGAGGCGCTCGTGCCGCTGCACCTGATCCTCGAGGGCACGGACGCCGGCGGGAACCGCAGAGTCACGAAGGACCGGCTGTTCTGCCGCCTCAGGAATCGGGGCACCTGGAAGATCCTGATGCAGACGTATCGCAGGGATTTCACCCTGCCCCCTGTCGCACCCCCCGGCGTTCATCACTAGCCAGGTCTCGGGATCCGTGCCTCTTCAGAGGCGACGCTTGATGATCTTGAGCTTATCCTGAATCCAGCCCGCTTCCTTCTCCGCGTGGCAGCGCTGGCAGTTCTGCTCGAGCGTCAGGGGCTTGGGGAACTTCACCTTTTCGAACGTCCAGGCGTGCGTGGGCGTCTTCGTGAGCCGCTCGTCGCCGGGCTCGTGGCACTCGCCGCAGGCGACTTCGGGCTGCGAAAAATCAAATTGGTGGTCGTGGATCGTGTAGCGCGTGCCGTCCGCGACGGTCTGCGTCTGGTGGCAATCGTCGCACTTCACGGTCCCCGGCGCGTGCTTCGCGTGCTTCTCGATCTCCTTGTCGTACTTGTAGTGGCAGGTCGCGCAGTACTCGTCCTTCGTGTAGTAGCCTTCCTCCGCATCCTGCGGAGCCGCGACCCCTCAGACGCCGCACGCTCGTTTTTTCGAGTAGAACTCCGCCTGGTAGAACATGAACATCCGGTGGCGGTCCTCGTAGGTCGAGTTACCCTTGTACCACTTCTTCGAGCCGGGTTTCGGCAGGAAGAAGTCGGTGTAGTACTTCTCGATCGGCTGGCCGGGCTGGAAGCCGGCGGCGAAGGGGAACATCCCGTCGACCAGGTCGTTGCCGTCCGTGTGGCAGGACTCGCAGATGTTGTCCGCCAGCCGCTTGGCGATCTTCGCCGGGTTCACGATGTCCGCCGGGTCCTGGCTCCCCGCGTGCTTCTGCCCCGGGCCGTGGCAGGCCTCGCAGCCGATCGAGTCCTCGGCCATGGTCTTGCTCACCGGGTCGAAGCCGACGGTGTGGCAGCCGTAGCAGTTGAGCGAGTACGGCTTGTTGCGCCAGTTGAAGATCGAGTACGGCTCCCAGTCGCCCTTGGTGAAGCTCCAGTACTTCGGCAGGACGTAGAACTGGCCGTCGATCACCGTCAGGTACTTCTGCAGCCAGTGCGAGCCGATCGTGTGCGTGATGTCCTTCTTGCGGAACGGGATCTCGGGGCTGAACTTCTCGGCGGCGATCGCGTCCGGGTGCTCCTTGACGTCGCGCAGCATGCGGGCGTGCGGCGACATGCTCCACTGCTTCCAGAGCTGGGGGTGGCACTCCTGGCACGCTTTGGAGCCGGCGTAGCCGGGCAACCCGGCAGCAGCGGCGGCGGCGGGAGAAGCAAGGGCGAGGAGAATCGCCAGGGAGCCGGCGACGTTCACTTCTTCTTTGCGGGCTGGGCTTCGAGCAGCTGGTCGAAGACGTCCACAATCTCCGGGGGATAGTCCACGTAGTCCCCGACGTGGTCGTAGACGATGATGCCCGACAGGTCGATGACCACCTTGTAGGGGATCGGCCCCGAGAGCTGATAGATCTCGGTGGCGACCTTGGTGTCCTTGTCGACGAGGATCGGATAGGTCACGCCCTTCTCCCGGACGACCTTCTTGATCCCGGCGATGTTCTCGTCGAGGGCGATCCCGAAGAACTCGACGCCCTTGCCCTGGTACTCCTGGTAGACCTTCTGGAGGATGGGCATCTCGCGCTTGCAGATGTTGCACCAGGTGGCCCAGAAGTCGATCATCACGATCTTCTTGCCCTTGAGGTCCGAGAGCTTCCAGGTCTTGCCGTCGAGATCCTGCAGCGTGAAGTCGGGGGCCGGCTGGCCCTTCTTGAGCTTGGAGCCGTCGAGCAGCGCCGAGGCCGGCGTCGCGACCGCAAGGCACAGCGCGAGCACGAAGGCCGCGAGGCCCGCTGACCGACGGGTGAGCGCTTGTATCGCCATGCTCGACTCAGACACCGCGCACGTCGCCTGGTTCCCGGGTCTAGCTGCCCAGTGCCGCCTTGACGGCGTTCTCATACGCTTTTTCGGTGCCCTTCTCGAAGCCGGTGTGGATGTAGGTGATCACGCCCTTCTTGTCGATCACGATGGTCAGCGGCACCAGGAAGTTCGTGTATGTGTCGGTGATCGCGAAGTCCGGGTCGGTCATCAGCGGGTACGTGACGTTGACCTGGACCTCCTTGAGGGTGTCGATGACCGTTTGGGCGTCGACGCCGTCGGTGTCGATCCCGAGGACCGCGAGGCCCTTGCCGGCATAATCCTTGGCGATCGTCTCGAGGTACGGCATCTCCTCGAGGCAGGCACCGCAGCGCAGCCCCCAGAAGTTCAGCAGCACGACCTTCTTGCCCGCGAACGAGGAGAGCTTGATCTCCTTGCCGGCCAGGTCCTTGGCGACAAACTCGGGAGCCTTGTCCCCGGGCTTGAACTTCTGATCGCCCATGCCTTCAGCGGCGAGGGGCGACGGCGCTCCCGCGACAAGGAGGGCAAACAGCAGCGAGAAACCCGCGAGCCGGTACCGGAAACGATGTCCTCCGAGCATGCACCCCTCCTCGATTCAGATCGTCCGCGCCAATGCGTGAGTGATACTGCTCACATGGCAGTCCATTGTCAAGAGGCAACAGCCCGTTCGCGTGGGGCCGAAGTCCCGGTTCACGGGGCGTTTCGCGCCACCCGGAAGCCGATGAAGTCGCTCTTGTTCTGGCGGTAGTACGAAGTAGCGCTCGCGACCTGGGCATTATCGGCGACGGATTGCCACGAGCCGCCGCGCAGGGCGTAGGTGGCGCCGCTCGATTCCCGCCAAGAGGTAGAGGTCCACTCCAGGACGTTTCCGGTCATGTCGAAAAGACCGAGCCCGTCCGGCTCATAGCTGCCGACGGGCGCCGTGTGCTGGTGTCCGTCGTCGTGCCCGGCGAGGAGCCCAACCCCTCCCCAACCGAAAATGCCTTGGACCTCTTCGCCGGCGAGGTTCCCCGATCGTTTCCCCTCCGGCGCCCCGCTGCCCCAACTGAAGGTCGCCCACCGTGCGCCGTTTCCGGCGGCTAACTCCCACTCCGCCTCGGTGGGCAGCCGCACGCCCGCCCACGCGCAGAATTCCTGGACGTCGTCCCAGGAGACACAGACCACCGGATGGTCGTCCCTCTGCGGGAAGCCCGGGTCCCGCCACGTCACGCCTCCTCGGGCCTCCCAATAGCCGGCCTTCTGAAGTTGACGGCACCCCCCGGCCCTCTCGGCATCGGTCCGGTACCCCGTAGCCTCGACGAACGAGCGAAATTGTCCTACGGTGACCTCGTGCCGCCCGAGGAAAAATCCCGCCACCCGTTCGGGGTGCTGGTCGACCACGCCCCCCCTGGTCTGCATCTCGAACTCACCGCCCGGGATGGAGACAAATTCCAGGCCGATCCGCTGCCAGAGCGCTGCGAGACGCCGCCGCTGCTGCTCGGCGCTCTCCGGGGCCACGGAAGGCTTCGTTGCCACCCCCCCCGCGTCCTTTGAGGCCGTCGCTCGAACAGCAGTCGCTGGCAACTTGCCGGAGTCCACGCTGGATCCGGCAACGCCGGGCTGGTCAGTGGCACACCCGGCACCGAGTCCCAGCGCCAATACTATCGCGCACAACGTCCCCCCAGCCGCCGCCCCGCCGCGTCCCCGTTGACTTCTCATCGTCGCACCGCCTTTCCGTCCATCTCAAACAGTTTAGGAACCCGACAGGAGACAGAGTCTCCTAGTTTACAATCCTGCTCGACGGACCCGGGAGGGGAACCTCTATTTCTGGGCCTTGAACGCGAGAAGGGCCCCAACCGCCCGATGCAGGTGGCCTTCGACCGGGGCTCTGTCGTCAGTGAACGTGTCGAACCTCCGGTCGGGGACGTACTCCCGGACGCCTCTCGCGAAGCCGGCGGCGAAAGGGTACAAGAGCGGTTCGTCGACCTGGGCGAGCTTCCTGCCGATCTCCCCCCGGGTGGTCTCTCTCGCCATTGCGACAAACAGGGTGTTCTCGACGCCGAGACTGTACTGGAACACCGTGGGAAACACCGAGGCGACCGTGTTGCCGACGGATACGACAAGCCCCTCCATCTCCTTCATCTCTTTAACCCCGAGCACGTTCATCATCATGATGCCGCGGTCGGTCAATCGTTCCCGCACCAGCCTGAAAAATTCCTCGGTGACCACATAAGAAGGGATGTTCGGCCCTCCCTGGAAAAGATCGACCTCGATGAAGTCGTATTTCTTCCCGGTTCTCGCGAGGAAACTGCGGGCGTCATCGATGTGTATGCGCAGCGACCCTGACTCCCGGGTTCCAAAGTACTTCTCCGCCACCTCCACGACTTTCGGGTCGATCTCCACGGCGTCGATGCTCATGTCGGTGAAGCGGAGCTTTTGCTGCACCGAAGCGCCGGCGCTCATGCCCAGCACCAGGGCCGTCGAGACTTCCGTCAGGTAGGGCGCCAGATTGAAGTATTCCCGATAGGTGTGCAGCAGGTTTCCGCGCAGCGGCATGTAGGATTCCATCCAGACCGGATCGTTGAAAGCCAGCCAGCGCGCATCTGCGTCCTCGTACACATAGAGCACGCTGTAAAGCGAGTCCGTCTGATAGATGATCCGCGGGTCCTGCACGGTGGCGGGCGACGCCAGAAGTGGCAGGGACACGGCCATGAGCCCCAGGTTCTTGCGTCTTCGCAGGGAGAGGCCGCCCACCGCAACGGTCACGGTCACGAGAATGGCGAGAAGGAATGTCGCCTTCGACCCGAGACGCGGTATCAAGTAAAACGTCGAGAGGAAGCTGCCGAGTATGCTCCCCACGGTCGAGAGCGAAAAGATCGCCCCGGAGGTCACGCCGAGCCCTGTTCGGTGCCGAGGAGCCGGATCAGACTGGGGGAGACCATGCTGAGCAGAAGCATGGGGACGCCGAAGATCACCAGGGCCGCCAGGAGGGCCCCGTACACCATGCCATATCCCTGGAAATGCTCCAGGATGGGGCGGGAGCGGAGGTAGCAGGGGACCATGTAGATTCCGGCCGCGAGAATGCTGCCGTAGAGCAGATCGACCCTCGGATACCGATCGGCAAATTCGCCTCCCAGGTAGTAGCCGACGGAGAGCGCGCCGAGGACGACCCCGATCAGGCTCCCGGTCACATAGACGGAGCTGCCGAAGTAGGGGGCGAACAGACGGAATCCCAGGATTTCCAGCACCAGGATGACAAAGCCCGTGCTGAAGCAGGTGAAATATAGATAATAACTGTCCAGCCTTTTCATGCGCCAACTTCGGCAGGGACGCTCTTGTCCAGAGGAACGGCACATCATCGCTGAAGAGTACCACAAGTAATGAATCGCCCGCATTGACAAAGCGCCACCGTGCCCGGAGAATCGCCGCCATCATGCGAGATGGCTACACAGGGGCCTCGCTTTTCCGGCAGGGCCTCCCGTGGGTCATGGCGGTGTCCCTCCTCCTTGCAACCGCGGTCATGTACCGAAGTGTCGGGGAATTCCAGTTCGTCAACTACGACGACGACTCCTACGTCTATCGCAATCCCGTGGTGCTTCGGGGACTGGAGGCCGCTGGTGTCCGCTGGGCGTTTTTCGGCGCTCACGCCGCAAATTATCACCCGGTCACCTGGCTATCACACATGCTCGACGCGGAGTTGTTCGGGAAGGACCCCGGTCCGCAGCACCTGGTCAACCTCCTGTTCCACCTCGCGAACACCGCGGTGCTGTTCCTGCTCCTGCGGCGCATGACCGGGGCCGCGTGGCGGAGCTATTTCGCCGCCGCCCTCTTCGCCCTTCACCCGTTGCACGTGGAGTCGGTTGCCTGGATCTCCGAGCGAAAAGACGTCCTGAGCGGCCTGTTTTTCCTGACGGGCATCTGGGCGTACGCCTGGTGGACGGCCAGACGCAGTGCCGCGCGGTACCTGCTGCTCGTCCTGCTCTTCACCCTGGGTTTGATGGCCAAACCCACGCTGGTCACCCTGCCTTTGCTGCTGCTGCTCCTGGACGGGTGGCCGCTCGGCCGCTGGACGGCGGGGCCATACCGGCTGCTGCTCGAGAAAGCGCCGCTGTTCCTGATCTCCGCTGTCTTTTCGGTGATCACCTATCTCGTCCACCGGGGAGCCATCGCGCCGTTGTCGCAAGTCCCCCTGCCGGACAGGCTGGCGAATGCGGTCGTGGTGTACGGCGCGTATCTCCGAAAAACCCTCTGGCCGAACGACCTTGCCGTGTTCTACCCCTATCCCACGACCATCGCGTGGGGCACGCTGGCGGTTTCAGCAGTCGCGCTCCTCGTCATCAGCGCCGCGGTGGCGCTCCGGGGGGGCAGGAGCGGCTTCCTGACGACCGGCTGGCTCTGGTACCTCGTCATGCTGGTGCCGATGCAGGGGTTGGTCCAGGTCGGGGCCCAGTCCATGGCCGATCGCTACACGTACCTCTCGCTGGTGGGGGTCTTCGTCGCGGTGGTGTGGGGGACGGCGGAACTCTCGCGGGGCTGGCCCTGGCGGCGGGGGATCCTGGCGGCGGCGGCCGGCATTGTTTTCACCGGACTGACCGTAGTCGGCAACCGCCAGGTCGGTTTCTGGCGTGACTCCGGGACCTTGTTTTCCCGTGCGCTGGCGGTCACCAGCGAGAACCTGGTGGCACACGTCAACCTCGGCATTCATCTCAAGGGAAACGGCAGGCTCGAGGAGGCCATCGCGCAGTACCGCAAGGCCGTACGGATCAATCCGTACCATCCGAATGTGCACTACAACCTGGCCAATGCCCTGGTGGCGGTCGGGAGATTCGAGGAGTCGGTGGAGCCGTACCGGCAAGCCGCTCAGCTCGCCCCCGACGACCCGGATGCCCCGGGAAACCTGGCGGGCGTCCTGAACCGCCTGGGCAGATACCGGGAGGCCGACCGGTATGCCGCCGAATCCCAACGGCGGCGGAACCCCTGATGTCGTTGAGCGCGCGGCTCCGATCTCCGGCCCTCAGGCTTGGGACACTCCTGCTCGTTGTCACGGCAACCGCATATTCGTCGGTTTTGAGCCACGGTTTCGTATGGGATGACGGTGATTACATCCTTCGCAACCGGCACGTGGCCACGGGGCTCTCCTTAGAGAACATCCGGTGGGCTTTCACGTCGTTTTCCAACTTCAACTGGCACCCGCTGACCTGGATTACGCACCAGGCCGACGTCACGCTCTTCGGGCTCAAGCCCGCGGGGCACCACCTGGTCAACCTTCTTCTCCACCTTGCGAACACGGCGCTCCTGCTGCTTGCCCTGCGTGGTCTTACCGGCCACCTCGGGCGCAGTTTCTTCGTCGCAGCCCTCTTCGCGGTGCATCCCATGCACGTGGAGTCGGTTGCCTGGGTGGCGGAAAGAAAGGATGTCCTGAGCGCCTTTTTCTGGATGCTCACGCTTCTCTCCTACCTGCGTTATGTGCGGAAGCCGAATCTCAGCCGATACCTCCCAGTCCTCTTCAGTTTTGCCGCCGGCCTGATGGCCAAGCCGATGCTGGTGACACTGCCCTTTGTGCTCCTGCTTCTCGACGCCTGGCCCCTTGACCGCGCCCACCGCCGCCCGGCCGGCACCGGACCCGGGCATAAAACGCCTTTTTCCCCATGGACACGTCTTGCGGCCGAGAAGGCGCCGCTGTTCGCCCTCTCTGCAATTTCCTGCCTGATAACCTATTTCGCCCAGGCGAGGGGCGGGGCAGTGGCCGCACTGGAGATCCTCTCCTTCGGATCCCGCCTGGCCAACGCTTCCGTCTCGTACGTGAAGTACCTGGGGGCGATGATCTGGCCCACACGGCTGACGTTCTTCTACCCCTACCCCACGGCCGGGATCCCCGCCTGGACAGTCGCGGGGTCGGTCTTCCTGCTCGCGTGCTTCGCCGCGCTGGCCGTCTTCTTGCGCCGGCGTCACCCGGCAGTCGCTACCGGGTGGCTCTGGTACCTCGGGACCCTGGTGCCCGTCATCGGCATCGTCCAGATCGGGTTCCAGGCGATGGCCGACCGCTACACCTATCTCCCCTTTATCGGGTCATTCATGGCCGCGGCCTGGGGACTGCCTGCGCTGTTGCCGCGCCGGTTGCGGCGGCGCTCCGTGGCGGTTCTTGCCGCAGGGGCGCTCATTGCGACCTGTGCGATTCTCACCTGGCGACAGGTCCAGCACTGGCGCTCGAACTTTGACTTGTACACCCATGCCCTCGCCGTGGACCCGGAGAATTACCTCGCCCACACCAACCTGGCAGTCGCCCTCAACAAGGAACGGAGGACCGTGGAAGCAATCCGCCACCTGCAAGAAGCTATCCGCAGCAGGCCCACGTTCCCGGCCGCGCACCTCAATCTGGGATTGGCCCTGCATGGCGAGGGCCGCCCCACGGAGGCCCTCGCCCATCTCAACCAGGCGCTCCTTCTGCAGCCCGACCTGGACGCCGCCCGCGTCGCCATCGGCCTGACCCTGGCGAGGCTGGGAAAGTCGGCGGAGGCCCTCGCCCAATACCGCGAGGTCCTGGGCAGAAGGCCGGACTACGGCCTGGTCCACCTCTATGCGGCGAACATCCTCGACGACCAGGGGGAGTTCGAGACGGCGCTCCCCCACTACGTCGCGGCGCAACGCTTCGAACCGGAGAACGAACAGGCGTACTACGATCTGGGCGTGGCGCTGGAGCGGCGGGGTCGCCGTGCAGAGGCCGCCGAACAGTACCAACTGGCGCTGCGTGCCAAGCCTGATTTTTACGATGCCCGGTTCCGCCTCGGCATCGTGCGCTCACAGCTAGCCGCTCCACGCTGAGCGTCGTGACTTTGATTCGCTCCAGACATCCGGCCGTGAAACGGTTGACAAAGATAACGCCGCTTCCTAATATGAAAAGTGAAAAAAATGGCAGGGGCAATCGGAGGACAGGGGAATGGGTAACATGTCGGGGTCTGACGCGCATCACGCGCGCGTGCGCATGACGGTCGGCGGTATCGTTGCTGCCTTGGTCCTCTGCCTCGCCGCCGCACCGCTCGCCGCACAGGGGCTCAAACTCGACACCGCCAAGGAGAAGGAAACCGACATCTACGACAGGAGCAACCCCCACAGCGACCTGGAATGCACCGAGTGCCACGAGGGGACGCCCCCCGACGGCGCAACCGCCGCGACCGTGAAGTTCAAGAACGGCGAGAAGGGGAACGTGGATCTCTGCTTGACCTGCCACGACGCCTCGGACAACGTGCACCCGATCAACGTCGATCCCGCGAAGGTCACCCCGAAGATCGACGTCCTGCCGATGTTCCCGCTGGAGCAGACCGGGGCGCTCAAGGGGACGGTCGTCTGCTCGACTTGCCATTTTATCCACACCAAGACGGCCGGGCTGAAGCTGCTGCGCGGCTTTCCGGCCTCGTCGGACCCCGAGGACATCGCGAAGGCGAAGTTCAAGGACCGGCGCGACCTCTGCCGCGCCTGCCACGGCGACGGCCTCAAGGACAAGAGCCCGCACAAGGGCAAGGGCGGCGCCGACGGCGTGAAGAAGAGCTGCTCCTTCTGCCACGGCAAGGAGCCGAAGGAGGGGGAGAAGGTCAAGTTCACCAAGAACCCCGTCGAGCTGTGCGACTTCTGCCACGCTGCCACGCGCGGCGGGCACTTCCTGCTCGTGAACCCCTTCGCCGACCCCAACCTCAAGGACGAGATCGCGAAGGCGGACCTGCCGATGATCGGTGGGGACTTCACCTGCGTCTCCTGCCACAACCCGCACGGCAGCACTGGCGAGGAGAAGTTCCTGCGCAAGGAGTTCGTGGCGCTGGCGCTCAAGTCGGCCCGCGTGCGGCCGCACTTCATGAAAGCCTTCTGCGAAGCCTGCCACAAGGTGCGCCCGAAGTTCGCCAAGGGCGAGCCCGGGGCGCAGCCGCTTTCGGAGATTCCGCTGCGCAACGAGGACCCGAACGAGCTGTGCAACCGCTGCCACGAGTCCGGGCTCTCGAAGTCCAACGCCCACCCGATCAAGGAGGTCACGGGCATCTACAAGGACCGCATCCCGAAGGACTGGCCGCTGTACAAGGGGGTGCTGACCTGTCTGAGCTGCCACACGGGCGGCGACTCGCCGGTCTACGATCGCGAGAACCCGAACTTCCTGCGCGGCGCGCCCTACAAGACCCGCAACGAGATCTGCTGGAAGTGCCACGTCCAGACGGAGTTCTCCTCCCTCAACCCGCACGAGAAGATCAACAACCTCGAGGGGTGCGAGTTCTGCCACCAGACCAAGCCGGACATCGCGAAGCTCAAGGCGGGGATCACCCAGCAGGTCAAGTTCAAGGGCGACATCGTGCTGCTCTGCATCCGCTGCCACGAGTCGTTCCCCCACCCCTCGAGCGTCGACCACACCGGCAAGCCGGACGCCGACATCATGGAAGCCAAGAAGATCAAGATCCCTAAGGACCTGCCCCTGGACATCCTCGGCCGCGTGACCTGCGCGACCTGCCACAACCCGCACGCCACGGGGGAGTTGCGTGGTGTCGCCGGCGGGATGTCGATGTCGATGATGCTCTGCTCGAAGTGCCACCCATTCTAGCCTAGCGAGACCTCTCGGGGATTGAACCCCCTTTTTCCTCCTTTCAAAGGGAGGAGAAAGGGGGTTTGGCTTTGTCGAAGGGTGAACGGTTACACCATGCATGCTTCGACCAGCTCAGCACGAACGGCTTCGGTGAACCCTATCGGGCTCAGCCTTACTGCAGAGGGAGAAGAGGGACCATTTATTTGGTATGGCACTGCACGCAGAGGGCCTGGTAGTCGAAGCTGGTCCCATCGGCGTCTGGCACCTGCCACTCCCCGTAGAGGGTCGTCGTCGGCAGGATCCCGACCGGCTTGATCGCAGCCGGCCAGACCTCGAGGATCAACGTCGACCCCGACGCGTCGTGAGTCTGGTGGCAGGAATCGCAGGTCATCGCGTTCTCGCGCGGGTAGGTGGCGGGCCCGGTCGGGGCCCCGGGCGTATTTGCGCCGGTCCCGTCCGGGTTCTCCGGGATGCGGAACTCGCCGCCTCCGGTCTTCAACGTCTGCAGGGTGCGCCCGGAATCGACAGCGAAGGAGACCAGCTCGCCGGTCATCGGGTGGTTCCCCCCTTTCATGACACCCTTGACGTGGCAGGCGGTGCAGAACACGTTGGTGTCGACGATCTCCCCGTCGGCGTGCGTCTCGAGCAGCTGCGGCGAGCCCGGGGCTATGCCCGTCGGCTTCAGGTCGTGGCACGACTCGCAGACGAGGACCGGCTCCTCAGGCGTTCCGGCGTACCGGGAGTACCCCCCGCGCGGCCAGAGGCCGGTCTTCACCCCTTCCGGTTTCGTCTTTCCGAGGAAGTGGCTGCCGTCCCCCAGAGCCTGGTACTGCGCATTTATCCGGCGCCCGCCGGCTTTGCCCCTGGTCGGGGTGAACCGCTCCCCCGAGTTGGTGTGGCAACGGAAGCACTCGAGCGACCGCTGCTCGGTGAACCTGACCCCCTTCAACTCCCCGATCCGGCCGTTGTCCGACGGCTGTCCGGGCGCCAGGGAGCTGTCCTTCGGCCGCCAGTCGGGGTCGAGGCCCGGGAGCCCCTGAACCGGCCAGTTGTGGGCGCCGCCGGGAAGGTGGCAGTCCTCGCAGGTCAGGTCGTCGTCCTGGTTGCCGATGAAGGAGTCCCGAAACCTCCCTGATCCCATCAGCCCCGGACCGACCGGGTGGTGCGCGCCGAAACCGGCCTTGTGGCAGTCGGCGCAGATCGCGGTTATCTCGTCGCGCAGCAGCGGCGTCCCTACGCCGTCGCCCCGCGGGGGGGCCTCCGGCTGCGCGACGAACGCCGCGAGCGGGTGCGCGAGGTGGCAGGAGCCGCAGATCAGGTTCGGCCGCATCACGGCCGTGGGGTTCGACCCGGCCGGCCAGCCCGCTGGCAGTTCCGTGACGCCCTTGTCCCTTGAAGAGTCGTAGTCGTCGACGGGGTGGGTGAAGGAGAGGGATCCCGGGTTTGGCCAGGCCGCACCGGCATACCCCTGCGGCCGCGGCCCGCGGTGGCAGCTCTCGCACAGGGCACTTGCCGTGCCTCCCTCCCCGTTCGCGTGCCCGGAGGCAGAGCTGCCCTGGGCGATCGCGAGCAAGTCCTCGCCCGGGGGGGTCTCCGCCCCCCCTTCCGGGTACGTCCCGTGGACCGCGTGGCAGGTGTTGCAGCCGATGCCCGCCTTCGCTCCCGGCGCGCCGCCGCCGATGAGGTGCGGCCCGAGGTTGTGCGTCCCCGGGAGGCCCCCGTCCCACGGGAGCAGCCCGAGACCGGCGAGCGCCGGGTCGATCGGGGCGGAGTCCCGCCGCGTCCCGAAGACGTCGGTCCCGACCGGGTGGGTGCCGGGGTTCTTTTCACCGGAGAACGCACCCCACTCCCCGACGTCCGCGGCGGGCGCGCCGCCGACGAAATTCCGCCGCGGGTGGCAGCGCAGGCAGAGCCGGTCGATCGTGTCCCAGAGGAATGGCCGGTAGGCGTCGTCGTGCACATTGTGGCAGGTGGTGCACTCGAAAGTTCCGGCCCCGGCCGCGGCGACGTACGGAAGGGTGGCGTCGACCGCCGCCGCCCCGTCGGGGCTCCTGGCGGCATTCAGGCCGTGCGAGTGCTCGTGCCAGACGTTCCCGAGATTCGACGACACGATTCCCGAGCCGCCGGCGTCTCCCGGCCCGTGGCAGTAGTAGCAGAGGGCGCCGATGCCGCCGTAGCGGTTGGCGCCGCTCATGTCCGTCGGCCAGAGCTTGTCCCCGGCGGCCTTGTGCGGCAGGTGGCACACGGCGCAGACCCCCCCGCTCTCGGCGCCGATCTCGTGCGCTGTCCCGACCACGCCGGCGCTGGCAGGAAGGGCGGCGAGGCAGGCCAACCCGACGACGGCAGCGAGGATTCCGGCCGCCGCTGCCGCCACCTGTCTCATGGGGGCGCTGCGCCGCTCGCGGGAAGGAACTCCCGGACGGACAGCGCGTGTGCCATCGGCATCCCGATCCAGAGCCGCCCCGTTCCCGGTTCGAACGCGAGACCGGCCGGGGTGACCACGTCCCAGAGCGGGCGCATTCCGCCGGCGGCCACCGCCCCGTCCTCCCTGCCGACGTGGTACCGGTACGCGCCGGTGCCCCGGTCGAACGCCTGAATCGTCGCCATCGGCGAGTCGGCGACCAGGACCGATCCGTCGGCGCCCCAGGCGATCCCCGAGGGACCGATGAACCCCCCGACCATCGTCGGGGAGCGCCCGATCTCGAAGAGGAAGGAACCCGCCCCGTCGAAGGCCTGCACGCGCCGGTTCTGGGCGTCGAGCACGAAGATCTTCCCCTCGGGGTCGACCGCGAGTTTCGACGGCCGGTTGAACTCGCCCGGCTTGTCCCCGGGGAGGCCGAACTCCCTGACCAGGGCCCCGCCGCGGCCGAGCACGCAGACTCTCCCGAACGTGTTGTCGGTGACCACCATCTCCCCCCCGGGGAGGAAGTCCACATCGAGAGCGAACGGCCGCTCTCCCCGGGCGCGGGGGGTGAGCCGCTCCAACGCCTCGGGGCGCGCCGGCGCGTCGAACGTGACGGTCTCGAGCACCCTCCCGGTCGCGGGGTCGAAGGCCACGATCACCGAGCGCTCGCGGCGATCGGTGACCCAGACCCGCCCCTGCGCGTCCAGCGCGATTCCGTACGGCTGGCGCAGCGGCCGTTCAGCGCCGACGCCCGGCCCCCCGAGCACACGCAGCAGCGCGCCACCCGGCGCGAAGACGAACACGCCCGGCACCTGGTTGTCGAGGACGAAGATCGTGCCGTCGTCTCCCGCCACCAGGTCGACCGGAGCCTTGAGCGGCTGCCGCGGGTCGCCCCGGAGCACGAACGCCTCGCGGCTGGGCCGCACCCGGAGCCCCGGCCCGGCCTCGCGCGCGGGCCTTGCCGCGGCGGGCGCGGCCAGCACCACCGCCCGGACTTCCGAGAACTGCCCCTCCACCCCGGTCTTGCTGACGGCGCCCAGGCGGTACTCGTAGCGCGCGCCCGCGCTGACGTCGGTGTCGGCGAAGCGGCTTTCCCGGACATTGGCGCGCAGCTGAAACTCCCCGGCGGGCTCGCCCGCCGAGCGCCGGTACACGTTGTACGAGACGGCGCCGGGCGCCGACGCCCAGAGCAGACGTGCGACCGCCCCCTCCGTCACATCCGTGCCGGGATCCAGGTCGGTCCAGCGCGGCGGGGGCGGTGGGACCAGTTCCGGCGCCTGCGCCAGCACTTCCGCCTCGGCCGAAAGCGGCCCCGTGCCTCCGGCCCCCTCTGCGCGGACGGCGTACCGGTAGCGAACGCCGCGGGCGACGGCGGTGTCGAGGAACTGCAGCCCAGGAGTCGCCGCAATCTGGCGTGCCTCTCCCTCGCCTTCAGCGCGCCGCAAGATGAGGTACTTCGTGGCGCCGGGGACAGCCGTCCAAGCCAGGCCGACGGCCGACCGCTCGGCGATGAAACGCTGGGCCACCCAGCGGGGGGCTTCCAGCCCGGCCGCGCCGCTCGCGCCGGCGAACGAACAGATGATCAGCGCGGCGGCGCGTACGAACGTCGTTCGTACCGCGCCGCGCAGCCTCATTTTCCGAGGCTCTCGAGCAGCGGCTGGTCCACGGAGACTTTGGCGGCGGCGCGCAGCCGCCCCACGAGCGCCGCGCGCTGTTTCAGCTTCGCATCGCGCTCGGCGTCGGCCTTGACCTTCCCCCTGGCCTTGTCGAAGGGCAGCGGCGCATCGGCGGACCCGTACCGGCCGGGATTGGCGCCGTAGTAGGCCCGCAGCTGCTCCTCCCCGAGGCTCGCGCTCACGTCTACCTCGAGCGCGAGCAGGCGCCGCGTCACGGACGTCCTGACGAGTCGCTCCCGGGTGCGTTCGAAATCCCCGCGGAACGAGGGGAGGGCCGCCTCAGCCTCCCGATATAGTAGTTTTTTCCCGGCGAAAGCAGTGATCGCCCGTATGAAGCGCATCGCCGTCAAACCCTGGAGCGGCGGGTCGAGCCCCTGGACGGAACGCTCCGCAGCCTCGACCTCGGCCCAGAGGATCCCCTCCCCGTTGAGGCGGGCCACGACGAGCTGTCCGCGCGGGGTGTCCGGGGGTTTCGCCCCCTGGTAGACCTCCGGCAGCAAGACCAGTTCGGCGCGCTCCCCCGCCTCCTTCTCGAGCTTGATGACCAGATCCCCGAGCTGGGCCGCCTCCGACATCACGCCGCCGTGCTTGCCGCTCATCTGGCTCCCGGTGTGGAATGATCCCGGGTCCTTCGCGGAGATCTCGCCGCGATGCAGGGAGAGCACGTATTGCTCGACGAGCAGGGTCTTCGTGTCGCGGGCGACGGCTGCGGCCACCTCGGGATCCAGGCCGAGGCCCCGGCGCACCGCCTCAGCGTAGAGGAGCTGGCTCTCGATCGCGAGATCGAGCGCCGCCACGGACCCCTTCGGACCCGCCCCGGTGACCCGCATGATCTCGCGCACCTGGCCGACGATGAGCGCCGCGCCGTCGACGCTGGCGATGACCGCGGCGTCGGCGGGAGGCACGCCGGTAACCAGCACCCCGGCGGGGCCCGCATCGCCTGCGAAGAGCCCGGCGGGCCAGAGCAGCAGCAGCAGCCCCGCGAGGGCGACCGCGCTACCGAGCCGCGGCCGCAAGAAGTTCGATCTGCGCTTCATCAAGGGTCACCCGCTCTTCCTTCTGCTTGCGGTCGAGGAACTCCTGCCAGGAGGAGGTCCGCTTGGAAAGCAGCGCCCGGGACCGCGCGCGCTCCCGGACCTGATCGTACGGGATCAGCTGCGGCTCGGTCCGCGCCTCGAGCTTGATCAGATAGTAATTCCTCGACACCTCGATCGGGATGGAGACCTCGCCGGGGCGCAACGCCTCGACGTACCGCCGGGACTCTTCGCGGATGTTGTCCTCGGGCATCCACCCCTGGTCGCCGCCGGTCTCGGCGCTGCCCCGGTCAATGGACACGCGCCTCGCCAGCTCCTCGAACTCCGCCCGGCCCGCGAGCAAATCGGCCCGGTAGCGCCCGGCAAGGTAGGCGCTGTCGAGGACGATCTGTCTCAGCCGCACCATGGCCTTGGTCTTGAACAGGTCGGGGTTCCTCTCGTAATATTCCAGCACCTCGCCCTCGTCGACCTGGAACCCCTGGAAGACCCGCTCGCGGTACAATTCGTGGAGCAGATCGAGCGTGTAGTCCCCAATGCGTTCCGCCCACTGCGGATCCCGCGCCTCCAGCCCGAGCCGGCGCGCCTCCTGCGCCGCGAGCAGCTCGTCGATCTGCTTGTCGAGCTGCTTGCGCAGCAGCTTCTCCATCTCGCTGTGCTGCGGCACGCCGTGCATTCCCTGCGGCGCGAAGACCACCGCCTCGCCGTTGACCTCGGCAACCCTGGCGCGCGCGCCGGGGTCGGCGAGCGCCTTCTCGTCGACGCTGATCACGGCCTTCGCGCGCAGCGCCGCCGCCGCCGCGGCGAGCGCCTTCTCCCGCGCGCTCCTGAGCACGTCCGGGCGCAGCCGCTCGCGCTCAGCCGCGCGCTCCTTCGCGGGGTCGCCACGTTCGACGCCCATGACCACGTACCAGCCGATCGGCTCGCGCAGCGGCCCTGCCACTTCGCCGACCGCCAGCGCGAGGATCTTCGTCTGCGACGCGGCGGAGAAGTGGCTCTCCCCGTTGGCGCTCAGGCGCGTCTCGCCGATCATGGCGTCCGGAAGACCGGCGACGCGGGCGGCCGCGGGGAAATCCGAACCGGCGCGCAGAGCGGCGGCGAAGCGCACGGCCTCCTCCTCGCCGGGGAACGACGCCCAGTTCGCAAACACGGACTGCGCCTGCTCCGGAATCATCCGCTCCAGCGCCGCGTCGTCGACCGTGACTTCATCCTGGATCTTCCTGCGCCAGAGCCGCGCGAGCATTTCGTTCTCGTGCTGCCGGAGCCGCTCCTTGAAGCCGGCGCTCTCGCGCAGGCCAGCCTCCCCCGCGAGACCGGCGACGACCTCGAACAGCGCCAGGCGCAGCACGGCAGCGCGCAGCCCCCCGCGTTCCTTGAGAAGGTCGCGGTACCCCTCCGCGCCGAGCTTGCGCGTCTGGTACCCTTCGAACTCGGCGCGGCTGACGGCCCCGCCGCGGTAGGTTGCCAGCGACGCACCGGCCGGGCCGGCTGCTGACGCGACGGAGGACGATGCGAAAAAGAGCGCGGCCGCGGCTATCGTCGCCGCGGCCCGCCCCGGTGAAAAATGCGGTCGGCGGACAACCGCCGTCCGCCGACCACGCGTTCCTGTCATGTTCGACCGAGCCTCGCGGGGGCTACTTCGTATTGGCGAGAGCCTCGAGGAGCGCCTTGCTTTCGCCAGCCTGGAAACCGCTGCTCTTGAAGGCGATATTCCCGTCCCTGCCGATGACGAGCGTCGCCGGGGTCGCGCGGAAGCCGTACTTCAGCGCGGACGCGAAGTCTTTGTCGTGGAGCATCGTGAAGTCCGGGTGGCTGTACGAGTCGTTGTAGTTCTGGAGATTGTTTTCGTTGAAGTCGATGCTCACGACGTAGACCGCCGTGTCCTTGATCGAACCCTCGGTCTGGGCCTTCTTCAGCTCGGTGATCTCGGCCAGGCAGGAGGAGCAGCTCGAGGAGAGCCAGACGAAGAGCAGCTTCTTCTTCTTGAGCTCGGCGGAGAGAACGAAGTCCTTCTTGTCCTCGAAGTTCTTGATGGTGAAGTCGAGCGCCGGCTGCCCGATCTCAAAAGGCTTCACGGCCTTGACGGCGGGTGCCGCCGCTGCAGGTGCCGGGGCTGCAGGTGCCGCGGCGGGCGGGGCCTGCGCAAACGCAATCTGGGCGGACAGAAGACCGATCGCGGCGGTACAGGTAACAACGTTCTTCCAGGCGTTCATTCGGTACCCCCCTGTTGATGGTTGACTGCCTCATCATAGCAGAACCGGGGAGGGGCTGTTCGCCCCCCCCCGTCACGGTGACTTTCTTAGAGCCAGGGGGGCAACGTGCCCCCCTGGTTTCAAGCGTGAATCCTAGTAGTTGTGGCAGTTAACGCAGAGGGTGGGCGAGTAGCCCGCGCCGGCGTTGGCCTCCTCGAGGATGAAGTCGACACCCTTCACGATGGTGTTGGCGGAGTAGGTGGGTGTCGAAGGGGTGATCGTGCCGCTCGGCGCCGCATCGTGCGGCCGGTGGCAGGAGTCGCAGTCCATCTGGTTGTCTGCCGGGTACGATGCAGTGTTCGGGGTACCCGCCGCGTCGGCGTAGGAACCGGCGCCGGTGATCAGGGTCGTGGTGGGGCGCTGATTGTCAGCCGCGGCGGTGATCACCTGGCCGGTGATCTGGTGCGTCCCCGGAGGTCCGGTCGTCCCCGCGGTGGCGCCGTAGTGGCATTCCATGCAGAAGCGCGAGCCGACCGCTGCGCCGCCTGCCCCGGCCCGGTTGCCGGTCCCGTCGTCCTGATAGTTCATCAGCAGCAGGTTGTTCTGCCAGCCGGCCTTGCCGAGGGGAACAACGTTATAGCCGATGTTGCCGATGATGTTGTGGCAGGACTCGCAGGTCAGCGCCGCAGTGGCCGTGGATGTCGCGGCAGCGAGACCGTAGCGCGAGAGGTTGTCGGCAAAGCCGTCGATGCTGCCGCCCACCGGGTTCGCCGCGGGCGCGGGCCAGGCGGCGGTCCGGGGTACCGTCACAACGACGTTCTGGGGACCGAACGTGAAGACACCATCGGTACCGAGGACGTGGCTGGACTCGCCGCGGTCGACGCCGTGACCCCTCGGGAAGCGCTCGTGCAGACCGCCGTCCATGCCGGTGATGGTGGCGACGGCGGCTTGTGCGACCGACCCCTCGAGGTCGGTCGGGTTCGAGTTGTGGCAGTAGTTGCACCACACGCCGGAGGCCGCGTGGTTCAAGCCGCCGCCGGCGCCGTCGAAGTCGAGGGTCGCGAAGAAGGTGGTCGGGGTGTTGTGTGCGAAGGCCGAGTGGCAGTCTTCGCAGCCGAGGACCGAGGTCATGTTGTCGCCCTGCGCAACGGCCAGGTTCTGTTCGTGCGAGTGGTGATTGTTCGGGGAGGCGTTGCCGTGGCAGCTGTAGCACCAGTTGGTGGCGTTGCCCATGGTCCGGCGCAGGCGGCCGGTCTGGACGTTACCCTGGTTCGTGCTGGCGTCGGCCGGCAGGCCGCCGTGCGCGTCGTGGCAGCTCGAGCAGACCGCAGTGTTATTTGCAGCGGTGCCTGCTGGCCACGGGGACAGAGCGGAACCGTGGTTCGGGCCGCCGTTGGTGGGGAAGTTGACCGTGTAGGCGCCGGTGTTGGTGTCGATCGGGTGGTCGCCGCCGAGAGTAACAACCGGGCGGTTATGGCAGCCGTTGCAGAGGGCGGAGGTGGCGTAGTTGGTCGGGAAGTTGTTGATGGCGAGGATGTAAAGACCCTGGCCGCCACTGCCCGCGGTCTCGTCCCCGTGCACAGCGTGGCAGGTGTTGCAGTCCAGCACGCCGGTGGCGCCGCCGGCGTCTGTCTTGCCACCCAGGTTCCAGGTCCAGGAACCGGCGGCCGGGACCGGATTGCCCATGTTCGGGCTGCCTGCAGAGGAGACCGCGAGCGCCGCGACCATGCTCGCGCCCTGGGTCGGGACGGTGGCGGCAATCTGGATGGGGTGGAGCGAGATGTTGACGTTGTAGCCGGCGGCCTCGTTGTTGTCGCCCTGCTCGGCCGCCGTGTCGATCTCGCCGCGCATGTGGCAGCGCTCGCAGAGGTCGCCGCGGTAGCCGGCCGCGCCGGTGCCCGTGCGCAGATAGGGGCGCTTCGAGTCGGTTTCGTCGTGCACGAAGTGGCAGGAGGTGCACTGGATCGCCCGGCCGCCCGACTGCGTCAGCGGGTTGGTGGCGTTGCTGTAGGGGAGCGTGCTGGCGTTGAGGGCGGTCGCGCCGGGAGTAGCGGATGCGGCAGGGCCGTCCGGCTCGGCGGGGATCGCCGCGAAGCTGGGGCCGTGGGAGGCGTTGTCGTAGGCGTAGTTGGCCATGTTCGAGCCGCCGGAGGTTCCGTCGTGGCAGGAGTAGCAGAGCTGGCCGATCTTGTTTGCGCCCCAATTGCCGACACCGGACGGGACATCGATCCAGAGGCGGTCGCCGCCGGCGGCGTGGGGGATGTGACAGTTGTTGCACGTGAACGTCGCGTGCGGCCCACCGAGCGCGAACACTTGCGCCGGAACGGCCATCAGGCCGGCCGCGAGCAGCGTCACTGCTACGAGCAATCCTTTTTTCATCGTTCCCTCCCAGTTTACCCGGTTTACCCGTCTTGCCATGTCTGCCTTAAACCTTCCGCCGCCGTGCGCGGCGGCACCAAACCCCGGCTCACCTCCCCTCCTCCACCACCTCCTTGCGTTCCCAAAACTCCCTGTTAACCGCTACTGCTCCGGGACGAACGGCGGCGGAGACTTGTCCCAGAGCAGCTGCCTGATGCTGTACTGCTTGGCGATGTTCTCGACCACGTAGAAACGGTCGCCGACGATGTGGGCGCCGTTGGGGTTCGAGAGGCCCGGCGCCCCCTTGCCGTCCTCGTTCGAGAGCATATACTTGAAGCCCCCGTTCCCGTCGAAGATCTGTGCGGTGTTCACGGTCTTGTCGACCGCGAAGAACCAGTCGCGCTTGACGTCGTGGGCCATCCCGTTGAGATACATGAAGGTGCCGACGCCGGCGCCACGCTCACCGAGCTGCTCGACCTTGGTGCCGGTGTCGTCGTAGAAGGTGACGTGCGCCTCGCCGTCGACGACCACGATCCGGCTGCCGTCGTTGCTGACCTCGATCCCGATAGGGAACTTGAGCTCCAGCGGCTCGATCGCCTTGCCGGCGTCGTCGTACTTGGTGCCGAAAGCGAACTCGAACTTCAGTTTCTCGTCGTAGACCTGGACCTGGTGGTTGATCTGGTCGGTGACGTAGAAGCGCCCCAGCTTCGGGTCGTGCGCGATCCCCCAGGGTTGGGTGGGCGGCAGCTTCGGGTTCTGGTAGGCCGGCACCGACCTCACGAACTTGCCGTCCGGCCGGAGGATGTGGATGTACGGCCCGGTCTGATCCGTGACGTAGAGGTCGTCGTCGACGATGACGATGCCGCTCGGGGTGTCGAGTTTCCCCTCGCCGCGGCCCGGTACGCCGTAGTGCGCGACGAACTGGTTGTCCTTGTCGAAGACCGCGATCCTGTGGCCGGCGCCGTCCGCGATGTAAATCATGCCGTTGTCGGCTACGGTGATGTCGCGCGGCTGCTTGAGCAGATCGAGCTTGTTGTCGAGCGTGAAGAGGTTCTTGGAGTGCAGCGGGACGGAAGTGAGCTTCTTCTTCTTCTTGGTGGTGTCTTTTGCAGCCGCCGCGATCGTCACGCTCTTCTCGGCGGAGTAGCCGGACTCCTGGAACGAGTCGTCGAGGGTGGTCAGGACGTAGTGGTAGGTCTTGCCGAGCTCGACCTTCGCATCGATGAAGGAGGTCTCGGCCGAGGAGTTGATGCTCTGGTAGTCCTTCCCGGAGGTTTCGCTCCGGTAGAGATTGTAGGCGATCGCCTTGCCGGACTTCGGGGAATTCCAGGAGAGCCCGACCCGGTAGTTGGTCTTGCCAAACTCGGTGCTGGCGTCGGCCTTGATTGCCACCCACTCCGGCGCGACGGTGAGCACCTTCTTGGACCCGGGGATCGCGATGGCGCGCTCATCGCCGTTGGGGCTGAGCTCGGCGCCGGCGACGGCCTGCAGGACGTAGAAATAGTTTTCACCCGGCAGGACGGTCGCGTCGAAGTACTGCGGCTGCGCCGGGGCGGCGATTTCGACGTGTCCCGAGCCCGCCTTGTCGCTGCGCAGGACCTTGTAGCCGCTGGCCCCCGGCACCGGCGTCCATCGCAGGCCGACCGAGCGCTGCGCGTCAACATAGAGGACGGCGACCCACTTGGGCGCATCGATTGCGGCGGCGCTGCCGACCATGGCGAACAGCATGGTACACGCGCAGATCAACCCCGCCGCGACGGACCACAGACCTGACCTTGTTCTCATCATCACAGCCTCGTTCCTCCCTCTGCCCGCGCTGTACGGGCCATTAGTGAACTGCAAGCGTAGGGAGGCAGTGTAAAATCCCCGTCTGTTCGTGTCAAGAGACCGTTCTTCAATCACGTTTTGTCCTCCGTCGCTTCCTTAGTAAGCATAATCGGTGCCAGAGTGCGAGGCGCCGGCAGGCTAGGCGCCGAATAAATGCTTCTCTGAAAAAACAGTGCCTTACAGAGTTGTTTCAGTAACCAATGCTCGTCGTGCCCACCCCGTGTCCCTGGTTGGCCCAGGAAAAGAGGCATATGCCCCACCCGCGCGAATTTACACGCACCGCCCGCCCCTCAGTCCATAGCCCGCAGGTACTCATCGCGGAAATGTTCGATGGCCTCCTGGCGCATCCCCTGGGCGACGATCACGAGGGTGATCGCCGCCCGGTTGAAGCTCTCGTCGAGGTTCGCCGAGACGGTGCGCCAGCGCGTGGGGATCGGCTGGACGAAGCGCTCCTTGAGGGCCAGCCTCAGCGCCGCCTCGCGCAGAGCGTCAGCGGGGCGCTCCCAGGAGGCGCGGATCTCGCTGAG
>JANOHV010000203.1:0-17482 GCA_031406795.1 Candidatus Rokuibacteriota bacterium
GATCGAGGCGGCGGGGCTCAAGGGGGCGCGGGTCGGGGGCGCGGAAGTCTCGGTGAAACACGCGAACGTCATCGTGAACATCGGGCAGGCTACGGCAGCCGACATTCAGGGGTTGATGGCGACGATCGCCGACCGGGTGCAGCAGCATTCCGGGATCCGGCTCGAGTCGGAGATTCAGACCGTCGGCGAGGAGCGCTGAGATGGGTGCGGGGGAGTCGATGGCTGCGCAGAAGCTGAAACAGGGGGTCGTGGGTGTGCTCATGGGCGGCCGCTCCGCCGAGCGCGAGGTGTCGCTGCGGACGGGGGCGGCGATTCTCGCCTCGCTTCGCCGGTGCGGACACCGGGCGGTCGGCGTCGACGCGGGGCGGGATCTGCCGCAGGTGCTGGCCCGCCGGAGAGTCAGCGTGGCGTTCCTCGCGCTGCACGGGCGCGGCGGCGAGGACGGCACGGTTCAGGGACTGCTCGAGTGCCTGGGCATCCCCTACACCGGGTCCGGCGTGCTCGCGAGCGCGTTGGCGATGGACAAGAAACAGACCAAGTGGATTTTCCGTGCGCACGCTCTGCCGACTCCGGACTTCGAGGTCCTGGCCGTCGGCACGCGGAGGGGCTGGCCGCTCGATCGTCTCGAACCCCCGGTCGTGGTCAAGCCGGTCTGCGAAGGCTCGACGGTCGGCATGAGTGTCGTGCGCACGCGCGGCGCGCTGGCGAGGGCTCTGGCGACGGCATTTCGCTACGATCCGGAAGTGCTCGTCGAGGTGTTCGTTCCCGGGCGCGATCTGACCGTCGGGGTCCTCGGCGACCGGGCCCTCGGCGTGGTCGAGATGCGGCCGCGCGGCGGCTTCTACAGTTATCGGGCCAAGTACACCTCCGGGGCCACGGAGTACCTCGTGCCCGCCCCCCTCACGGCCCGGCAGACGGCGCGAACGCAGAAACTGGCGCTGGCCGCTCACCGTGCGCTCGGCTGCCGCGGTGCAAGCCGGGTCGACTTCCGTCTCGACGAGCGCGGGCGTCTCCAACTGCTGGAAGTCAACACGATCCCGGGGATGACCGCGACGAGCCTTCTGCCCAAGTCGGCCGCCGAAGCCGGGATCGGGTTCGACGAACTCGTCACGCGCATCCTGGCCGACGCGCGGCTGGACGCGGCACCGCGGTGTCCCGATCGTGGAGCGGCGCGGTGAAGAGCTATTACCGCCCGGACTTCGATGCCCACCAGGCCACCTACCACCGTGCGCAGCGGCGCCGCAGATGGCTGGTGGGCGCCCGGCGCGGCGGCATCGGGCTGGCCATCGCGGCGGCGGTCGGTCTCGGCTCGTCCGCCTGGGCCTCGCTGGGGCCCGGCTGGGTGCACGCGCGCCTCTCCTCGCTGCGTCTGTTCCGCATCGAGACGCTGCAGGTCGCCGGCAACCAGGCGCTCACGAGCGCCGACGTGCTCGCAACCGCGGGCCTGCGCACGGGAGAGAGCCTGCTCGGCCTCGATCTGGCGGCTGCGCGCGCCCGGCTCGTCGCGCACCCGCGGGTGCGCGAGGCGAGTCTGCGCCGCCGGCTGCCGGGCACGATCGTCGTCGAGATCGCCGAGCGGGTGCCCGCGCTCCTCGTGCGCGCCGACCGCGACTACCTCGTGGACGCCGAAGGGGTCATCGTCGCGGATGCCGCTCCCGGCAGCCGCCCGGAGTTGCCGGTCCTCACGGGAATCGAGGCGGTGGCCGGGACGCTGACCGCGCGCGGCGCGGCGGATCTCGCGGCCGGGATCGACCTCGTCGCGGCGATCAGGCTGGTTGGTTTCCCGGCGCTTTCGGCCATCGATCACATCGACCTCGCGGACCCGGACGATGCGGTGATCGTCCCGGTTTCCGGCCGCCCGCTGGTTCACGCGGGCCGGCGCGACGCGGCCGGGCGGCTGCGCCGCTGGCATCTCGTGGCGCCGGACATGGCGCAGCGTTGGCCGGAGCTGGAGTACGTGGATTTGCGGGCCGAGGGTCAGGTGGTGGCGCTGCCGGCGGCGCCGGCGCCGATCGTCGAGCCCGAAAAGAAGGCGGCGATGCGCCCGCCGGCCGTGCGCCCGCAGGGGCAGGGAAATGGCGCCGGCGCGGGCCGGGCCAAGGCGGGGGGCGGACATGCCTAAGAACGAAAACCGCGTGGTCGGCCTCGACATCGGGACCACGAAGATCCTCGCCGTCGTCGGGGAGATCACCGACCGGGGGCTGGACATCATCGGCATCGGCACGAGCCCCTCGCGCGGCATGCGCAAGGGGGTCGTCTCGGACATCGACTCGACCGTCGAGGCGATCAAGAAAGCCGTTGAGGAAGCCGAGCTGATGGCCGGCGTCGAGATCAACGAGGTCATCGCCGGCAGCCACATCAAGGGCTTCAATTCCCGCGGCGTCATCGCGATTAAGGACAAGGAAGTCACGCAGGGGGACATCGAGCGGGTGATCGACGCGGCCAAGGCCGTGGCCATCCCGATGGACCGCGAGGTGCTCCACGTGCTGCCCCAGCAGTTCGTGATCGACGAGCAGGACGGCATCAAGAAGCCGCTCGGCATGTCGGGGGTGCGCATGGAGGCCGAGGTGCACATTGTGACCGGGGCGGTGACCTCGGCCCAGAACATCATCAAGAGCTGCAATCGCGCCGGGCTCGAGGTGCGCGACCTGGTGCTGCAGCAGCTGGCGTCCTCGTACGCCGCGCTGACCGAGGAGGAGAAGAACCTCGGGGTGGCGCTGATCGACATTGGCGGCGGCACCACGGACATCGCGGTTTTTCACCAGGGGAGCATCTGGCACACCTCGGTGATCGCCCTCGGGGGCAACCACGTCACCAACGACATCTCCGTCGGGTTGCGGACGGCGCCGAACGAGGCCGAGAAGATAAAGCGCAAGTACGGCTGCGCGATGGCCTCGATGGTGCGCCCCGAGGAAAGCATCGAGGTGCCCTCGGTCGGCGGCCGCGAGCCGCGGACGCTCTCGCGCATGGTGCTCGCGGAGATCGTGCAGCCGCGGATCGAGGAGATCCTCGAGCTGGCGAAACACGAGATGGAGAAGTCCGGGTTTCTCGAGATGATTCCCTCGGGGATCGTCGTGACGGGCGGTTCGGTGATCCTGGACGGGCTGCCGGAACTGGCCGACCAGATCTTCGATTTGCCCGTGCGCCGCGGCACGCCGCACGACGTGGGCGGGATGGTGACCGTCATCGACAGCCCGGTGTACACGACCGGGGTCGGGCTGGTCCTCTACGGGATGCACAACCAGGATAGCGCGCGCTTCGGGCCGCGCTCGGGCAGCAAGGGTTTCTTCGGACGCAATGCGAACCGGATGCGGGACTGGTTCGGCGGATTCTTCGACGGCAATTGACGGCAATCGGGCGCGACGGGAAAGACAGGGGGAGAACGGTGATGGGCTTTGAGCTTCTGGACGATGCGCGGGAGGGCGGGCGGATGCACTTCGAGATCGAGGAGGACATGATGCTGGGGGCCGACATCCGGGTGATCGGGGTCGGCGGGGGCGGCGGCAATGCGGTGAATTCGATGATCAGCTCCGGCATCGACGGGGTCAAGTTCATCGCGGCCAATACCGATCTGCAGGCCCTGGCGCACTCGCTTGCCTCCGCGAAACTCCAGATCGGCTCGATGCTGACGAAGGGTCTCGGCGCCGGCGCCAACCCCGAAGTCGGCCGCAAGGCCGCCAACGAGGATTCAACGCGCATCGCCGAGGCGATCCAGGGGACCGACCTGCTCTTCATCACCGCGGGGCTCGGCGGCGGGACCGGCACCGGCGCGGCCCCGGTCATCGCGAACATCGCCAAGGAGATGGGGATTCTCACTGTCGGCGTGGTCACCAAGCCCTTCCCGTTCGAGGGGCAGCGGCGCATGCGCCAGGCCGAGGAGGGGCTGCGCGAGCTGCGCGAGAACGTCGACACGCTGATCACGATCCCGAACCAGCGGCTGCTCGGCCTCGTGGACCGCAAGACCACGCTGCTGGACTCCTTCCGGATGGCCGACGATATCCTGCGCCAGGCCGTGGCCGGCATCTCCGACCTGGTGACCGTGCCGGGTCTCGTGAACGTGGACTTCGCCGATGTGCGCACCATCATGTCGCGCATGGGCCGCGCCGTGATGGGCGTCGGGATCGCGCGCGGCGACAACCGCGCCGTCGAGGCGGCGCAGCGCGCGATCTCCTCGCCGCTGCTCGAGGACGGCTCGATCGACGGCGCCCAGGGCGTGCTGATCAACGTGACCTGCGGTCCGGACCTGGCGCTGCAGGAGGCGAACGACGCAGCCAACATCGTACAGAAGGCGGTCGCCGAGGACGCCCAGATCATCTGGGGCACGGTGATCAAGCCCGAGCAGCAGGAGGACATCATCATTACCGTCATCGCCACGGGCTTTGAGCAGAAAGCCGTGCCGATGCCGTCGCGGCCTTCGGTGCGGACCGGACGTCCGGCGCACGCCCCGACGAATTTCGACACGCCGACCTACATCCGACAGCAGGGCCTGAAGAAAGCCGTCGGGATGGATTTCAGCCACGACAGCGAACTCGACAGCGCCGACCTGGACATCCCGACGTTCCTGAGGCGCCAGGCTGACTAGACCGCAGCGCGGTTCGCCGATCGGCGGCCGCCGCGAGAGCGGCTGGCTCCCGCCGCGGCATGGCGGCGATGTCCGGGTCGCGCTCGCCTACCCCGGACACTACCGGTCGGGGATGTCGTCGCTCGGCTTTCAGACCGTCCTGTACGGCTTCGCGACGCAGCCCGGCGTCATTGCCGAACGCATCTTTCTCGAGGACGCGAGGCCGGGGCTCAGGGTGCTCGACGCCGGTTTTGCGCCGCGCGAGGCCGACCTGCTGGCCTTCTCGGTCAGCGGCGAGAACGCGTACGAACAGCTGCTGCGGATGCTGGCGCTCGCCGGCCTGCCGCTTCGAAGCGCGGACCGCGACCCGGGATCACCGCTGGTGATCGCCGGCGGCATCGCCCCGACCCTGAACCCCGAGCCGCTCGCGCCTTTTGTCGACGCGGTGGCAATCGGGGAGGGCGAGGAGTTGTTCGCGCCGCTCGTCGACGCGGTGCGCGGGCGCGCGGGGCGCGAGGCCGCTCTCGAGCGGCTGTCCCTGACGCCCGGGATCTACATTCCCTCGCGGTACGAGCCGTTCTACGCCGCGGACGGAACCCTCGCATCCTTCGAACCCTCCGGAATCGCCCCACGGCAGGTGATCCGCGCCTCGGTGCGCGATCTGGACGCCTGGCAGACTTTCGGGCGCACAGTGGCGCCGGGCAGCGAGTTCGAGAAGCTCTGCCTCGTCGAAGTCTCGCGCGGCTGCGGCCGCGGCTGTCGCTTCTGCGC
Source organism: Candidatus Rokuibacteriota bacterium (assembly GCA_031406795.1). Classification (GTDB taxonomy): domain Bacteria; phylum JAUVQV01; class JAUVQV01; order JAUVQV01; family DATDCY01; genus DATDCY01. The sequence goes on from JANOHV010000203.1 coordinate 5,333, forward strand.
GGCCGGGCACGTGGTGCGCCCGCTGCGCCACCGCTCGCTCGGCGCACTGCGCGACGCGATCGCCGCGACCGTCGGACTGCAGCCGCGCGTCGGGCTGCTCGGCGCCGCGGTGGCCGACCACCCCGACCTCACCGTTCTCGGCCGCGAACTGGTTGCCGCCGGCCGCGGATTTTCGCTCTCCTCGCTGCGCCTCGATCGCGTCGACCCCGAGCTGCTCGAGCTGCTCGCCGCCGGCGGTACGCGCACCGCGACTTTCGCCCCCGAGACCGGCAGCGAGCGGCTCCGCTTCGTCGTCGGCAAGCGCATCCGCGACGACCAGATCCTCGAGGCGGCGGAGCGGGCCGCCGCCGCCGGCCTGCGCCAGCTCAAGCTCTATTTCATGATCGGGCTGCCGACCGAGACCCCGGAGGATCGCGCGGCGATACCCGAACTGGTGTGGCGGATCCGCGAGCGCACGCTCGCCGGCCGGCGCGAGAAGAGCGATCTGGTGCGCATCTCCGTCACGCTCGGCGGCTTCGTGCCGAAGGCCTGGACGCCGTTCCAGTGGCACCCCTTCGCCGGCGTGCGCGCGCTCAAGGAGGCGCAGTCGGCGCTCATTCGCGGACTGCGGAAGATCCCGAACGTGGCGGTCACGCACGATGTGCCGAAGTGGTCGTACCTGCAGGCGTTGCTCTCGCTCGGCGACCGCCGGGTCGCCGATATTCTCGAGGCCGCCGTTGCCGCGGACGACTGGCCGCGGGCGCTGCGTGAGGCCGCCGTCGACCCGGATTTCTTCGTGCTGCGCGAGAAACGTCGCGATGAGCTGCTGCCCTGGGACTTCATCGAGACCGGACTCACGAAAAGCGCGCTGCGGGCGCAGTACGACAAGGCGCTCGCGGCGGGAACCGGACGATGAGCGCCCCGGCGATCGTCGAACACCGTGGCGGCGGCGTGCTCTGGTTCGCCGCGGAGCACCTCGAACGCCGTGGCGTCCACCACGGGTTCACGGCCCGCAGCGGGGGCGCGAGCCGCGGCGTGTTCTCGAGTCTCAACTTCTCCTCGCGCGAAGGCGATGTCCCCCGGCGGGTGATCGAGAACTGGGGAAGGCTCGAAACGGCGGCCGCCCTGCCCGCGGGCGGCTGGGCGTTGCTCTCCCAGGTGCACGGCGCGCAGGTCGAGCGTGTCGTCGCCGGCAGCCCATCGTGTCACCATCGACGCAATCACGCCGAGGCCGACGGGCTGGCGACGGCTGCGAAGGGCGTGGTCCTCGGCGTCTTGACCGCCGACTGCCTCCCGGTCGTCCTGGCGGTCCCCGGCGGGGGCGCGGTCGCCATCGCGCACGCCGGCTGGCGCGGCACGCTCGAGGGCGTCGTGCAGCAGACTGCGCGCGAGCTGTGCGCCGTCGCGGGCGCCGAGCCGGTCGATCTGCTCGCGGCCATCGGCCCGTCGATCGGGCGGTGCTGCTTGCAGGTTGGCGCGGAGGTGCATGCGGCGTTTCACGAACGCTGGGGTGCGGCGCAGACCCGTCGGATCCTCGAGAAGAGCGACCCCTGGCGCCTCGACCTTCAGACGGCCAATCTGATCCAGTTGCGCGAGATCGGCGTGCGCACCAGCAACGTGGCTCTCGTCCAGCACTGCACCTGCTGCCGCAAGGAGCTCTTCTTCAGTTACCGGCGCGACGGCCGCACCGGCCGGATGCTGAATTTCGTCACGGCCGCTGAAGAGGCGTGACCAGGGCCGCATAAGGGCTTGACGACGGCACGGCCGCGTTTTACGGTGGCGAGATGAAGATTGAGTACCGGAAGATCGAAGAGGCCTATGAATTCGTCAGCGCGGGAGAACTGTTCGCACATAGCGCGCTGCTGGATACGCAGACCGGCGAAGTGCTCCTGCAGACCGAGTCGGGCGAACTGGACGAGTTCCCGGCGGACATCGACCAGGACCGCTATCGGCCGCTCCCGACCCGGAGCGAGCTGCAGCTGGGGAGGCGGCTCGTCCTGGCGTTCGTCGCGGCCCATCTGCCGGATGCCCTCGATGAGGTCCGGGACATGTTCGGCCGCAAAGGCGCCTACTCCCGCTTCAAGGAGTTGCTGGCGCTCCACAACATGTTCGATCTCTGGTACGAATACGAGGGGAGAGAGACAGAAAGAGTCTTGCGGGAGTGGTGCGCGGGTGCGGGCATCACGCTCGCTGGTTGACAGATCCGCATTTCACGACTCTTCTTCCGCAGCAGAGAAAAATTAGAGCCGGCCATGTTTGCGCCGTGGTGAGGCGCAGGTCTGCTCGCCGGTTGCCCCTGCGGCCGGTTGGAGTTCACGCGCGCTCACTGTGCGGAAGGATCAGCCTGCATGATCCCGAAAATGTTTCCTTCGGTGTCCTTGAGATAGGCCAGCCATCCGATCCCGGGAATTGGCATCTTTGGCAGTGCGATAGTTGCGCCACTCTCCCGTGCGGGCTTCATGATCTGATCGAGATTACCGACTTCGATCGTGCAAACATACGCGGTGACCGCTTGACCATCGAGGGGCCCCCTTCGAACAACGAGACCGCCATTAATTCCCGGCTCGTCCTTTGACCCGGTTTCAATCGTCCAATAATCGACGGGACCGTCCCATTTGGTGAATTTCCAACCGAACAGGCTTGAGTAGAATTTCTGTGCTCGCTGAACATCCTCGGCATGGATTTCGAAGTGCACGACTCTGTTCATGATTCTCTCCTTCTGCTACAACGCCTGGTTCGCTGGCCTGTCGTCCTTGTGAAGGCTGACTTTAAGATCCTTGAGCAGTCCATCATGGATGTCGTAGACCCACCCGTGCAGAAATAGTTTCTGACCTCGCCGCCAGGCATCCTGAACGGTGGTAGTGTTCGCAACGTTCGTCACCTGCTCCTTGATATTGAACTCGCATAGTCGACGAAGCAGGGCCGGCTTGTTTTTCACCCGCTTCAACTGGTCGTGGTGGCGCTGGTACACGTCTCGCACGTGACGTAGCCAATTGTCAATAAGCCCGTGGCGCTGATCTGCGACTGCCGCCTCGATTCCACCACATCCATAGTGACCGCAAACGATTATGTGCTCAACCCTGAGTATTTCAACGGCGTATTGAAGCACGGAAAGGCAATTGATGTCCGTGTGGATGACAAGATTCGCCACATTCCGATGGACGAAGATTTCGCCGGGCAGAAGCCCGACTATCTCGTTTGCCGGGACGCGGCTGTCGGCACAACCTATCCAAAGGTACCGGGGCGTCTGCTGACGAGCCAGATTCTTGAAGAAACTGCGATTGTTCCGGGTCATACGCTTGGCCCACTGACGGTTATTCTCGAATAGTTCCTTTGTCGTCTTCATCTCTTCTTTCTCTGAACGTAGTGTCGAACCGCGGGCGCGCTTGCCTGTCCGCCTTCTCCTTGAACTTCTGCCTACTCTGTCACGCCAGGGCAGAAATGCAAGCGAGATCTGTCGGCTACAACGCCTTGGGCGGTTTCAATCGAGGTCCGGCAACTCCAATGCAACACGCAAAGCGACGTTGATTTGCCCGAGGAGTCCTGGCGAAAGGGTCCCGATGTAGTTGGTTAACGCGGACTTGGGAAGGCTGACGAGCTCGTCGCAGTGGATACCGCTTTCGTGTTTCAATCCTTCGCTCACACCGACAGCGACTTGAGTTGAGAGGCCATCATGGACCGAGAAGATGGGAGCGCATATGACAGTGGAGAAACGAGATTCGATTACTGTCTGGCGACTGAGAACAACGAACACTCTGGACTTCGTTGGATCCTTAGACGATGGATTGGCAACGCGATACAGTTCACCACGCTTCATGGAATTACCTGAAATGAAAGGACGTCCGATGCCTCTTTGTTCAGGCGATCCGCCTGGCGGTTGATGATTTCGAGGTCCTTGGCGTTCTGCCTGTCACGGATCCTCTGACTGATATAGACCCGTAGTGCGGTCTCGATGAACTCCGACCGGTTTCCTTGTGGACCAGACTGCTCGTCGATAGCCTTGAGAACGTCGCCTGAGAGAGTGATGGATGTCTTGAGCTTCATACCGCAAACATACTTCCGATAGTATTACCTGTCAATCATTCTTTTCCGCACCGAGTGGACCGAGGGCCGTTAACCGGACCCGGCTACGCGTCGAAGATGCAACCTCAACCGCGGCACGCAGCCTCGATTGCAGCGATGTCGATCTTTTTCATCTGGGTTCTCTGTCGGGCTTCATTTCCATCTTCCCGCTGGTCCTCACTCACTGGGTAACGTTAGCCAATTTGCCGGGCTCAACGCCCGTTCCCATGGCCTCGGACTTACTTGGCGCTGAAGCGTGATCGGTCAGCTACAACGCCTGGTTGCTCATTCGTAATGCGTCCACATTCGAATGACCTTGACGACCTTCTCATTATCGAATACTTGATACACCAATCGGTTATGGATATTGATTCTCCGTGAGTAGGCTCCGTCCAGATCGCCAATCAACTTTTCATACGGTGGAGGATTGATGTAGGGATTCTGTTTGAGGAGTTCAATCAATACCTCAGCCTTGGGTCTCAGACCTGATGACGATATTTTCTTTGCATCCTTTTGTGCTTGTTTCGTGAAGACGACTTGCCATTTCACCAGCCTGGTTCCTTTGAGCACTCCTTGATAGGCGTCTTCAGCCCTTGCCTGACAGATTCCCTCAAACCGGGAACTGACAGGAGATAAATGGTCTCTTGAATTGCTTTCCAATCGTCCTCGGAAACAAGGACGGCGTTCGCACGCTTGCCTGTGATGAGGATCGCCTCGTGGCTCGAAGAAGCGTCGTCGATTAGTCGATAGAGATTTGTTCGTGCCTTGCTTGCACTAAGAGTAGCCATGACCATTCCTTCCCGAAGTTGTTTCAGGAATGGTACGCATTGTCGTACGCACTGTCAAATTGCTTTCTAGCATTCCTTTTCCAACCACGTAGCGTTTAGCCGCGGCCGCGCTTGCCTGCCCGTATTGGAACATTGCAGCCAGAATTCACCTTAGCCTCAAAGGGCAGAAATGCAAGCGTGATCCGTCGGCTACAACGCCTTATAAGGGTTAGGTGCTCACTGCGACATCGTGAGCCGAAATCAAGCCGCATGGGAACTCGCAACGAGGAGTGAAGCACCGAAAAGGCGAAATTTGAAGAGTTCGTCAGCGGCTATTTCTGGCCTTGACGTGGGGAGACCATATAAGGGTTAGGCAAGTTCACTTTTTTACGCACAACCGCTTCACCATCTGAGCGAGCCCGAGAAAGATTAGCACCCACACAGTATATGCGAGCGCAATGCCCAACGGCTTCGGCCATGCGAACCATCCAGGCGCATTCATCAACCCATACTTCCACAGAATTGAGGTAAATGGGAATGTGAGGAGAAGGGCAGGAACCGCCAGAATCCAGAAATTGATTACTCCAATTAGTTCGGAGCCCTTGCCAGGAAATCCACCAGGATGAAGTGCCTGAACTGCAGAAGAGAGACAGAGAAGTAATCCATGAAGAGCAACCGCTGCCGCGCAGAATCTGAGGACATGCACCAATCCCAGGAATGAGGGACTTGTTACTGACACAAGAACTTTCTTCATTGTGGTTTTCTCTGCACCGAGTAGGCCGAGGGCCGTTAACCGGCCCCGGCCCCTCTCAGAACCGTACGTGACAGTTTCCCGTCATACGGCTCAAGCACTTCGTAAGGGCTCTGTCGATGAAGAGAGACCCGGCAATTCCGTGAGTCCCGCATTTTCAGATCGTACAGCCGGCCTGGAGCGGATGCAACCGCGCCCAGCCGCGAGCGGCCCGAGTGCGGAAGTATTCGTCCTGGCCGTGATCGTAGGGATTTGTTTCTCCCCGGATCTTCACGTGCCGGATGATGCGTACGCTTCCGGCGCGCAGCAGATCCACGATCTTTCTTTGCCCCAAGTTTCCTTTGACGGTCGCGAAGAATTGCCATAGGGTGGTGGTCGTTGATCGGAAGTAGTGCTTCCGGGTCCACCGCTTGCCTTTGGCCGTGTGCCTTCTTCGCGCCCATCGCCAGAGTTGCCAGAAGATGCAGGAATCGACTTTGGTAAAGGCGGCCGAGGAACAGACGTGCCGGTGATAGTTCGCCCAGCCCTGGACCACGGGATTGAGCTTGCCGATCATGACTGCAGTCTGCGCTCCTCGGTGGGCTCGAATGATTTCCTTGGTCTTGGCGACGATCGCCAGCACTGCGGTCTTGGCGGGCTGGATCAGCAGCTTGCCGCCGTACTTTCGCAGGTTCTGGCCGAGAAAATCGAACCCCTGCTCGATCGGCGTGATGCGTGTCTTCTCCTCGGAGAGGGTCAGCCCTCGTTCTCGGAGAAACGCCGCGACTGCGGGGAGAACCCTGTCCCGGAGCAGTTCTTGCGAGCCGCCCGTGATGACAAAGTCGTCCGCATAGCGGATCACGTTGACCTTGGTACGCCTCGGGACGGCCTTTCTCACTGCCGTCTCCAGGCCATCCAGAGTCATGTTCGCCAGCACGGGGGAAATGATGCCCCCTTGCGGGGTCCCGGCCAGCGTCGAGTAGAGCATGCCTTTGTCCAGGTACCCGGCCCGCAACCATTGTCCGAGAACCTTCGCGTCCATCGGGATATGGCGCAGCAGCCAGGCGTGATTGATCTCATCGAAGCAGGAACGGATGTCCCCCTCCAGTACCCAACGCGGCGAGCACTTCTTGGCCAGACAAATGAAGCACTGTGCGATTGCGTCGGCGCAGCCGCGGTACTCCCGAAATCCGTAGGAGTTCGGGTCCCCCATCGTCTCGGCCACCGGAGTCAGCGCCAGCGCGTAGAGCGCCTGCATTGCCCGGTCTCGCATCGTTGGAATTCCCAGAGGTCGGAGTTTACCGTTCTTCTTCTCGATGTAGACCCGTCTCAGCGGCAGGGAACGATACCCGTGCCGTCTGAGCGTGTTGATCGCCTGCATCTTTTTGCGCGACGTGTTCCAAACTTTCCGGTCCACGCCCGGGGTCCTGCGGCCTTTGTTGCTCACGACTCGTTTCACCGCCAACAACTTTGCGTGATACGAGTGGGTCAGAAGCCACATCAGGGCTTTCACCTTGGCGTGTCTTCGTTCCCGAACTGCCTTTGCGATACGCACCTGCAGTCTTCTGACAGCGTGACGTACCGGACCCCAGGAAATGGCGTCCCAGTCCGTGCGGCTGTCGGAGAGCGCACCAGTCGACCGTCTCGCGGCCACCGTCATTTGCATTCTCTCCCCCGAAGATTCCCCAGATTCTCCCGCAAAGAAGCACCAGATGGACGTCAGCGTATCCCGACGATTACCGCCGGGCCTTGGCTTCTTCCATCCTCTCTCTCCCGACCTTCGTCAGCCTGCCTTACGGTTGGCCTGCCCAATGTTGCCGGGCGAAGGACCGGGAGTTACCACGTTCCGCTTACCTGACAACAGATCACGTAGGCCCACTCTGTCCACCGGCGGGAATGTCGTCCGCGTCGGACCACGTTAGAGAGGTCCGATCCACCTGCGCACCTTTTGGTCCAAGCCGGTCAGCCCTTCGGCTTGTTCGCTATAACAGCGGTTACGAGTGTTCACCTGGGTTGGCCCTATGACCTTATCCTAACCCCTCACCCGGATCGGGCTTCCAGGAGGGCGTCGGCCTCGCGGCTCTTGCCCCGCATCTCGCAGGATGCTTCGGCGCATTGCGGAGAGGCTCCATACCCGCTCGGGATGCACCCGAGCACGCATGCTCCCCTTGGATCGCGGCAACGGAATGCCGGGTTCAAGCGGCCCTCCTGCACCGTTGAACAGTCTTGTGTAAGCGACCTCGTGTCGCAACGAACGTAGCGTTTAGCCGCGGGCGCGCTTGCCGGCCCGTATCGGCACGTTACAATTCTCCTGAGCATCAGCCTCAAAGGGCCGAAATGCAAGCGTGATCCGTCGGCTACAACGCCTCTATAAGGGTTAGGCAGTCATCGCTTTTCACTGTTCAATTCCCTTCGTATTGGATTCCTGCCATGGCCAGCTGCCCTCAATTTCAAGATGCAGTGTGAATGCCAAGAATGTACGCATCACAATGATTAGCGCGAGAACCGCAACGTTTGTTAACGTGTCAGACACAATAACGGTTCGGATAATATCTCCGGCGATCAGAAACTCTAAACCAAGGATGATTGATCGTGCTATGTCCCGGCGATAACTCCGATATGCACTCCCGCTGTATGTAACCTTCATCCGCTTGATGGCACGTATTGTTGCTAGCACGAAACCAGCAACAATCACTAAGACTCCCGCTGCTTCAATTGCATAGCTGACGGTCCCAATGAAGTCTTTGAATTGGCTCATGCTTAATGTCCTCAGAATTACATTTGACTTAGTTCACAGTTCCTTTTGTCTTGGCCTAACGTAACGTTTAGCCGCAGGCGCGCTTGCCTGCCCGTATTTGCACATTACACTGTTCACTACACTCACACTCAAAGGGCAGAAATGCAAGCGTGACTGTCGGCTAGAACGTCTTGATACTCATTAAGGCCTCCGGGGAAGCGCCACGTCGGTACCATTGGTGAAACCACCGGAGAGGAGGCCTTGAATGAAGTTCTACACGGGACAGCACAAGTTCTACTGCGGTGTCGATCTGCACGCCCGCACCATGTTTTTCTGTGTCCTTGACGAGCGAGGATACCCGCTTCTGGAGAGGAACATCAAGACCGAACCGGAACTCCTTCTCAAGACTATCGCGCCGTATCGAGAAAGCCTGGTCGTCGGCGTCGAGTGCATGTTCACCTGGTACTGGCTCGCCGACCTGTGCTCCCGGGAGAAAATCCCTTTCATCCTCGGGCACGTGCCACTGCCGGTTATCAGCGGACCCACTTTGTCGGTTTCGGTGGACCCACCCTGAAATTGCGGAATTCCGCATCAGCGGCAGTAAAATTCCGGTGAGTGGGTCCGTCGGGCGGGCATACGATTAATGGGTATCGACAACCCCGGGACCTATAAAGACAGCCAGCCCCGACTTCTACCTCAGTTTGTTGCCACGTGGCAACAAATCCATACTCCATCTCGTGGAGGTGATACCCGTCGAACCCTTTTAGCAGTTCGGTGATGGATGTCAAGCCACTTCCTCCTCGCACCTTGCGGGCAGCCACAAAGTCATTCGCAGGGTTGACACGCCAGATACCCGCGTCATATATGGACCGGAAGACGGACGTCCCCTTTGCCCTTCCTGAGGACGTTCAATCAGTCGAATTGTCCATCTGGGTCCACACGTCGAAATCCATAGCAGCTCAGTTGACAGGTCATCAGGAGCAGCTTTCGAGCAGTGGCAGGTTCACTCTTGACCACCAGTATCAGCACGGCGTGGTATTTTCCGCTTACCCCATTTCCGGCCAGGTGGGTCCGACTACCGGCAGGGGGTGGGTCCACCTTTCACCGGCAGTAGCACGGGCACGCGCTTTACATGAAGGCGATCCACGGCGGCAAGGCCAAGAACGACCGGATCGACGCCAACAAGATCGCCGTGCTGCTGCGCGGCGGTATGTTCCCCGTGGCTTACGTCTATCCACCAAAAATGCGCTCGACCCGCGACCTGCTGCGAAGACGCATGTTCCTCAACCGAAAACGATCCGCGCTGATCACGCACATCAAATGTACGTTCGCTCAGTACAACCTGCCGGAACCCAAGCAAAACGTATTCCGCGTTTCTCAACGCGAAGGGGTCGCCGAGCAGTTTGCGGACCCTGGCGCCAGCCGCAACGTCCAACTCGACCTGGATCTGCTCAACTTCTACGATCAGACGCTCACCAAGCTCGAACAGGAACTGACCGTCATCGCTAAGGACCACGACCCCGACTCCTATTTCCGCCTGCGCACGGTACCGGGCATCGGAAAGATTCTCAGTCTGGTCATTCTCTATGAGATCCACGACATCAACCGCTTCCCCTCGGTGCAGGATTTCGCGTCGTATTGCCGGCTGGTCAAGCCGGCCAAGGAGTCCGGCGGCTGGCTTGCTCCGGCACCACCTGCCTTGATTGGAAGCCCGGGCACGCGCTGCAATTATCCTCCCTCGCTTCGGATTGCGACTATTCCCGTGGCGCCCCTCACCCGAACCTGGCTCTAACTGGAAGGCTCCGTAAGGAGTTCATCCATTACCTTGAATAGGACGGTACGAGGGCCCCGATGAGTTTCTAGGCCGCGGTGGCGCCGACCGCCGCCGCAGTTGCCGCCGGGCAACCGAGCCTCGATAAGTGTTTGGTGCTCACTGCGACATCGTTAGCCGAAATCAAGCCGCATGGGAACTCGCAACGAGGAGTGAAGCACCGAAAAGGCGAAATTTAAAGATTTCGTCAGCGGCTATTTCTGGCCTTGACGTGGGGAGACCTTATAAGGGTTCGATGGCTTTGTTCGGCTCTTCCATGCCTTCGGATTGCGTTTGGCATGAAAGACTGCGAGTACCGTGATTCGCGACTCGCTTTCTACGAAGAAGACCGCATACGGGAAGCGGTGAAGGAGGGCACGTCGGACCGTCTAGAATACCTGCGGGTATTGTTGAGGACCTCGGATGATAGCCTGGAAGACGGCGTCAACCGAAAGAATGAATTGTTCCCCGAGACCATGAACCCGCTGCTCGTACCACGCATAGGCGTCCGCGAGTTCGACCTCCGCCTCTGGCCGAACAACCAGTTCATGAGGCACGGCCAGTCCGAACGCGATCCCGAACCTGTGCCCAGGGGGAACCTTCGGTTGGATTCCTGTGATATGCATCGAGACGGGCATCTAGCTCCTGCTCCTGGGCTTTGGAAAGCGCGATTGCCTCTGGCGCTTCCGCGATGCTATCCCAGATGTCCTCGACGAGCAGAATGCGTTCGGAGATGCTGAGCTTGAGAATGTCAGCCCTGCTAACAGTGCTCATGGCATGTCCCTCCTCACAATGGCATTCTAACGATGCCATCGGAATCTTTCAATTCCATCGAACGTAGCGTTTAGCCGCGGGCGCGCTTGCCTGCCCGTATTTGCATAGTTGCCCTCGAACTCGACTCTAAACGCAAAGGGAAGAAATGCAAGCGTGACTGTCGGCTACAACGCCTTATAAGTGTTTCGTTTGTCTGGTTTAGGTCTTCAGTCCTGTGATTCGACTTCATCTTGCGGTGTGATTTCATTGGCGTCAAAAACCTGAGACTGGAGAATCTGCCTCTTTGGGTCTTTGATGAAGAGCATCATTCCGCCGGCAGCGGTGAGCTTCTTGTATTGCCGCAATGTCTTGGCACGAGTCTTTTCCGAAAGTGAATTGATGTAATCCATTGCGGGATACGCGTATACCCTTCGTTCCTCCACATCGCATTCGATAATTGGATGGCGATCTCCGAATTCTTGCCAGGCTTGAATTGTTGTGGACCAGTACTCCGCAATGTCGTTTGAGTAGTCCTTCATCTTCTCTTTCTGCCGAACGTTGCGTTTAGCTGCCGGCGCGCTTGCGGGCGCCTTGGAACGTGCCTTCGCCTCTGCTCATTGAACGGTAGCCCTCTTGCAAGCGTGACGGTCGGCTACAACGCCTTATAAGGGTTGGGAGCTTTCTCTGTCATTAGTGATTTGAATTGTCTCTTCATCGTGTAGGTGTTGACTAGAACCGCACCAAGAAGCACAAAGGAAAGCGCTACTTCACCTGATAAAGACGACATGGCTTTAGACCATCCCTCTTGTGCTTGCTTAGCCATTTCGATACTAATTGACCGGTACAATCGTTCATTGTCAGTGTTCGGAGTGAAGGCCTCCGCCCGAGTACGGATGCCTGCGTAGGAAGTCTTGACCTTAGGAAGGACGACGATCGTGCTGTATGCCTCGAATGCCACGCCACAGACAATGAAGGCAATTCCAAGGAAGAGCAATCGCGCGTTCTTTCTGTGAAATGCCGGATCATGGAGTTGCTTGCTCAATCTCAATGCGCCATTCATCTTTGCTCACCGGGTAGCCGGGGGGCGTTGCCGCCCCCAAGCCCCCTCAGAACCGTACTTGAGAGTTTCCCCTCATACGGCACAAGCACTTCATAAGCCTCCTTCGTAGGAAGTAGTATCCGTGTCGGGCCATGTTGGAGAGGCCCGAACCACCCGCTTACCTTTTGGTCGACGCCTGTCAGCCCTATTTGGCGGAGTCGCTTTAACGGCGGTTGCAAGTGTTTACCTTAAGTTGGCCATATGATCTTATCC
>JANOHV010000226.1:0-39379 GCA_031406795.1 Candidatus Rokuibacteriota bacterium
GGCGCCACGACAGTCTCCCGCTTCGATCTGCGGCACCGTTTCCTCTCCGACAGTGGCCTTCTAGCCGCTCCCGTCACCAGACAGGACGACATGTCGACCATCACCGTTTCTTTCCCCGACGGCGCCCACTATAATCCGCCGTCTTGAGAAGAACAATGAGCGACCGACTGGACGCCTTCGACTTCGATCTGCCGCCGGGGCTGATCGCTCAGGAACCGGTCCGGGTACGCGATGCCGCCCGGCTCCTGGTGCTTGATCGCGCCGCCACCGGGTGTCGCCACGCGCGGTTCTCGGGGCTTCCAGGGTTGCTGCGAGCGGGCGATCTCCTCGTTCTGAACGACTCGGCCGTGCGCCAGGCGCGCCTGTTCGGGCGAAAGGCGGGGACCCACGGACGCGTGGAGGCGCTGCTGCTGGCGCCCGAGGGCGGCGGCCGCTGGCGCTCGCTGGTGCGGGGCGCCGGCCGGCCGGGGACGATCGTGGAGTTCGCCGGCGGCGCGATCCGGGCGACCATGGCCGGCGTCGACAGCAACGGGGAGGCGATTATCGAGTTCGAAGACCCCGAGGGCGGCGAGCGGGCGACCGCTGCCGCCGGTTATCCGCCCCTGCCCCCGTACATCCGGCGCCGGGAGGATGAGGCGCGCCGCCGCCGCCGGAGCGACCGCGCCCGCTACCAGACCGTGTTTGCCCGGCGTCCCGCGTCCGTCGCCGCGCCGACCGCCGGCCTGCATTTCACGGGGAGGCTCTTCGAGCGGCTCGCGCGCGCCGGGGTGCAAACGGCGTTCGTGACGCTCGATGTCGGCCCCGGGACGTTCCGGCCCATTCGCAGCGACGACCTCGCCGAGCACCGGCTCGAGCCGGAGCACGCCGAGATTTCCCCGGAAACGAGCGCCGCGATTGCCGCCGCCAGGGCGCGGGGTGGGCGCGTCGTGGCGGTTGGTACCACGGTCACCAGAACGCTCGAATCGTTCGCGGACGGCCATGGCGGCGTGACGGCGCAGCACGCTCCGGCCGGGCTCTTCATTCGCCCCGGGCACCGGTTCCAGGTGGTCGATGCGCTGATCACCAACTTCCATCTCCCGAAATCCAGCTTGCTGGTGCTGGCGGCCGCGTTCGCCGGGCGGGAGCGGCTGCTCGCCGCGTACGCCGAGGCGGTCAGGATGAAGTACCGCTTCTATAGCTTCGGCGACGCCATGCTGATCGTGTAGCAGACTGCCGAAAGGGCCGTCTGCGGTGCGGGAGGGGGTGAACCCCTCCCCTACGATCGCTCGATTTCGTTGTAGGGGCGGGGTTGATCCCCGCCCGGCATTCGAACCTGTTCGAGAAGTCTGCCCAGCACAATTCTTGTCGACGAGACTATTCTGATAAGATCAACAGATGTCCGATTTCAGATTCGACCTGATCTCCGGCGGGCCCTCCGGCCCGCGGCTCGGGCGCGTGCACACCGCGCACGGCGCCTTCGAGACCCCGGCCTTCCTCCCGGTCGGGACGCAGGCCGCCGTGAAGACCCTCTCCCCCGAGGAGGTTCGCGAACTCGGCGCGCAGGCCATCCTCGCCAACACCTACCACCTGCACCTGCGACCGGGCTCCGGGGTCGTGCGCGAACTCGGCGGGCTCCATCGCTTCATGAACTGGAACGGGCCGATCCTCACCGACAGCGGGGGGTTCCAGGTCTTCAGTCTCAGCGAGTTGCGCACGCTCACGCCGGAGGGGGTGACGTTCCGGTCGCATCTCGACGGCTCGAGCCGCTTTCTCTCGCCCGAACTGGCGGTGGGCATCCAGGAGGACCTCGGTTCGGACATCATGATGGTGCTCGACGAGTGCCTGCAGTATCCGGCCAGCTTCGAGCAGGCCGCCGCGTCGCTCGAGCTCACGCTCGCGTGGGCGGCGCGCTGCAAGGAGGCCTGGCGGGGGCGAAACGCCCTCTTCGGCATCGTCCAGGGCGGCGCGTATCCGGAGCTGCGGCTGCGCTCGGCGGCGGGGCTCTGCGCCATCGGCTTCCCCGGGTATGCGCTGGGCGGCTTCTCGGTCGGGGAGCCCCCGGCGCTGATGTATGACCTCGTCGGCGCGACGGCCCCGCACCTGCCGGCGGACAAGCCGCGCTATCTGATGGGCGTCGGCACACCCCGCGATCTCGTCGAAGCGGTCGACCGCGGCATCGACTTCTTCGACTGCGTGATGCCGACGCGCAACGCCCGCAACGGATCGCTCTTCACCGCCGCGGGGACGCTGAACATCCGCAACGCCGCGCACGCGGCCGATCCGGCGCCGATCGAGACGGGTTGCCCCTGCGCGGCCTGCCGCGGCTACAGCCGCGCCTATCTGCGCCACCTGTCCCTGTGTCGCGAGACTTTCGGTTTGCGGTTGAACACCATCCACAATCTGTCGTATTATCAGCGGCTCATGGCCGGCATGCGCGAAGCCATCGCCGCGGGGCGCTGGACGTCGTTCCGGGACGGGTTCCGGGCCGCGCAGACGGCGAAGAAGGATTGAAGGCTGGAACGGGAACAAAGGAGAGACCATGTCGACATCGTTTCTGAGCACCGCGACGGCCTACGCTCAGGCGGCGGGCGCGCCGCAGCAGCCGACCGGAATTCTGGGGTTCCTGCTCGGGCCCTTCGGGATGATGATCATCATCTTCGGCATCATCTACATGCTGATCATGCGTCCGCAGCAGAAGAAGCAGAAGCAGTTGGCGGAGATGCTCCGCAACCTGCAGAAGGGCGACAAGGTCGTGACGCAATCCGGGATCTATGGCACGATCGCCCAGCTCGACGAGAAGATCATCGTGCTCCAGGTCGCCGACAAGGTGCAGTTGAAGATCGCCCGCTGGTCGGTGGCGGACAAGGTGACCGAAGACCTCGGGGCGTAGCCAGTCCCGCAATTTTCACCAGGAGTTTGGTTAAAACGAACATGGGCAGGCAGCTCAAAAAGGTCCAGGTGCAAGGCGCGCGACGAGGATGTTTCGGGCGGGGATCAACCCCGCCCCTACGCCCGGACCGTGCGTGCGCAGGGGAGGGGTTCAGCCCCTCCTCAGCGGCACAGGGGCCTTTTTCAGCTGCCTGCTAACGGAGGGGGAATGCCGAAGGCGTTGAGAGTGCGGTTTTGGATCATCGTGTCCACGCTGGCCGTCGGGGCGCTCTGCCTCGTGCCGACCTTGGCGGGGGAGATGCCGCCCTGGTGGAACAAACTCGTGCCGGTGCAGAAGCTGCACCTCGGTCTTGACCTCAAGGGCGGCGTGCACCTCGTCCTTGGCGTCCAGGTCGACAAGGCCGTGGAGAACGCCACCGAGCGCATCGCCAACGAACTGCGCGACACCTTGAGGCGCAAGCGCCTCGGGGTCGGCACGGTGCGGCGTGAAGGGCTCACGACGGTGGTGCTCGTACCGTCCCCGGACTCCCCGCTCGAGAAGGTCCGCGCCGAGATCGCGGAGTATCCGACTTTCCAGATCGAGAAGGACGCCGCCGGCGAGATCCGCATGCAGATGCGCGCCACCGAGGCCGAGCGGATCCGCCAGTACGCGGTCGACCAGGGCCTGGAGACCATTCGCAACCGCATCGACCAGTTCGGCGTCGCCGAGACCACGGTCGTGAAGCAGGGGACCAACCGCATCCTCGTGGAACTGCCCGGGGTCGGCGACCAGGCCCGCGCGCGCCAGCTCATCGGCAAGACCGCGCTGCTGGAGTTCAAGCTCATTGACGAGGCCAACAGCCTCGAGGAGGCGCTCAAGGGGACCGTGCCCCCGGGCAGCCAGGTGCTGTACCAGCAGGAAACCGACCCGGCCACCGGCGTGTCGAGCAAGCAGCCGTACCTGGTGCAGAAGCGGGTGATTCTCACCGGCGGCGACCTCAACGACGCCCAGGTCGATCTCTCCGGCTCTTCCGGCAAGGGCCCGGCCGTCTCGATGAACTTCAACAACCGCGGCGGGCGGACCTTCGCGCTGGTCACCGAGGAGAACGTCGGCAAGCGCCTGGCGATCGTCCTCGACGACAACGTCTACTCGGCGCCGGTGATCCAGGAGAAGATCACCGGCGGGCGCGCCCAGATCAGCGGGCGGTTCACGGTCGAGGAGGCCACCGATCTGGCGATCGTACTGCGCGCGGGCAGCCTGCCCGCGCCGGTCGAGATCCTCGAGGAGCGCTCGGTGGGCCCGTCGCTCGGCTCCGATCTGGTGAAGAAGGGCGTCCTCGCGACGCTCGCGGCGACGCTGGTGGTGCTGGTCTTCATGGGGGTGTACTACGCGCTCTCCGGGCTGGTCGCCAACCTCGCGCTCGTGATGAATCTCTTCCTGCTGCTCGCCGTCATGGCCGCGTTCGGCGCCTCGCTGACGCTGCCGGGCATCGCCGGCATCGTGCTGACGCTCGGCATGGCGGTGGACGCGAACGTGTTGATCTTCGAGCGCATCCGCGAGGAGCTGCGCGCCGGCCGCGCGATCAAGGCCGCCGTCGAGAACGGCTACAACCGCGCGTTCGTGACGATCCTCGACTCCAACGTCACGACGGTGCTCACCGCCGTCGTGCTGCTGGTCTTCGGCAGCGGCCCGGTCAAGGGCTTCGCCGTCACGCTGAGTATCGGTCTCATCGTGAGCATGTTCACCGCGGTGGTCGTTACGCGGTGGATCTACGACTATGTTCTCATGACGCGCCCCGTCGCGCGGCTCAGCATCTAGCGCAGGCGGGGAGGGAGACCGAGCATGTTCCAGATCATCCGGCACGACACGAACTACCCGTTCACCCGGCTCATGAAGCCGGCCCTGTTTCTTTCCGGCTTCCTGATCCTGCTCTCGCTCGGCACGTTCGTGATGCGCGGCGGGCTCAACTACGGCATCGACTTCGTCGGCGGCACGATCGTCGAGCTCAAGTTCCAGGCGCCGGTCGACATCGCCGCGGTGCGCTCGGTGCTCGGCCCGGCGGGCCTCGGCGGCGCCGAGATCAAGCACTTCGGCAGCGACAGCGAGGTGCTGATCTCGACCGAACAGAGTTCGACGAGCGTCGACGGCGTCGAGAAGACCATCCGCGGCGCGCTCGACACACGCTGGAGCGGGCAGTACGCCGTGCAGCGCCTCGAGATGGTCGGCCCGAAGATCGGCGCCGACCTGCGCAGCAAGGCGCTCTGGTCGCTCGTGGCCTCCTGGGCGCTGATGCTCGCCTACGTCACCTGGCGCTTCGAGTTCAAATTCGCGGTCGGCGGCATCCTCGCGCTCGTGCACGACGTCATCATCTCGGTCGGGCTGTTCACGCTGCTCGGCCGCACCTTCAGCCTGACGGTGCTCGCCGCGGTGCTGACCATCGTCGGCTACTCGATCAACGACACTATCGTCATCTATGACCGGATCCGCGAACTGCTCAAACGCGAGGGCAACCGCCCGTTCCGGGAGATCATCGACCTCGCGGTCAACCAGACGCTCAGCCGCAGCATCCTGACTTCGCTGACGGTGTTCTTCGTGCTGATGGTGCTGTACCTCTTCGGCGGGGCGATCATCAGCGACTTCTCGCTGATCCTGCTGATCGGCGTGATCGTCGGCAGCTACTCGACGATCTTCATCGCGGCCCCGATCATCCTGGTCTGGGAAGGTAAAGGGATCCGGCTCCGCAAGTAGGCGGGCCGCGGGACGGAGGCGATGAGCGCAAGAGTGGCGCTCGGCGCGCCCCTGGTCCTGTCCCTCGTCGGGCATGCCGCGGTGCTCGGCGTGCTGGCCGGCGTCGGACTCGCGGGGGGCGGGGCGGCGCCGCCGGCCGCCGGGCGGGTGATCCCGGTGAAGCGCGCGGTCGATCCTCCGGCGGCGTCGGCCGCGTTGCGCCTGCGGGTGGAATTCGGCGAGCCCGCAGCCGAAGCCCCCCGCGTCGGGTCCGACGGGGAGGCGATCGCCCTCGACTCCGCGGACCCGCGCTACCGCCCGTATCTCAGCAGCCTGAAGCGGCGCATCTGGGAGCGCTGGAGCGCGCCGCTGCTGCCGGGCGGCACGGTGGCGCAGGGCGCCCTGGTGGTCGAGTTCACCCTCACGCGCAGCGGCCGGCTCACCGGGTCGAGCGTTCGCGAAACATCCGGAACGCCGGCGCTCGACCGGGCCGCGCTCGACGCCGTGGCGCGCGCCGTCCCGTTCAATCCGCTGCCGGCCTCGATCGCCGGCGCTTCGATGCGCGTGCGCGCCCGCTTCATCTATGATTAGCCCGGGCGGTGCGTGCGATCACGCCGTCCACGACTTCCGCGGTGTGCGGGAGGACGGGGGAACGGGCATGCTGGACAAGGTCGCGATCGTGCTCGTCGAGCCGCGGGAACCGGGGAACATCGGCGCCGCGGCGCGGGCGATGGCGAACATGGGCCTCTCGCGCCTCGTGCTCGTGCGCCCGCCGGACCATCGCGTCGCGGACGCCTTCCGGATGGCGCTGGCGGCCCGTCCGATTCTCGAGTCCGCCCTGGTGGTCGACGACCTCGCGCAGGCGCTCGCCGGCTTCGGCTTCGTCGCCGGCACGACGCGCCGGCCGGGTGCGGGGCGTCGCGGGCGCGTCACGCCCCGGCAGCTCGCCGTGGAGCTGCCGGCCGTGGCGGTCGAGAATGACGTGGCGATCCTCTTCGGCCGTGAGGACAGCGGCCTGACCAATGAGGAACTCCAGTACTGCCAGCGGCTGGTGACGATCCCATCGAGCGAAGGCTTCGGATCGCTCAACCTCGCGCAGTCGGTGCTGACGATCGCTTACGAGATCTTCCTCGCCGACGCTGCCGCCGGTTCGCGGGGGGCGGGTGCGGCGGCCCGGCGCGCTCCGACCGCCGAACTCGAGGGATTGTACGCGCAGATGCAGCGAGCGCTGCTGGACATCGGCTACCTGGATCCGGCGAACCCGGCGCACATGATGCGGGTCTTCCGGCGTCTGTTCGGGCGCGCCGGGCCGGACGCACGCGAAGTCAAGGCGCTGCGGGGGATCTTCCGCCAGGTCGACTGGTACGTCGGACGTCGGGGAAAGCGCCCCGCGCCCGCGGGTGAACCCGACGGCCTTCCCGATTGACACGGTGCCCGGGCCGTCGCTAGACTCGCTCGCTGTGTTCCCAAGGAGAGGATGAAGACGACATGAGAAACCCCGTCCGCCGCCTGGTTCTGCCGACGCTGCTGGCGATCGCGCTGCTCCCCGCCGCGCTCCTCGCGGCGGATCCCGGCGATCTGGTCGTCTTCTTCAAGACGCAGGACCTCCAGGGGCAGCCCGTCTCGCTCGGCGACCTCGTCGCGCGCCGCCGCGTCGCAGTCTTCTTCTGGGACTGGCGGCGAGCGACTTCTGCGCGCGCGATGCAGGCCGTCGATCGGCTGCAGGGTCTTTATCGGCAGCAGGGCTTCGAGGTTGTTGCCGTCGAAGGGGAGGGCAGCACGGTGGAGGAGGTTCGCGAACGCGTCGAGAAGCTCCGGGCCATCGGCAGCGCGCAGCGGTACACCATCGTGCCCGACCCCGGGGGGCGCATCGCCCGCCAGTTCCGCGTCGAGAGCACGCCCCATATCTTCCTGCTCGACGGGGCCGGGAGAGTCTCTTTCCATCTCGACGGCTTCCGGGCGGACGACGAGCCGGTGCTCGAAGCGCGGATCAAGGAGGGTCTGGGCATCGCTGCGCCGCTCCCGCCGCGGGCGCCGGCGGTTGCCGCGCCGCGGCAGGCGCAGCAGGTCGCGGCCGCGCCGGAGCCGCCCCGCGAGAGGGCGCCGGCTGCGGACCCGACGGCCGCTCTGCTGGAGAAATACCGCTACTTCGGCAATTTCCACCTCAATCGGGAGGAGCCGGCGAAGGCCGAGGAGTATTTCCGCAAGCTTGTCGCGCTGGCGCCGAACGACACGCCGGCCTGGCTGCACATCGGCGAGGCCTGCGCGCGGCAGCGCCGCTACGATCAGGCGCGCGAAGCTTGGGAGCAGGCCCTGCGCATCGAGCCGGGCAACCGGGAGGCCGACGCCAACATCCGCCGCCTGATCCGCGGCGAGTATTAACGAAGATCTTCGCTACCCGATTGGACGGACAGCTCAAAAGGGTCCATATGCAAGGCGCGCGACTAGGTTGTTTGGGCGGGGATCAACCCCGCCCCTACGTCCGGACCATACGCACGTAGGGGAGGGGTTCACCCCCTCCCGTGCCGGAGATGGGCTGTTTTCAGCGGCCGGCGGCCTGTCACGCGGGGGCGATGCGGTATTCCTGCTGGAGGTAGGCGCCGAGCAGCGCGTCGCGGTCGTCTTCGGAGATCTCGGTGAACTGCACTCCGTTGCGCCAGGGGCCGTCGTCCTGGCGGTCGACATAAACCACGACCCCCGCGGTCTTGATCGTCCGCTCCCCGAGAATGATTTCCAGCCGCAGGGTTTCGCCGTGGTCGAGGGGCTGCTCGGATTCGAACATCAACCCGCCGAGGCCCAGGGTCCGGGTGCGCGAAAACTGCGGGGCGAACTCGCCGCCTTCCGGCGGCTGGCGCCGGTAGGCGACGACATATTCGGCCGCCATGCGCGGATACCGCCGCACGGGGGCCTGTCCCGGGGTCTGCCGCGATTGATCATCCATGCGGGCGGATTATAGACCCCGGAACCGCGCGACACAACTCTCCCGGCGCAGTTCTCCAAAATCCGCGCGTGACGCGCGGATCAGGAGAGTCAGGCTAGTCGCCTGGTCCGGTTTATCCAAGTCGATGCTCATATCTGATCGCAATGGATGCTTCAAGCGATGCTTGAGCTCTGCCACACCCTGCCTCCAGCAAGAAATCCTGCTTTTTCGGCGATTGAAATGCCTCCTCTGCTGCTGGATCCGCGCGTGCGCGCGGATCCGGGCGGTTCTCCGCGTCGGCGGTGGTTCAGCATCCGGCGCCCGCCACCAGCCGGGGGTAGCGCGGTTGCCAGACCGTGCGCGCAATGGCGCCGGGGATGTCGCCGGCTGCGGCTTGATCGCGGGCCAGTCCCTGGGCGACCGCGGTCCCGGCGACCACCAGCGCGATCTCCTGCGAGATTGCGCGCAGCGCGCTGATCGCCGGGTAGACGCAGTTGCGGGCGATGCGCTCGGCGGGCACGAGCTCGGCGAGGCGGCCGGCGGCGGCCGTGAACATCTCGTCGCTGACCGCGCTGGCTCGAACCGCGATCGCACCGAGTCCGACGCCGGGGAAGATGAAGGCGTTGTTCCCCTGGCCGATGGTGAACGTCCTGCCGTCGAGGTGCACGTCGGGGAAGGGGCTGCCGGTCGCGACGACGGCGCGTCCCCCGCTCCAGCGATAGACGTCTTCCGGCCGCGCCTCGGCGAGCGTCGTCGGGTTGGACAGCAGAAAGATCAGCGGCCGGGGGCAATTGGCGGCCATGGCGCGGACCACCGTCTCGTCGAAACTCCCCGGCTGACCCGAGCAGCCGAGCAGCACCGTGGCGCCGGTTTTCTGAACGACCTCGAGCAGGCCGGGCGCGCGTTCGCCGACCGTCGCCCACGGCACGACCGAGCGCGGGTGCGTGAAGGGCCGCTTGTAGTCCTCGATCCGGGCGCGGCCTTCGACCAGCAGCCCGCGGCTGTCGAGCACGTGGATGCGCGCCGCGGCCTCGACCGGCGTCAACCCCTCGGCGAGCAGGCCGGTGCGAATCTGCATCGCGACGCCGATGCCGGCCGCGCCGCTGCCGAAGAGGACGTAGACCTGGTCGCGCAGACGGCCGCCGGCGGCGCGCACGGCGCAGGCTATGCCCGCGAGCACGACCGCGCCCGTTCCCTGGACGTCGTCGTTGAAGGAGAGCAGTTCGCCCCGGTAGCGTTCGAGGAGGGTGTAGGCATTGTCCTTGGAGAAGTCCTCCCACTGCAGCAGCACCGCGGGGAAATGACGCCGCACCGCCTGCACGAAGCGGTCGACCAGCTCGAAATACTCGCGGCCGCGCAGCCGCGGCCGGCGCAGGCCGAGGTAGAGCGGGTCCTCGAGCAGCGTCGTGTTGTCGGTGCCGACATCCAGGGTCACCGGCAGGCAGTGGGCGGGGTTGATGCCGGCCCCGGCGGTGTACAGCGAGAGTTTGCCGATCGGGATGCCCATGCCGCCCGCGCCCTGGTCGCCGATGCCGAGAATGCCTTCGGAGTCGGTCGCGACGATGACCGCGATGTCGCGGCAGGGGAGCCCGGCGAAGATCTCGTCCACGCGGTCGATGTTCTCGGTCGAGAGGAAGACACCGCGCGGGAAGCGGTAGATGTGGCTGAATTTCTGGCAGGCTTCGCCGACGGTCGGGGTGTAGACGATGCGCATCATCTCCTCGAGATTTCCGCCGAGGAGGGCGTAGAACAGGACCTCGTTGCGGTCCTGGAGCGAGCGCAGGTAGACGTACCGCTCCAGGTCGGTGGTCTTGGCGAGATAGGCTTCGCGGCAGCGCTCCAGCTGCAAATCCATCGTCGAGACCGCCGGCGGCAGCAGGCCGTCGACGCCGAAGGCCGATCGCTCCTCCCGCGGGAAGGCCGTCCCCTTGTTGAGCAGCGGCTGGCGCAGGACTTCCTGCCCCATGGCGTTGGTTTCACAGCACAGGGTCCCCGTCTCGTCGGCGAGCATTCGATAGCGCAGCATGGCAGCTTCCTTCCCGTTGGTTGTCGTCGCCGTATGGTACTCCTCGACGCCGGATCCGCAAGTAATCGCGCGCGGCGGCGCGCGCCGCCCGGCGGTCATTCCCGGCAGGAATTTCTTGACAACACCGGCACAGCTTGGTAAGAGAATACCATCTTTTTCTAGTCGGGTATGTCGCGGTGCGCTGCGGTAGTTGACGCATAAGATTTGGGGAAATCATGGGCGCGGGACAGTGCTGGAAGGTGCGTACGGCGATCGTGTCGCTCCTGCTGGGAGCAGCCTTGGCGCCGGTTCCCGCGCTGGGCTCGTCCGCCGTCAACACCCACAACATCAGTGCCTGTTCCTCCTGCCACGTGGTGACGCCCCGCTTCGGCGTCGACCACCGCCATGATGTCACCTTCACCTCCAGCGCCGACGACCCGGGGCTCTGCACCTCCTGCCACCCGGCGGCGGAACACCGGCACCCGATCCTTGTCGTCGCGGGGTCGGGACCGGCCGGCGCGCTCGTGTCCACCTATCTCCCCGCGGGGACGGCCGCGGCCTTCGCCGGCCAGATCGTCTGCACAAGCTGCCATTTCATCCATGCCTCGGATACGCGCTACAGCCTGCTGCGCGGCTTCCCGGGATCCCCCGACCCGCGCAAATTCCGTTCCGTCGCCGCCTTCTGCGAAGAGTGTCACGGCGCGAATCTGGCGCCGCGCTCGCCGCACGCCGGCGGCGAGAAATCCTGCGGCTTCTGCCACGCCGGGCGACCGCGTCCGGAGCAGAAGGCCGAGGTTCCCGCCGGGTTCAAGGAGCGCTGCGAACTCTGCCACCGCGGCGTCAAGGACGACCACTTCGCCGGCGTCACCCCCTTCGGCAAGCTCCGGGAGTGCCTCCTCTGTCACGACCGACACGGGGTCAGCGCCGCCTCGCCCGGTCTGCTCTCCGGCGGCTACCGGGCGGCCGCGGCGGAAAACGTGGTCATCCGCCCGCACTTCCGCAAGAGTCTCTGCTTCGCCTGCCACACGAACACCGACGACTATGAGCTGCGGAACGCTGATGTGAACGCCTTGTGCGATCGCTGCCACGCCAGCGGCAAGATTCTGGCCAACATCCACCCCTTGCGCAGGGTCCCCCCCTCGATCACGGTGCCGAAGGGCTGGCCGCTGACTGATGGCGCGCTGACCTGCCTGACCTGCCACGACCAGGGCCACGAGGACCAGCCGCGGCGGCGCTGGATGCTTCACGGCGGGCCTTACGCCACCCCGCGGGCGGTGTGCCGCAACTGCCACAAGACCGCCGATCTCGAGGCGAGCAGGATCCACCAGGAGATCAACGAGCACAAGTCCTGCGAGATGTGTCACAAGACGCGGCCCCAGCCGGGCAAAGACACGATCAAGACGGTGGACTTCATCGCGTCGCCGGATCTGCTCTGCCTGCGCTGCCACGACCAGAGCGCCGCGGACGGCACCGTGCACCACGCGGACGTGCTGGGGCGTGAGGTCGAGGATGGCCACCTCCCCGCGCAGCTGCCGCTGCTGAAGGGGCGGGTGATCTGTGCCACCTGTCACAATCCGCACCTGCGGGACTCCGACAACGGGCGCCTGCGAGCATCCATCGCTGGCAGCGACTTCTGCCTGGGTTGCCACCCGGAGTGACGCAACGCGCCGGACGGGCTCTCAGGGCCGCTCGATCGTGATCAGCCGCTCGCGTACCCCGAGGATTTCGAACCGGACGGTCACGGTCTCCGCGGGCAGCAGTCCCGCCGCGCGCTCGGCCCACTCCACGGCGAGAATGCCCCCGCGCTCCGCGTAGTCCTCGAGGCCGAGTTCGGCGACCTCGGCAGGGCCGGCCAGACGGTAGAGGTCGACGTGGAACAGCGGCACCGGGCCGGCGTGTTCGTGGACGAGGGTGTAGGTGGGGCTGACCACCTGGCGCGGGGAGATCCCGAGCCCGGCCGCCAGCCCTCTGACAAAGGCCGTCTTGCCCGCGCCCAGCGTTCCAAGGAGGGCCAGCACCGATCCGGGCGCGAGCGCCGGGACGAGACGACGGGCGATGGCCGCCGTCTGCTCAGGGGACGAGGAGCGTAAGCTTTGCGCGCGGGACATCGTCGCGTTTGCGGAGCGATCGGACGGCGGACGGGACGCGGTCCGCGACCTCCGCCGCGAGAATGCCCCACGGTCCCAAGTCCGCGGCGGCGAGATCCCCCGCGCGGCCGTGCAGGTAGACGCCAAGCAGCGCGGCCTCGAGCGGCGCCATGCCGCGCGCCAGGTGCGCGGCCACCACGCCGGCGAGCACGTCGCCCATGCCGGCGGCGGCCATGGCGGGGTTGCCCGTCGGGTTGATCCAGGCCGGTCCGACCGGAGGGGCCACGACCGTGCGGGCGCCCTTGAGAACGACGACCGCGTTGAAGCGCCCGGCGCAGGCGCGCGCCGCTCCGACACGGTCGGCCTGGACCTGCGCCGTGTCGACGCCGAGCAGACGGGAGAGTTCCCCCGGGTGCGGGGTCAGGACGGCCGGCGTGCGGCGCAGGGAAATCGCCGCGGGGCCGGCGGCCGCAAGAGCGTGAAGCGCGTCGGCGTCGATGAGCAGCGGCGCCGCGGCGGCTCCGCACAGCCGGCGGACGAGGAGGGCCGTCCCCTCGCTCCGGGAGAGCCCCGGACCCAGCGCCAGGGCATCGACGCGGGAGAGCTGCCCGATCAGCAGGCCTGCCGCATCTTCTTCCCCGGCTGCGGAGGCGGCGTCGGGCAGCGGCAGCAGCATCGCCTCCGGCAGGCCCGCGAGCAGCGGCGGGGCGACTGCTGCGGGCAGCGCAACCGTGACCGTCCCGGCGCCGGCGCGCAGCGCGCCGCGGGCGGCAAGGGCGGCGGCGCCGGTCATGCCGCGAGAGCCGGCGACGAGCAGCACGTGGCCGAACGTGCCCTTGTGGCTCTCCGGGTCGCGCGGCGCGAGGTGCGTCATCAGGTCGGCGGCGGTCGTCAGCCGCAGATCCCCCGCGACGAGATCGTCGGTGCCGGGCGGGAACCCGATGTCCGCCAGCCAGAGGCGCCCGACGTGCCCTGCGCCGGGATACACGACCAGCCCCGGCTTCGGGTAGCCGAACGTCACCGTCGCCGTTGCCCGGACCGCTTCGCCGGTCACGCGGCCGTGATCCGCCGCGAGACCGGAGGGGATGTCCACCGCCAGCACCGGCAGACCCAGGGAGTTGATCAGCACGATGGCCGCCTGCGCCAGGTCGCCGGCCGGCGGCAGGAATCCGGTGCCAAGCAACGCGTCCACGACCAGGTCGACCCCGCTCGCGCGCTCGCGCGCGGCGGCCAGGGTCGAGGCGTCGACGCAGATCGCGGGCTCGATCCCGGACGCGCGGGCCTCGTCCCAGGCCCGGCGCGCGTCCCGTCTCAGCCCGGCGGGGTCGCCGACGAGGACCACCTGAATTTCGGCACCACGTTCGCGCAGCGTGCGCGCCGCCACGAGGCCGTCGCCGCCGTTGTTGCCGCGGCCGCAGAACAGCGCGATCCTGCGCCCGCGCACCTCGCCGAGCAGGAGCGTCGCCGCATCGGCGGTGCTGCTGCCGGCGCGCTCCATGAGCTCGGACACCGCGATACCATGGCAGTCGGCGGCGCAGCGGTCCACCGCCGACATCTCTCCCGCGGTCGCGAGCTTCACGGGGTGCCGGCGCTCCTGACGAGGAGGCAGACCGCCTGCGCGGCGACACCTTCGCGCCGGCCGACGAAACCGAGGCCCTCCGTGGTGGTGGCCTTGATCCCGACGTTCGCCTCGGAGATGCCGAGGGCCGCGGCGATTGCCGCGCGCATGGCCGGTTCGTGCGGCGCGATGCGCGGAGTCTCGGCAAGAACGCAGCTGTCGACCTGCAGCGGCGACCAGCCAGCGCCGGCGAGAACCGCGACGGTGCGCCGCAGCAGTTCGAGGCTGGAGATCCCCCGGAACGCGGGGTCATGGTCGGGGAAGTGCCGGCCGATGTCGCCGAGGGCGGCGGCGCCGAGCAGCGCATCGCAGATCGCGTGCAGGAGCACGTCGGCGTCGGAGTGCCCGGCCAGCCCGCGCTCGTGCGGAATGGTGACGCCGCCGATCACCAGGGGCCGGCCGGGCGCGAAGGGGTGAACGTCGTACCCCGTGCCGACGCGCAGCCCGGGGTCGCGGCTCACGCCCGGATCCCTGTTCCGCGCGCACGCGCGGAACCATGGGTCAGCGAATGCTTATCAGCCCTGATTTGGGTGTTCTTCCGCTCGGCTAACTGAATTGGTCTCATCATGAGGACCTCGAGTGCTCGCGTTTCGTACCGGGCGAGCGAAGCAGCGCACTTTCCGCGCGCACGCGCGGAACCATGGGGCAGCGAATGTTTATCAGCCCTATTTCGCTGTTCTTCCGCTCGGCTAACTGAATCGGTTTGATCACGAGGACCTCGAGTGCTCGCGCTTCGTACCAGACAAGCGAAGCCGCGCATTTTCCGCCCCCCGGCCGATCAGCACGCGGGCGAGGACGAGGTCCTCCCGCGTGGTGATCTTGAAATTCAGCCGGGAGCCGGGGACGACGCGCACCGGGTGACCGAGCGCCTCCACGAGCGCCGCGTCGTCGGTGGCCTCGAGGCCGGCCCGCCGGGCCTGCGCGTGCGCCTCGCGCAGCAGCCCGACCGAGAAGGCCTGGGGGGTTTGCGCGAGCCAGAGCCCGCGCCGGTCGATGGTGCCGTCGAGAAAGAAATCGGGCGAGACCCTCTTGATGGTGTCGTGGACCGGGACGGCGGCCAGCGCCGCCCCGTGGCGCCGCGCCGCCGCGAGTACCCGCTCGACCAGGGCGGTGGTCGCGAATGGCCGCGCCCCGTCGTGGATGACGACGTAGTCGATGCCCGCGGGCAGGGCGCGCAATCCGGCGGCAACCGAGTTCTGCCGCTCGCGCCCGCCGGCGACGGCCGCGGCGCAAGTGCTCCAGCCGGAGTGCGCGAGGATGCCGGTGCGAAAGCGCGCCAGGTGCGTGCGGGGCAGCACGGGCTGGATCAGGGCGATGCGCCGGCTGGCGGCGAAGATGGCGATGGTGTGCGCGAGCAGCGGCCGCCCGCCGAGGTCGATGAAGGTCTTCGGGGTCTTGAAGCCGATGCGCGCGCCCCGCCCGGCGGCGGGGATGATCGCGGCCGCCCGGCTCACGACGCGGCCTCCGGAGCGCCCGGCGCGGTTTCGCGGGGCTGGTACTGGGCGAAGATCATCCGGCCTGCGGTGGTCTGGATGGCGCTGGTGACGGTGACCTCGAGGTTCTTGCCGATGAACCGCCGGGCGTTGTCGACGACGACCATCGTGCCGTCTTCGAGGTAGGCTACACCCTGGTTGGCCTCCTTGCCCTCCTTGATGACGCTCACCCGCATCACCTCACCGGGGAGCGCCACCGGTTTGAGCGCGTTCGCGAGCAGGTTGATGTTCAGGACCGACACGCCGCTGACTTCGGCCACCTTGTTGAGATTGAAGTCGTTGGTCACGATCCGCGCGCCGGTCTCCCGAGCCAGGGCGACGAGCTTCGCGTCGACTTCGCGCACCAGCGGGAAGTCCCGGTCGCTCACCAGGATCGTCAGGTCGGGCCGCTTCTGCATGCGCGCCAGGACATCGAGGCCCCGCCTCCCGCGGTTGCGCTTGAGAGAATCGGTGGAGTCCGCGATGTATTGCAGTTCGCGGAGCACGAACTGGGGGACGACCAGGATGCCTTCGACGAACCCGGTCTCGCACAGGTCGGCGATCCGGCCGTCGATGATGACGTTCGTGTCAAGCAGTTTCGGGCTGGCGCGGCCGGGGTCGATGGCCGGCGTCCCCGCCTGACCGGCCGGCAGGCCAGGCGCCGGCGGGGCGCTGCCGCCGCCGCTCGGGAGACCGGGGCTGCACCCGAGACGGTCGAGTGCCGCTGCGCCGAGCGCCAGGACGGAGAGCGCGAGCGCGGCCGACCCGATCGCGGCCAGTACCGCCGCCCGGGCGGGGTGGGGGTCCCGCAGCGCGACGACCAGAAACACCCCCGCCGCCGCCCCGAGCGCCGTCCCCGCTGCCGTCGTGACCATCCGCATCTGTCTCTCCCCGGTCCTGTCCGCTGATCGTCGCTCTCGGTCCGTGCCGGCGAATGATATCGCCCGGGGCCGGATCCCGTCAATCGTCGTGTTCGCGTCGAACCCGCGCCTCTCGCCGCCTAAGTGCCGATGCTGCAATGTGATTTGTCGTTGACGGCATCGCCGAATCGACTACAATAGATTACTTTTCGAGGGCTTGAAATGGTGCATGCGGCGATCGATAGAACTGAGCTGGAATACCAGGCGGTGCGGGATTTCATCGTCCGCAAGACGGGCCTCTACTTCCAGGAGAACAAACGCGACGATCTGCTGACGGTCATCCAGGACCGGCTCGGCGTTCTTCAGCGTTTCGCCGGCCTTGGCGCCTACCTCGACTTTCTCGAGCGCGAGGAGGACGGCGGCCGCGAGTTGCGCGGCCTCGTCAGCCGGCTCACCGTCGGGGAGACGTATTTCTTCCGCAACCGCGGCCAGTTCAGCGCGCTTCGCGACGAAATCCTGCCGGAGATCATCAAGCGCCGCCGCGGCAAGAACCAATACCTGCGCATCTGGAGCGCCGGTTGCTCGACGGGGGAGGAGCCCTACTCCCTGGCGATCCTGCTGCGCGAACTGCTCGGCGACGTCGGCGAGTGGAAGATCCACCTGCTGGCGACGGACATCAACGAGGACGCGCTCGCGGCCGCCCGCGAAGGCAGCTATCGCAACTGGTCGTTCCGCGAGGTCGAGGAACACTACCGTCAGCAGTATTTCACCCCGGAGGGTGATGTTGCGCGGATTCGTCCCGAGGTCCAGTCGATGGTGACCTACCGCTACCTCAACCTCGCCGACGAGCACTACCCGACGGCGGCGACCGGCACGGACGCACTGGACCTGATTCTCTGCCGCAACGTGATGATCTATTTCCCCCCGGGCCTCTGCCAGGACGTGACACGCCGCTTCTTCGGCTGTCTCGAGGAGCAGGGCACGCTGCTCGTCGGCCACTCGGAGCACAGCAATCTCGTCTATCCCGGGTTCTCGCGCAGCTTCAGCGGCCGGGCGATCATCTACCAGAAGAAAAGCGCCAGCCCGGTCTGGGAGAAGGGGATCGCCATCCGTTTTCGCGGCAGTGGCGCGCCGCCGCCGGGGATCCTGACCCACGAGCCGCTGGCCGCGCGGCGCGAGGGGCTGCAGCGTCCCACCGGCACCGAGGAGACCCTGCTCTTCGAGCGCGGGGTGCTGCTGGTCGGGCAGATGCGACCGCACGAGGCGATCGCCGAGTTCAAGCGGGTGCTCGCGTTCAACCCGCGCAACGAGCGCGCGCTCTACTCCGTCGCGATGCTGCTCGCCAACACCGGCAATGCGGCGGAGGCCGCCGCGTGCGCCGAACAGTTGATTCACCACAACCCGCTGCACCTGGAGGCGACGTATCTTCTGGCGATCCTCGCGCGCGAGACCGGCAGCCCGGCGCAGGAGCTGTCCCTGCTCAAGAAGACGGTCTACCTTAACCCCGGCTTCGTTCTCGGGCACTTCCAGATGGGACTGCACTACCTGCGCTCGGGCAATGCCCCGGTCGCCCGGCGCTCGCTGCTCAATGTGCTGCGGATCATGAACGACCGGGAGGCCGGTGACCCGGTCGAGGGCGTCGAGGGGATGACGGTCGGTCGGCTGCGCGAAACCGTGCTCGCGATGATCCCCGACGGCGTCCCCGGCGGGGCAGACTGATGGTTTCCGACATCTGGGAGCAGCGCCGGCGGGAGTCGGAGCGCGTCTGGGGGGAGATCCGCAGACGCATCGAGCAGCTCGATCACCCGGCGGACAACGCGCCGCCGGCCGAGGAGCTGGCGGCCCTGTGGCGCCGGCGGGCGGTCGAACTCGCCGATGCGCCCGATCGCGACCGGGAGGCCGGCGAGCTGCTCACGCTGGTGGTGCTGCGGTGGGGCGCCGATCGTTACGCCGTGCCGATCACCTCGGTGCGCGAAATCCTGCGGGTCGGCCGCCTGACCGCGGTGAGCACCGCCCCGACCTTCGTGCTCGGCGTGATCAACCTGCGCGGCGTCATCATGACGGTCCTCGACCTCCGGGTCTTTTTCGGGCTGGAAACCGGTCCGGTCGGGGACGAGGCGCGCATCATCATCGCCGAGGGGGCCGGCATGGTGGTCGGCATCCTCGTCGAGCAGATCGAGGAGATCGTCGATCTGCCGGCGGCGCAGGTCAAACCGCCGCTCTCTCCGGCCAAGGGCCTGGTCGAAGATTACGTCGTCGGCATCGCCGCCCACGGCGACCAGATGGTGGTGCTCATCGATCTCGAAAAGGTGCTCAGCAACCCGCGTATCGTCGTCGACGAAGTGGTCTAGCCCCGGGCGGGACCAGAGGCCGGCATGAGGAGGAGTGGATGGGTGCAAGAATGAAGCTCGGACCGAAACTGATCGTCTCGCTCGGACTGACCCTGGCCCTGATTCTCGGGTTGTTCATGTTCGTCATGACCCGCTACCAGCGCCACGGGGCGATCGAGCAGGCTTCCCAGCTGATGCTCACCGTCGGCCAGGCCATCGTCAAGAGCATGGAGCGCTCGATGCGCCAGGGCGATATGGCGAGCATCCAGGAGATGCTCGAAAGCATGGCCGGCGGCGACATCGCCGGCCTGCGCATCGTCAACTGGGGCCGCACCGTCACCCAGAGCGACAAGCCCGGGGAGATCGGCACCCGCGCCGGCGACGCGCTCATCGACGAGGCCTTCCGCACGGGGCTGCCGGTGCGAACGGATCTCGTGCTGGGCCAGCATCCGGTCCTGCGCCAGGTCTTCCCCCTGCGCAATTCCCCGCAATGCACCGGCTGCCACCGCCAGGTCGGCCCCGGCGCCGTGCTCGGGGCGGTCGACCTGCACCTGAACATCGACCTGATCGGGCAGCACATCAGCTCGATGACCAAGACGATGTTCCTGTGGTCGGCGGCGATCCTCGTGTTGATCATTGGCGCACTGCTCCTTCTGCTCCAGCCCCTCGTTCTCGGCCCGATCTCCGCGCTCTCGCGGGCAGCGACGGCGGCGGCCGACGGGCAGGAGATCGTCTCCGTTCCGGTGAAGAGCGCCGACGAGATCGGCCAGCTGGCGAACGCCTTCAACACGATGATGCGCAATCTCAAGGACGCGCTCGAGCGCAACGAGAGCATCGTGCGCGGGATCGCCGACCCGATGATCGTCGTCAACCAGGACGGCATCGTGACCTTCATGAACGAGCCGTGCGAACGGCTCACCGAACATGGGCGCGAGGACGTCGTCGGCAAGCTGGCCTGCCGCGAGTTGATGAATTGCGTGGAGTGCCAGGGCGCCTGCGGTCTGCTGCGGCTGGTCAAGACCGGGCAGGACGGGGGCACCGAGGAGAACACGATCCGCACGCGCAGCGGGCGCTCCGTGCAGACGCTCTCCACCTCCTCCCTGATCCGGGACGCCGCCGGCAACCTGCGCGGTGCAATCGGCATCTTCCGGGACGTCTCCGTGCAGCGCAAGGCCGAGCGCAAGCTGGCCAACAAGACCTCCTGGACCGAGTCGGTGATCCGCGCCGTCGCCGATCCGATGTTCACTGTCGACCAGGAGAAGACCGTGACTTTCGTGAACGAGACCGCGGCGGCGCTCGTCGGCTTCTCGCCCGAGGAGATCGTCGGGCGCAAGTGCCACGAGATCTTCCGGGGAGCGGTCTGCCGGGAGGACTGCCTCTACGGCCGCGCCCTGCGCACCGGGACCTTCCACGGGGCCGAGCGCGAGGTGATCAACCGGCGGCAGGAGAACCTGGTCGCGCAGGCCAGCGGCGCGGTGCTGCTCTCCGCGGAGAAGGGCAACGTCGGCTTTCTGGAAATCCTGCGGGACGTCACCGAAGAGAAGAAGAACCTGATGAATCTCGTCGAGGTCATCAAGCACGTTCAGGACGCCTCGACCCAGATCCTGAACATCGCCGGCGAGATTCTCTCGAACACCGAGGAGCAGAAGAAGAGCATCTCCGAGCAGTCCTCCTCCGTCAAGGAGGTTGCGACCACGATCGAACAGCTGGACATCACGTCGCAGCAGACCGCGGAGAAGGCCGAAAAGGTCGTGCGTTCCGCGACGAAGTCGGTCGAGGTCTCCAAGGAGGGCCAGAGCGCGGTGCGGGAGGAGATGGAGACGATGCAGCTGATCCGCGAGCGCGTCGAGGGGATCGCCCAGCAGATCCTCGGGCTCTCCGAGCAGGCCCAGCAGATCGGCACGATCGTCACCACGGTGAACGACATTGCCGAGCAGACCAACCTGCTCGCGCTCAACGCCGCGATCGAGGCCGCCCGCGCCGGCGTGCACGGGAAGGGTTTCGCCGTCGTCGCGATGGAGGTCAAGAAGCTCGCCGAACAGAGTCAGCAGGCCACGGCCCGCATCGGCGCCCTGGTCACCGAGATCCAGAAACAGACCCGGGCCAGCGTCGTCGCCACCGAGGACGGCGCCAAGGGGGTCGAACTCGGGGTGCGTCTCGCCCTGAAAGCCGGGTCGACGATCGAGAGCGTGATGGCGACGATCGGCGACACCTCCGACGCGGTCCAGCAGATCGCCTCGATTGCCAAGCAGCAGTCGGTCGGAATCCAGCAGGTCTCGATCGCGATGGCCAACATCAACGCCGGGATGAAGCAGACGACCACCAGCGCCGAGAGCCTGCAGCAGGTGGCCGAGGACTTCAACGCCCTGGCAATGGCGCTCCGCAATGTCGCGCGCAAGTACAAGATCTGAGCCGGGGAGTCTCGCAACGGCGCTCTCGCTCGGGAGCGTGCGCGCGCTGCTGGCCCTGTTCGCCATCGGCACGCTGGTCGGCGTCCTGTCGCTCGTCGAGGGGGCGCAGCTGCGCTCGGAGATCAAGCTGCTCGAGGCGACCCGGAGTTTCGAAAAACTGCTCGACGCCGCCGCGGAGGCGGTGCTCGCGTTGGAGCGGCGTCTGGAAGCGGTGCCCGAAGCAACCGCCGAACCCTGGGCGCTGGAGGTCCAGTCGGTCCGCGACCGACTGCAGGCGCTCGAGGCCGGCGTGCTGCCCGGCGCCCGCTTCCCCGGTCGGCCGCTGCTCGAGGCGCTCGCCAGGGTCGAGGCCGCCGGACGGCGGGGCGCCCCGGCGCCGACGCCGGCCGAGACGCGGGAACTGCGCACCGCGCTCGCGGAGCGCTGGAACGTCTTTCACGACGCGGTGCACGAGGAGCTGACCCGGAAGGAGTCCCACCGTCTCTGGCGCATCGGCGAGCGCTCGCGGCAGTACCGCTGGGTGCTGTTCTTCGTCGGCCTCGCGGCGACGGCGATCCTCGGCGCCGCCATCGCGGTGACGGGCCGCTCGGCGGTGCGCGCCGGCGCTCAGGCGCGGGCGCTGGTCGCCGGGGATTACCCCGGCGCCGCGGCCCCCGCCGTGAACCGCGGGGATTTCGCCGGACTGCGTGCCGCCCTCGGCGCCGCGGCATCCGCCCTGAGCGCGGTGGAGGCCGGGCGCCGGCTCGAACAGCTGCGCCACGAGCGCTTCTTCCAGCGCCTGGATTCGGCGCTCAGCGACATCGCCGACGGCCAGAAGGCCCGTCAGCTCCCGCCGGCCGAGGACCCGGCCTGCGCCGGCGCGCTGAGCGCACTCGGGCGCGTCGTGGAGCGGCTGCACGCCGTCGAGGAGCGGGAGGAACTCGAGCGTTCCCGCGCCCAGTCGCTCACGGCCGTGCCCCGTGAGGAGATCTTCCAGCTCCACCAGTTCCTGGAACTCGGCGCGCAGGCGCCCGTGGCCTTCGCGCCCGAGAGCCCGCTGTACGGTCTGGCGCAGCGGGTCGCGGCCGTGGTCGCCCGCAGCCGGCTGTTGGTTTCTCAACTGCAGGACCGTTCGGCCCGCATTCTCGAACTCTCGGGTACGCTCTCGGCCGCCATCGTCGACCGTGAAGCGGATTTCCGCCGGGAGTCGCAGCTGATCCACGAGACCTCGACGACCGTCAACGAAGTCTCCGTCGCCGCCAAGCAGACCGCCCAGATGGTCGAGTTCGTCTTCCGCTCCTCCCAGGACGCGATGCAGGCCGCCGAGGACGGCCGCGAGTACGTCCGGCTCACGATCGAAGGCATGGATGTCATCGAGCAGCGCGTGAGCCGGATCGCCGAACAGATTCTGCAGCTCGCGGGGAAATCCCAGGAGATCGGCGCCATCGTCAAGGCCATCGGGGACCTCTCCAAGCAGACCAATCTGCTCGCCCTCAACGCGGCCATCGAGGCCGCCGGGGCCGGCGAGCACGGCAAGGGGTTCGCGGTCGTCGCCAAGGAGATCCGCGAACTCGCCGTCAAGAGTTCGCGCTCGACCCGGGACATCCAGCGGATTATCGGCGACATTCAGTCGGCGACCAACTCCGCGGTCCTCTCCACCGAGGAGGGCACGAAGAGCGTCCACGGCGGCGTGCGCCTCGCGACCTCGCTCAACCTGGCCTTCACCCAGGTGGTCGCGAAATTCCAGGAAGTCGTCGAGTCGGCGCAGCAGATCTCGACCGCGGCGCAGGAGCAGACCAGCGGCGCGCGGCAGGTGGCCGCTTCGGTCAGCAGCATCGACCACATGGTGCGCACGACCGTCGAGGACCTCAAGGGACTGCGGCACATCCTGGAGGAGTACCAGGGCATCGCCGCGGAACTGGCGGAGATTCTCAACGACACCTCCTCGACCCGGGGAGCGGTTGCGTGAGTTACCACCCCGACGAGCTCCTCGAGATACTCTCCATCTACAAGGCGGAGACCGAGGAGCACTTGCAGAAGCTCAATGAGGGGCTCCTGCGCCTGGAGCAGGCGCCGCGCCGCACCGAGACGCTCGAGGAGATCTTCCGCGAGGCCCACAGCCTCAAAGGCGCGGCACGGATGATCGGCTTCGAGGCGGTGGAGAAGATCGCCCACGGCCTCGAGGACCTGTTCAGCCTGGCCCGCAAGGGGGAATTGGACTTCGGGCGCCACGTCTTCGACGTGATCTTCGTCGCCCTCGACGCGATCTCGAAACTGACCACCACCTGGCTCGAGAACCCCGGGGCGCCGTCGCCTCCGGTCGACGATCTGCTCGAACGCCTCCGCTCCGTGCGCACCCCGGGTTCCGAGCCTCCCGCCACTGTCGCCGCGGCGACACCGGCGCCTGCGGCTCCGCCCCCTCCGGTCGCTCCCGCGCGACCGGCCGAGCCTGCCCGACCGCGCGCCCCGATCGGGCCGTCCGCGGCGAACGCCGCGTCAGCCGCTGCGGGGGCGCCGCAGCCGAGGAGCGCGACGAGCGCCGCAGCCGCGGAGCGTACCGCGGATGACCATGCCGCCCCGGTGCCCGAAACGGGCGTGCGGCAGATCGAGGAGACCATCCGGGTCACCACGCAGAAGCTCGACGACCTGATGAATCAGATCGGCGAAATTCTCGTCACACGCATCAAGTTCGACGAGCGTCTCGCCGAGATCCGCCTGATCGAGCGGCAGATCGAACAGCTGCAGGGGTCCTGGATCGCCGTCCGCCGGCGCGCCGGGCAGGGCGCGGACGCCTGGGCGGTGCGGGAGATCGGCGATCGCGTCGCCCGCCTCCAGGACGACATCCGACACCTGGCCACCGGGTTCAATGAAGACACGCTGCGCATGACCCTGGTGTCGGGCGAGTTGCAGGATTCGATCAACCGGGTGCGCATGCTGCCGCTCTCCGCGCTGTTCAATCTTTTCCCGCGCCTGCTGCGCGACATCGCCCGGCAGGAGGGCAAGGAGATCGAGCTGGTCGTCGAAGGCGGCCACGCGCAGCTCGACAAGAAGATCATCGAGGAGCTCAAGGACCCGCTGACGCACCTGTTGCGCAACGCGCTGGATCACGGGATCGAAAAACCCGAAGTTCGTCTGCGCGCCGGCAAGCGGCCGGCCGGGCGCCTGAGGCTCTCGGCAGCGCAGAAGGCGAGCAGCGTCGTCATCGACATCGAGGATGACGGCGCCGGCATCGACCTGGAGCGCGTCCGCGCCCTGGCGCTGCGCCGGGGCTTCGCCAAGGAGGCGGAGCTGCGGGAGATGACCGACCAGCAGGTGCTCGGCCTGGTCTTCCGGCCGGGGTTCTCGACCAAGGGCATGATCACCGACCTCTCCGGCCGCGGAGTCGGGCTCGACGTGGTGCTGACGAACATCGAGCGCATGAAAGGGACGATCACCGTCTCCTCGGTTCCCGGACGCGGGTCGGTCTTCTCGATTCGCCTGCCGATCACGCTGACCACGACCCAGGCGCTGCTGGTCAAGGTTTCCGGGCAGGCTTTCGCGATCCCGCTCGCCGCCGTCGAAACCATCGGCGAGATCGGCCTCGACCAGGTGACGTCCGTCGAATCGCGCGAAGCGGTGCTGATCGAGGGTGTGCCGACGGCGCTGGTGCGCCTCCACGAAATCCTGCGCCTCGCGGAGCAATCGGCGGGCCTGGAGGCCGGCGACAAGGTGCCCGTCGTCGTGCTCGGCTCCACGGAGGAGCGGGTGGCGTTCCTGGTCGACGAACTGCTCGGGGAGCACGAAATCGTCGTCAAGGGGCTCGGGGCGCCGCTGCGGCGGGTGCGCAACGTCTCCGGAGCGACGATCGCCGGCGACGGGGCGATCGTGCTCATCCTCAACGTCTTCGACCTGATCAAGGCCTCGCAGAAGGTGCGCGGCCTCTGGCTCGCCGACAAGCGCCGTGCCGAGGCGGGGCGGCGCGGCAAGTCCCGGGTCCTCGTGGTCGACGACTCGGTGACCACCCGCCTGCTGGAGAAGGGTATACTCGAAAATAATGGGTACGAAGTGTCGCTCGCGGTGGACGGTGTCGACGCCCTGGAGAAACTCGCGAACGGCGGCTTCGACCTGGTGGTTTCGGACGTGGAGATGCCCCGGATGAACGGGTTCGAACTCACGCGTCGGTTGCGGAGTCAGGAGGTGTACCGCGAACTGCCGGTGATCCTGGTGACGTCGCTCTCCTCGGAGGAGGACAAGAAGACCGGCGTCGAAGCGGGCGCCGACGCCTACATTGTCAAAGGCGCCTTCGACCAGGGCAACCTGATCGCCACCATCAGGCAGTTGCTGTGAGCGCCGTGGAGCGGGACTCGAGGGAGGCGGCGCCCACGGCGCGGACGATTCGCGTCCTGGTTGCCGAGGACTCGCTGTTCGCCCGCAGCGTCCTCGTGAAGATCCTCGAGTCCGACCCCCACATCAAGGTGGTCGGGGTGGCCCGCAACGGCCAGGAGGCCGTGGATCTGGTGCGCTCGCTGCGCCCCGACGTCGTGACGATGGACATCCGCATGCCGGTCATGGACGGGTTTCAGGCGACGCAGCTGATCATGGCCGAGAACCCGACGCCGATTCTGGTGATCAGCGCCTCGGTCGGCAGCGAGGACCTGAAGATCTCGTTCAATGCCATTCAGGCCGGCGCGCTCGACATCATCGAGAAGCCGCGCGGCAATCTGCAGTCCGGCTACGAGAAGCTCGGCGCGCAGATCGTGCGGCGCGTGCACATGGTCGCGGAGATCCGCGTGTTCCGCCATCTCTCGCCACGGCTGCGGCGGCCCATTGCCTGGACGCCGCCCGCGGGCGCCGCGGCGCGGGCTCCCGAGTTCGTGGTCGCGATCGGGGCTTCCACGGGGGGGCCCTCGGCGCTGCTCTCGATCCTGCAGGCCGCGCCGGCGGGCTTCCCGGCCCCCGTCTTCATTACCCAGCACATTTCGGAGGGCTTCGGGCGCGGCTGCGCCGAGTGGCTCGCGCGCAATTCCGCCCTCGAAGTCAAGGTCGCCGAGGACGGGGAGCGGGTGCGCGCGGGCGTCGTCTACTTCACCCCGGACCGCGGCCTGCTCGAGCTGCGCGGCAAGTGGGCGATCGCGGTGCGCCCGCAGCGCTCCCGGACGGAGCGCGCGACCATCGACATCATGATCGCCTCGGTCGCCGAGGCCTGGCGCGAACGGACGATTGCCGTGTTGCTCACGGGCATGGGTAACGACGGCGTCGACGGCCTGCGCCGGGTGAAGGAACTCGGCGGTCGCACCGTGGTTCAGGACGAGAAGACCAGCGTCGTCTGGGGAATGCCGCGTGCCGCGGCGGACGCCGGCGTGGCCGACCAGGTTCTGGCGCTGGATGACATACCCCAGGCCCTGCTGCGGCTCGTGGCGAGCCCGGCGCGCTGAGGAGAGTTGCGGAGATGAAGATCCTGATTGCCGAGGACAGTCTGACCCAGGCCACGCTGATGAAGCACGGGCTGCAGCGCGTCGGCTACGAGGTGATCCTCGCGCGCGACGGCATCGAGGCGATCAAGCGGGCCTGGCAGGAATGCCCGGATCTCGTGGTCTCCGACGTCGTGATGCCGCGCCTCAACGGCTACCAGGTCTGCCGGCTGCTGCGTGACCACCAGAGCACCGCGCGGATCCCGGTGATCCTGCTGACGAGCCTCGACCAGCGTCAGGACGCGTTCTGGGGGCTCAAATCGGGCGCGGACAAGTTCATCACCAAGGGCGGCGACATCCCGGCGATCGTCGCCCAGATCCACGCGTTCGTCGAGGAGCGTGCGCGCGCGGGCGCGGCCGCGGCGCCCGCGCGGGACGCCGCGGCCTGCAGGGTCGACCTGGACGCGGACGTCATGGAGCGCGTCATCCAGCTGCTCGACAAGAGCCTGTTCGAGTCCACCGTGGCCGCGGAGATCCAGGACCTGGTGAACATCCTGGACGATCTGCAGGCGACCGTGCTCGGGGTGCTCGAGATCCTCCGCAAGGTCATCGATTTCCACATCGGGGCCATCCACCTGGGCGGCGAGGAGCAGCAGGGGCTGTTCGTGCTCGTGAACAAGTCGGTGGACGACCGCTTCATCAGCGTGCTGTGTGAGCAGCTGCAGCGCGAGACGCCGGGAACCGATCCGGGGCCCGGCTGCGAGCCGGAGATCATCGACCCGCAGCATCTGCTCACCCGGCCGGGGAGCCACCCGCAGCTGCCCGGATCGGTGCTCATCGCGCGCCTGACGACCAAAGGCCGCGCGAGCGGCTCGATCGCGATCGCCACCGCGGAGGCGGAGGCCTATCCGGAGCGGGTCGAGCAGACCTTCGAGATGATCGCCCGGCACGCCAACATCGTCATCGACTACGCGCGCCTCTACGAGAGCACCAAACGGCTCTCCATCACCGACGGGCTGACCAAGCTCTACAATCACCGCTTCTTCCAGGACTCGCTCAAGCGCGAGTTCGCGCGTTGCCTCAGACATCAGTCCCCGCTGTCGCTGGCGCTGCTCGACATCGACCATTTCAAGAGATTCAACGACACCTACGGCCACCAGCAGGGCGACATCGTGCTGCAGGAGCTGGCCCGGACGCTGCGGGGGCAGGTGCGCAATCTCGACGTCGTGGCGCGCTACGGCGGCGAGGAGTTCGCGGTGATCATGCCCGACGCCACGCCGGAGGTCGCGCTGCGCGTGGCCGAGCGGCTGCGCGCCGCCGTCGAGGGGCATCCGGTGGAAGGGCCGACGGGGCCGCTGCGCGTGACCATCAGTCTCGGCGTGGCCTCGGTCCCACGCGCGGAGATCGGGGTTCCGGCCGGGCTGATCGCCGCCGCAGACCGCGCGCTGTATCGCGCCAAAGAGCGGGGCCGAAACTGCGTCGCCTCCCAGGAGCAGGGG
The DNA here is from genome assembly GCA_031406795.1 of Candidatus Rokuibacteriota bacterium. Taxonomy (GTDB): domain Bacteria; phylum JAUVQV01; class JAUVQV01; order JAUVQV01; family DATDCY01; genus DATDCY01. The sequence goes on from JANOHV010000226.1 coordinate 28,147, forward strand.
TAGGGGCGGGGAGAACGGCGTTGGACGAGCGCAAGCGGATCGGCGAATTGCTCCTCGACGCCGGCGTCATCACGGCGGAGCATCTGGCCGCGGCCCTGACCGAGCAGAAGCGCTCCGGCGGGCGGCTCTGTTACAACCTGATCCGCCTCGGGCACCTGAAGGCCGATGATCTCGTCGGCTTCCTGCGCGACCAGTTCGGGGTGGCGGCGGTCAACCTGGAGCGGTACCAGGTTCCCGAGGCGGTGTTGCGCCTGATCCCGGCGGCCTTTGCGCGCGAACGCCACGTCGTGCCGCTGCACGTTCTCGACGGCACCCTGACCGTCGCGCTGCTCGACCCCTCCCGCGCCGATGACATCACGGCGATCCGCGATCTGACCGGCCTGGAGCCCGAGCCGGTGATCTGCCCGGAGGCCGCGCTCGAAGCGGCGCTGTTGCGCTTCTATCCGCTGGAGCCCCCGGTCGCCGCGCGGGGCGAAGGGGTGCTTGAACTCGACGAGGAACGGGACGCGCGCCCGGCGGCCCCGGCCGATGCGCCGGCGGTCCTCTCGGCGGAGGACTGGCTGCGCCGCATCGTTCTGCAGGCGGTGCGGCGGCGCTCGCGCGAGATCCACCTCGAGGCGTCCGAAGCCGGGCTGCGTGCGCGCTATCGCGTGCGCGGCATGCTGCAGGACGGCGAGACCGCGCCGCCCGAGACGCGCCGCGAGATCACGCGGCGCGCGCTGGCGATCGCCGGCGTTGCGGCCGGCGCGCCCGGCGGCGCGCCCGGGGAAGGCCGCTTCCGGATTCATGTACGCGGCCGCTGGCTGCGCGCGACGCTCTCGGCGTTTCCGACGCTCTTCGGCGAGCGGCTGGTCATCCGGATCGTCGACGAGAGTCTGCTGGCCCGGGAGTTTCAGGAACTCGGGATGTCGAAGGAAGTCGCCGACGAGGCGCAGCGGCTGCTCGCCTTCCGGCACGGCGTGCTGCTGGTCAACGCGCCTCCCGGACAGGGCCGCCGCACGACGTTCTACAGCATGCTCGCCCACCTCAGGGGGGAGGGCGGGCGGAACATCATGACCCTGGAGAGCCCGGTGCGCTTCCCGATCGCCGGCATCAGCCAGTCGCAGATCGGTGGCGCGACCGGGCTGGACTACGCGGCCGGCCTGCAGTCGATTCTGCACCAGGAGCCTGACGTCGTCGGCCTCACCGATGTGCCCGACCGCGCCACACTCGAGATGGTCTTCGCCGCCGGGAGGCGCTGTCTCGTCGTTGCGCTCTGCGGCTTTCGCGACAACCGGCAGGCGCTCGACTGGGTCAAGGACGCCGGGGTCAGCGCCGCAACGCTGGGTCTGCTGCTGCGCGGCATTCTCGCGCAGCGGCTGCTGCCGAAGATCTGCAGCGCCTGCCGGGAGCCGCTCGCCGAGCCCGTGCGGCTGGTCGAGGGTATCCGGGGCCACGGGGTCGAGGAACTCACCTTCTACACCGGCGCCGGGTGCGAGCAGTGCGGCGGCTCGGGGCGCGCCGGGCGGGTGGCCATCTTCGAGTTGCTCTCCTTCCGCGAGGACCTGCGCGACCGTCTGCTGCGCGGGGATCCCTCGCAGTTGCTCGTCGAGGAGGCAGAGCGACTCGGCATGTGGTCCCTGCGGGAGGACGGGCTGCTCAAGGCCTCCCAGGGGCTCGTGGACATCCGAGAGGTGCTCGAGGCCACCGCCGCCGACGGGTCAATCCCCGGGTGAGCGGCCCGGCGCTGCTCCTCCTGGCCCTGCTCGCGACCTGCGGATGCGCGGCAGCGCCCGTGTCCGTGGCGCCCGTCGGCCCGCCGGTGCTCGGGAATCGGCCGGAGAGCGGGGGGGCGGCGTTCCTCGGCAGCGAGGTCTGCCGCGCCTGTCATCAAACGGCGTACGATCGCTGGCGCGCAACTGCACACGCAAGCGAGTACACCGGACTGTCGCCGGCCGACCGGCAGCGTTCCGCCTGCCTGCGCTGTCACGTCACCGGCTATGGCGAGCGGTTCGGGTATCGGGCGACCGGCGCCGGCCCCGACCTGGCGAACGTCGGCTGCGAAGCCTGCCACGGACCCGGAGCCGACCACGGGCGCAGCGCCCATCCGGAACTGGTGCCGACGCTGACCGGCGGGGCGTGCCCCCCCTGTGAGGTCAACAAACTCTGTCGTCTCTGCCACACGCCGGAGCGCTCCCCGGCGTTCGACCTCGAGCGTGCGCTGACCCAGATCAGCTGTAAGTCGTGACGGCGAAGGGGTGGCGCGGAGGGGAGGTCTCCAGCGGCGGAGCGGAGCGAGGCCGATGGAGGTCCGCAGCGACCACCCCAGCGGCGTGGTGGCAGGCAGGACCCCGCAGCCAGCACGGGAACGCCGGGAGGCAGGTTCTCCTGTGCTATAATCCGCCGAGTAATGGAAGTGACACCGACGCAGCTGATCGCGCTCCTTCGGGAGGGGACCGCACCGCTCAAGGTTCGCGCTGCTGTCGCCCGCGGTCTGCTTCCGCTGCCGCCGGCGACTCTGCTGGAATCGCTGGACATTCTTGCCGACGATCCCGACGCCGCCATCCAGGCCGAGGCGCTGGCCGGCCTCGAGCGGTTGCCGGCGACCGTCGTGCGCGGGGTCGCGTCGTCCCGCACGCTCGCCCCGGGGCTGCTCGGGCGGCTGGCCCGGCGCTACCCGGGGAATGAGCCGGTGCTGCTGGACATCGTCCGCAACAGCGCCGCCGACGACGCCACCGTGGCCTTCATCGCCTCGCTGCCGTTTCCGTCGGCGCTCGAGGTGATCGGCCGCAACCAGGCGCTGCTCGAACGCTCGCCGGAGGCCGTGGCCGCGCTGTTCTCGAACCCCGCGACCCCGACGTCGGTCGTCCAGCTCTGGCAGGAGCACGTGGAGCGCCGGGCGACCGCCGCGGCCGGCGCCGCCGTCGCCGATATGACCGTCGCGGTGGACCCCCGGTCGTTCGCGCCGGTGCTCGTCGAGGAAGAAGAGAAAGCCGAGGAACCGGCGGCGCGCGCCTTCTCGACGGAGGCCGACGACGCGCTCAGCGCCAAGCAGCTCTCGATCTACGCGCTGCTCAAGAAGATGTCGATGGGCCAGAAGGTGGCTCTGGCCGTCAAGGGCAACCGCGAAGTGCGCAACATCCTGATCCGGGAGAACAACCGGATGCTCTGCCTCAAGGTGCTCGAGAACCCGCGGCTCAGCGACACCGACATCGAAGCGTACGCGAAAAGCACGAACCTCTCGGACGACGTGCTGCGCGGGATCGCGAACCAGAAGGAGTGGTGCAAGAAATACGCGATCGTCAAGGCGCTCGTCTTCAACCCCAAAGCGCCGCTCGGGGTGACGCTCGAGTTCGTCAAACGGCTGACGCTCAAGGATATCGAATTCCTGTCGAAGAACCGCAACGTGCCGGAAACACTGCGCACCACCGGGCGCAGGCTGCTGGCGCTCAAGCGCGAGTCGAACCGCTGACGGGCTCGACGGCCGCGCCGCACATCAAGGAGAGGAAACCATGAAGCTGAAGATCGGGCTCCCGAAGGGCAGCTTGCAGGAATCGACATTCAAGCTCTTCCGCCGCGCCGGCTTCCAGGTCACGCTCGGCTCGAGCCGCTCGCTGTACCCGATGTTCGACGATCCCGAGATCGAGGCGATTCTGATCCGCGCGCAGGAGATGGGTCCCTATGTCGCCAAAGGGGTGCTCGACGTCGGTCTCACCGGCCTGGACTGGATTCGCGAGACCGGGGCGAAGGTCCACGAAGTCGCCGAGCTGAACTACGCCAAGGGGGGGCTCGGCGCCGTGCGCTGGGTGCTCGCCGTCCCGGAGGATTCCCGGGTCCGAAAGGCCGAGGACCTCGCCGGCAAGCGGGTCGCGACGGAACTGGTGAACGTGTCGCGACAGTTCTTCCGGAAGAAGGGCGTCTCGGTGGACCTGGAGTTCTCCTGGGGTTCTACCGAGGCGAAGCCGCCGGTGTTGGCCGACGCGATCGTCGAGCTCACGGAGACCGGCAGTTCGCTGCGGGCGAACAATCTGCGGATCGTCGAGGACGTCCTGGTCTCGCGCACGAAGCTGATCGCGAACCCGGCCGCGTGGAAGAACGCCTGGAAACGCGAAAAAATCGAGAACATCAATCTGCTGCTGCAGGCCGCGCTCGCGGCGGAGGACAAGGTCGGGCTCAAGATGAACCTGCCGCGAGCGGTGCTGCCGAAGGTGCTGAGGATCCTGCCGGCGATGCACACCCCGACCGTCGCCGATCTGGCCGACGTCGGCTGGATCGCGATCGAGGTCATCATCGACGAGAAGGTGGTGCGGCACATCCTGCCGGCTCTCAAGAAGGCCGGCGCCAGCGGCATCGTCGAATACCCCTTGAACAAACTGGTCCTATGAGCGCGAGCGAATGAGAAAGCCGTGAAAGTACCGGCAGTATGAGCATGAAGGAGAAGAACGTGAAGGGGGCGGAGTTGCTCGAGGGCGAGACCGACCTGGCCTGGCTGGCCGGCGAGGGCGGCAACGCGCTGCGCGCGATCGAGGAGTCGAGCGGCGTGCGCGTCGACGCGCGGGGCAACAAGGTGCTCCTCGAGGGCGCCGCGGCGGACGTCGAGCGGGTCCGCGTCTTCCTGCGGGAACTCGCCGTCCTGCGCGAGCGCGGGCAGGCCCTGCAGCCCGTGGACATCCGGCACGCCGCGCGCGCGTTCTTCCGCGACGGCGAAAACCTGGCCGCGATCTTCCAGGAGGTCGTGCTCGTCGCCCCGAACAAGCGGCCGGTGTCGCCCAAGAGCGCGACCCAGCTGCGCTACGTGCAGGCCATGCGCGCGAACGACCTGGTGCTCGGCATCGGGCCCGCGGGAACCGGCAAGACTTTCCTCGCGATGGCGATGGGGGTCGCGCTGCTGACCCAGAAGCGGGTCTCCCGCATCATCCTGACCCGGCCCGCGGTCGAGGCCGGGGAGCGACTCGGGTTTCTTCCCGGGGACCTCTACGACAAGATCCACCCCTACCTGCGCCCGCTCTACGACGCGCTCTACCACATGGTCGACCCGGACCGCGTCGCCAAGCTCGTGGAGCGCGGGACGATCGAGGTCGCGCTGCTGGCCTACATGCGCGGGCGGACGCTGAATGACTCGTTCGTCATCCTCGACGAGGCCCAGAACTCGACCACCGAACAGATGAAGATGTTCCTGACCCGCCTCGGGTTCGATTCCAAGGCGGTCATCACGGGCGACGTCACCCAGATCGACCTGCCCTCGGGCAGAGCTTCCGGGTTGATCGAGGCGGCCCAGGTCCTGCGGGAGATTCCGGGGGTCGAGACGGTGCGGTTCACCGAGCGCGACGTCGTGCGCCACGAACTGGTCCAGAAGATCATCCTCGCCTACGAGCGGCACGCCGCGCAGGGCCGGAAGGCGGCCGCGCCGCAGCCGGGTGCGGCCGACGCGGGGGCGTCCGCTTGAGCGTGAGCGTGCGTCATCCGCAGCCCGAGGTCGAGGTGATCGACCGCCAGCGGGCGGTCCGGATCAGCCCGGTGCGCGTCGGTGCGTTCGTCGAGTACGCGCTGCAGCGGCTGAAGCTCTACGGCGCGCACGTCTCGATCGTGCTCAGCGGCGAGCGGGCGATGCGCGTCCTGAACAAGCGCTGGCGCGGGAAGGACCGCCCGACGGACGTCCTGTCGTTCTCCCAGCGGGAGGGGGAGGGGGGCGGGCTGCACCCCGAGTTGCTCGGCGACATCGTGATCTGCGTTCCCGTCGCCCGGCGCCAGGCCCGCGAGGCCGGCCACTGCCTGGCCGCGGAACTCGACCGGCTGTCCGTGCACGGCCTGCTGCACCTGGCGGGGTACGAGCACGAGGACGACCCGGCGGCCGCCCGCGCGATGCGCCGGCGCGAGGACGCGATCATCCGGGGGTGGCGCGGGTGAACGAGCAACCGCCGGATTCCCTCGTCGGCCGACTGACGCGGCTGGTCGTCCTCCCGCTCGTGCGCGGGCTGGGCCTGCTCAAGAGGGCGCTCGAGCGTCTGGTCAGCCGCCGCGGCCACGTCCCGCGTTCGGAGATGATTGAGGAGGAACTCGAGTCGGTCATCACCGAAGGGCGGGCCGCGGGGGTGATGGACCAGAGCGACGAGGATCTGCTCAAGAGCGTGATCGAGTTCGGCGACACGCTCGTGCGCGAGGTCATGGTGCCGCGCATCGACCTGGGAGCCCTCGAACTGGGGACGACACTGCCGGAGGTGCTCGAGGTGATCGTCGGACGCGGGTACTCGCGCTGGCCGGTTTATCGCGAAAGCGTCGACCACGTCGTCGGCATCGTGCACGCCAAGGATCTGCTGCGCGTCTGTCGGAGCGAAAGCGGCGGGTCGCCGCTCGAGGGCCTGATGCGGCCGGCGATTTTCGTCCCGGAAAATCAGCGCGTCAGCGTCCTGCTGCGCGATTTCAAGAAACGGCGCACCCACATGGCGATCGTGCTCGACGAGTTCGGCGGCACCGCCGGACTGGTGACCCTCGAGGATCTCGTCGAAGAGATCATCGGCGAGGTCGCCGATGAGTTCGAGAGCGGCCAGGCCGAGTCCATCCGCGCGGTCGAGGGGGGCTGGCTGATCGACTCGCGGGCCAGCCTCGAGTTGCTCGGCGAGCGACTCGGCATCCCGGAGGAGGAATTGGCCGGGCGGCAATCCGAAACCGTCGCCGGCCTCGTCAGCGAGTTGCTCGGACGCCTGCCGCGCGCCGGCGACGAGGCGCCGCTCGGGGCGTGGGTCCTGCGGGTCGCCGACACCGACGGGCGGCGCATTCTCAGGATTCTCGCGGTGCGCTCATCGTGAAGATCGGCGCGCTCTATCATGACGTGACCCGCGTCGAAGCGGACCTGCTCGTCGCGCCGCTGTGGGACGGTGATCGCCCCCCGCGGGGCATCGCTGGCTACGCGGACTGGCATCTGTGCGGGTTCCTCTCGCGGTTGATCCTCGCCGGTCGCCTGAGCGGCGAGGCCGGCGCGACGACCCTGATCGCGGTGCAGGGTCGGCTGCTCGCCCCGCGGCTGCTGCTGCTCGGCTGCGGCCGGCGCGACGCGCCCTTCGACGCCGATGCCGGCGTGGCGCACGCGGGGCGCGCGGCGGATGTGGCCGCAGATCTCAAGATCTCCACCGTGGCCATCGAAGTGCCGGTGAGCGAAACGAGAGCGGGGCTGCGCTCCCTCGTGACCAGAATCGGCGACGTCTTTGCCGGCGTTCTCCCGCCGAACGAGGGCGAGGTCCAGGTGCTGGCCGGCAGCGAAGAGGAATGTGAGCGCTGGCGCGCGGCGATCCGCGACGCTTTTCCCCGCGGCACGGCGCGCGGCAGGGGACTGTCGCTGCCGCGTCGGTAACCGGCGGCCCGCCGGCGATTGCCGGCGCTTTCTTGACAGCCACCGGGGCCGAAGCTACGATAAAAACGGCATTTCTGCGGTCGACCACGGCACGCGTGATATCGGGAAGCGGAGGAGCAGGCACATGGCGGTCAAGAAGGTGAGCAAGCACGGGAAAGCCGGCAAGCTGGTCTACTTCTTCGGCAACGGCAGGGCGGACGGGGACGCCGGTCTGAAGAATCTGCTCGGCGGCAAGGGCGCGAACCTGGCCGAGATGGCCAGCCTTGGCCTCCCGGTCCCCCCGGGCTTTACGATCACGACGGAAGTCTGCACGCACTTCTACGCGAACGGCGGCCGCTACCCCGCGAAGCTCAAGGAACAGGTCCTCGCCGCGCTCTTTTGCGTGGAGAAGTCGCTCGGACTTGGCTTCGGCGACCCGAAGGACCCGCTGCTCCTCTCGGTCCGCTCGGGCGCCCGCTCATCCATGCCGGGCATGATGGAGACCGTCCTCAACGTCGGGCTGACCTCGGCCACGATCCCGGGGATGATCGCGAAGACCGGCAGCGCCCGCTTCGTCTACGACGCTTACCGGCGCCTGATCATGATGTACGCCGACGTCGTGATGGAGAAGGCCGCCGGCCTGGAGCCCGCGGAGGACAACGGCGTGCGCAAGCAGCTCGAGCACCTGCTGGACGACCTCAAGAAGAGGCGGGGGTACACCAGCGACACCGAGATCACCGCGGAGGAACTCGAGCGACTCTGCGTCCAGTTCAAGGCCAAGGTGCGCGAGGTCATCGGCAAGGAGTTCCCCGACAACGCCGTGGACCAGTTCTGGGGCGGGATCGGCGCGGTCTTCCAGTCCTGGAACGGCAAACGCGCGATCTCCTACCGCAAGATCGAGGGGATCCCGGACAGCTGGGGGACGGCGGTCACCGTGCAGGCCATGGTCTTCGGCAACATGGGCGAGGATTGCGCCACTGGCGTGGCCTTCACCCGCAACCCCGGGACCGGCGAGAACGGCTTCTTCGGCGAGTGGCTGGTGAACGCCCAGGGCGAGGACGTGGTCGCCGGGATCCGCACCCCGAATGCGATCAACGAGCACGCGACGAACGACCAGAACCGCAACCTGCCGACGCTCGAGAAGACCATGCCGCTGCTCTACAAGGAGCTCGTCGGCTACCGCAACAAGCTCGAAAGACACTACCGGGACATGCAGGATCTCGAGTTCACCATCCAGAGCGGCCGGCTCTTCATGCTGCAGACGCGCGTCGGCAAGCGCAACGGCCCCGCCGCGCTGCGCATGGCGGTCGAGATGGTGCGCGAGCGGCTGATCGACAAACAGACCGCGGTTTCGCGCGTCCGGCCCGGTCAGCTCGACGAATTGCTTCACCCGATGATCGACCCGGCGCACGAGAAGGAGTTCAAGCCGATCGCCAAGGGGCTGCCCGCGGGTCCCGGCGGCGCGACCGGGCGGATTGTCCTGACCGCCGATCGCGCCGCGGAGTGGGGCAAGGCCGGCGAGAAAGTCGTCCTGGTGCGGCACGAGACCTCGCCGGAGGACGTCCACGGAATGCACGCGGCCGAGGCCATCCTCACCGCCAAGGGCGGCATGACCTCGCACGCCGCCCTCGTCGCGCGCGGCTGGGGGAAGTGCTGCATCGTCGGCGCCGGAGCGGTCCACATCAATCTGGCGCAGCGGACCGTGGACATCGGCGGCACCGTGTTGCGCGAGGGCGACCTGATCACGCTCAACGGGACGAAGGGGCTGATCTACGCCGGCGCGCTGCCGCTCGTCGTGATCGACCTCGAGGAGAACCACGACCTGAAGGACTTCCTGCGCTGGTGCGACGCCATCCGGTCGCTCGGGGTGCGCACGAACGCCGACACGCCCGCCGACGCCGCCCAGGCCCGCCGCTTCGGCGCCGCCGGGATCGGGCTCTGCCGCACCGAGCACATGTTCTTCGGCGAGGAGCGCATCCGCGCGATGCGCGAGATGATCCTCGCCGAAAACCTGCACGAGCGCGAGCAGGCGATCTTCAACCTCCTGCCGTTCCAGAAGGAGGATTTCAAGGGGATACTGCGCGCGATGGCGGGGCTGCCGGTGACGATCCGGCTGCTCGACCCGCCGCTGCACGAGTTCGTCCCCCACGAAGAGCGCCTGGTGCGCGAGCTCGCGGTGGGCATGGGCAAGAACCTCGAGGCGGTCAAAGCCCGGATCGACAAGCTCCAGGAGATCAACCCGATGCTCGGCCACCGCGGCTGCCGCCTCGGCATCACCTACCCGGAAATCACCCGGATGCAGGCGACCGCGATTCTCGAGGCGACCGCCGAGCTGCTGATGGACAAAGTCGATGCGCGACCGGAGATCATGATCCCGCTCGTCGGCACGGTGATGGAATTGACCGACCAGAAGGCCATCGTGCTTGCCGTGGCGGCCGAGGTGAAGAAGAAATACGGCCTCAGGAAGCTGCCTTTCACCGTGGGCACCATGATCGAGGTCCCGCGCGCGGCGATCACCGCGGACGAAATCGCCGCCGAGGCGGAGTTCTTCTCCTTCGGGACGAACGACCTGACTCAGATGTGCTGCGGCTTCTCCCGCGACGACGCGGGGAGCTTCCTGCCGGCGTACGTCGAAAAGCGGATCTACGCCGACGACCCGTTCATCTCCCTGGATACAGCGGGAGTCGGCAAGCTGATGCGGATTGCCGTCCAGCTGGGGCGCGGGGCCCGGCCGGATCTCAAGATGGGGATCTGCGGCGAGCACGGCGGGGATCCGGCATCGATCCGCTTCTGTCACGACCTCGGACTCAATTACGTGTCGTGCAGTCCGTTCCGCGTGCCGATCGCCCGGCTGGCGGCCGCGCAATCGGAACTGGCGAATCCCCGCAAGGCCGCCAAGAAACCGCAGGCGGCAGCGCGGAAGAAGGCTGTCGCGAAGAAACACCGCTGAGGAAGGTGCGCGAAAACCCGGGAATGTGGCTTCGGGAACTCGGGCGGGAGTGAATCCCGCCCCACGGGTCCACGCGCCATCCACGGTTCGCAGGGGAGGGGTTCACCCCCTCCCGCAGCAGCCGGGCCTTTTTCAGCAGCCTGTCACCGGCCGAAGCGGCGTTGCCGGTCGTGGTAGTCCGCTACCGCGCGGCGCAGGCCGGCGGTCGAAGGTGCCGTCAGCGGTTCCGGGGTGTGGCTGATTTCGGCGTAGGACCCCTGCCAGAGCAGCACGTCCCGCGGCTCGAGCGCTCCTCCCACGTACCACAGCAGGTCCGGGTCGGGGATGCCCGCGGTGTCCAGCCAGGCGTCGAGTTCGCCGTCGAGGAGTCTTCTGCCCGGGTGCGCGGCGAGAAAGCGACCGGCCGCCCGAACGATCTCGTCTCTGCCGCCATAGCGCTGAAACCAGAGCAGTGACCGGCACTCCTGCGTAACCGCCAGCTGCTCCCGCGCGGCGGCGGGAAGGTCGTCCGTGCGGCCGCACAGGCGCAGCGAAAGGCCGAGGTCCGCAGCCGCGACGGCGAGCGCCCGGGCGCCCGCCGCGCAGGCGGCTGCGGCCGCGGGGGCGTCCGCGCGGGCGAGGAGGGCGTCGAGTCCGGGATCGAGCCAGGAGAAGGCGCGCAGGCCGGAGACGATGCTGAAGGCCTCACGCGCAACCTCGACGGCCTTGGCGCAGGAGGCGAGGACGGCGGCGCCGAAGTCTTCCGGGTGATCGGGAACCGTGCCGGTGATGACGGCCAGATGGCGCAACTCGTGTTCGCTCATGGATCGGGATACTACGCAGCGGCCGACGGATGTCAATGACCTGTTGCCGGGCCGTAATCCTTCAGTGAAGCGCGGAAACTCTTTCCGTTCGTGGTGAGCCGTGAGCTTGACGAACGGTCGAACCATGAACGGAAATTTGCCCTATCCACAAGCGCCCTTCGACAGGCTCAAGGC
>JANOHV010000269.1:0-1816 GCA_031406795.1 Candidatus Rokuibacteriota bacterium
GAACGGCAGACTGTTGGCGCAGACCGCGGTGACCCTGCAAAAGAATGTGGTTAGACAGCCGTAAGGACTGAGACAGAAAGGGTCCAGCAGAGACAGCAACTGACCGCCTGGTTTGATCGCCTACGCGGCGGGGTTCCCGGAAAAACGGGGACCCCGCCGTTTTCTTTTTCTCCAGTCCATGAGCGGCGCCTTCCCACGCTTTCACGAAAAGGACAGCCGCGTTTCACTTCCTCCGGGGACTGCCGTTCACTCCGATCGCATTCATGGTGCAGGTTCCTTCCTGATCGCATCACAGGCTCGTCAGCTCATACACCATATCGCCGACGAAGCGCCGGAACGACTCGTTCTCGACGAACTGCTTGTAGACCTGCGTGTCGTCCTTGAGCAGCAACTGCATCACCTTGCCAAGCGCCTGGTCGTGGGCCATGCGCGCGGTGTGCGGCGTATTCTCCCTGGCGTTGCGGTAGGCCGCGTCGGCGGCGACCTTGGGCGCGATGTCCTCGCGGATCCGCTTCGCGACCCGATCGCCGTCGGTGAACATCGTGCCGAAATGCTCGTTGAACGCCTTGAGGATGTTGCTCAGGCGGTCGAGCTCTGGCTCGGGCTTGCGGCCTCCCCCATCCGTCGGGACGGGTTCGATCTCGGCATCCGCATCCGCCAGCGCGATCTTCATGACCGCCTTCTTCTCGACGCGGTAACTGTCCATGTCGATGGCTTCGAGGATCCCCCTGGCGAGATCGGGGTCCTTCGGCGCCGGCAACTTGGGCGTAAGCAGGTTCAGCAAGATGGAGAGCCGCTCCCACGCGGGGTTGCTGAAGGGCAGCACCGAGGCCAGGAAATCGTAGGTGCGCGTAAAGGTCTTGGCCTTGCCCTTGAAGTCAACCTGCTGGTCCTCGTCGAGCTCGCTGATGTAAACCGCCACGCACGCATCGAGGATCGGGTCGAGCTGGTCGCGGTCGGCGCCGCCGAGGAACAACTCAACCACCTGACGCTCCTGCGCCGGCGAATAGACCTGTACGCCATCGAGCGCAGCTTTGAGATCGTGCAGCTTGTTGGGGTCGGTCTCCTCGGCCAGCAGCGTCGTGCGGTAGTAGTCCTGGAAGGCGAAGGTGATCGCCGCGGCATTGTTTTGGAAATCGAGCACGAAGCAGTCGTGCTTCTGCGGATGCGCGCGGTTGAGCCGCGAGAGCGTCTGCACCGCCTTGATGCCCGAGAGCGGCTTGTCCACGTACATCGTGTGCAGCAGCGGCTCGTCGTAGCCGGTCTGGAACTTCTCGGCGCAGATCAGGAAGCGGTACGGGTCGCTCTGGATCTTCTCGGCGATGTCGCCGCTCGCGAAACCGTTGAGCGACGTTTCACTGACCTTGGCCCCACCGTACTCGTGCTCTCCCGAGAACGCGACGATCGCCTGGAATGGGCTCTTGCGCTGCATGAGATACGCCTGCACCGCGTGGAAGTACTGGATCGCGCGCTCGATGCCGCTCGTCACCACCATCGCCCGCGCCTGCCCGCCGATCTTCGCGGCCGCCAGCACCTGCTCGTTGAAGTGGTCCACCATGATCTCGGCCTTGAGCCGGATCGCGTGGTCGTGGCTCTCGACATAGTAGCGCAGCTTCTTGTTGGCCCGCTTGGTGTCGAACTCCGGGTCGTCCTCGCTCTTCTTGACCAGCTTGTAGTAGCTGTCCACCGGCGTGTAGGCCTTGAGCACATCGAGGATGAAGCGCTCCTCGACCGCCTGCTTCATCGTGTAGCTGTGGAACGGCCGGTGCTTGATCCTGCCCTCGGCATCGGGCGGCAGGGGCTCGCCGAACATCTC
>JANOHV010000074.1:0-54292 GCA_031406795.1 Candidatus Rokuibacteriota bacterium
GGCGCATGCGGAGCGGTTTGCATTCACCCGGTATTCGTGAAAAGATGCGTGTAACAACCACCGGCGAGCGGCTCTGCTCCCGGAGCACGCGGCGCTGTCAGAAAGGACATGCATGACACGTACGAGAAGCCCGGTGACGGGACCCCTGTTGGTGAGCGCGCTCGTCCTGGCGTTCATTCTGGCGCCGCAGCTCTCGGCATTCTACGTCGACTGGCTCTGGTTCGAGAGCATCGAGCTCCCGCAGGTCTTCGCGATCAGTTTCAAGGCGCAGGCGTTCTGGTCGCTGGCGGGCGGACTGCTCGGCTTCCTGCTGACATACGCCAGCCATCTGGCGATGGTCCGGGCCACCCGGGGCCGCGTCGTCACCGTCTCCTTTCAGAACAAGGCGAACCTGCAGCTGGACGTGCCGAAGCACCTCGACCGGCTCGCATTGGCGGCGCCGGCACTGGCGGCGTTCGTCGTCGGTTCGCTCTTCGCCGCCAACTGGCAGAAATTTCTGCTGAGTGCCGGTGCGGCGCCGTTCGGTTCGGTCGACCCGGTCTTCGGCCGGGACATCTCCTTCTACGTCTTCACGCTGCCGGTGCTCGAAATCGCCGGTTCCGGCCTGCTGCTGGCGTTCGGGATCGCGCTGCTCGCGGCGGCGGCGCTGTATTTTCTCAAGGGGGCGCTGCTGCTGACCAACAAAGGGGTCACCGCCGAGCGACCGGCCGCGGCGCACCTGGCGATCCTCGGCAGCCTGCTCTTTCTGGTGCTGGCGTTCAACACGTTCGTCGGGATGCACGCCGTCCTGATTTCGACCCAGGGACTCGTCGCCGGCGCGACCTACACCGACGTCCACGCGCGGCTGCCCGCGATGAAGCTGCAGATCGCGCTGGCCGTGGTCGCGGCGGTCCTGATCCTGGCAAACCTCTTCGTGCGGCGCGGCCTGCTCGTGATCGCGGGCATCGGCGCCTACCTGCTCGCCGCGATCGTCGGGGGCGCGGTCTATCCCGCGCTGCTGCACAAGTTCGTCGTGGCGCCGAACGAACTGGTCAAGGAGACGCCCTACATCAAGCTGAACATCGCCGCGACGCGCCGGGGCTTCGGTCTGGACGCGGTCGAGGAGCGCAACATCTCGGGGCAGACCGGGCTGACCAGGGACGACGTCGAGAAGAACGCCGCGAGCATCAAGAACATCCGCCTCTGGGATCACCGGCCGCTGCTCGACACGTTCAGCCAGGTGCAGGAGATCCGCACCTACTACGACTTCACCACGGTGAGCAACGACCGTTATCTGATCAACGGCGAGTACCGGCAGACCATGCTCTCCCCGCGCGAGCTCTCCAGCGACAGCATCCCGACGAAGAACTGGATCAACGAGACGCTGACCTTCACCCACGGTTACGGGCTGACGCTCGGACCGGTCACCCAGGTGACGCCCGAAGGGCTGCCGGTGCTGCTGGTCAAGGATATCCCGCCGGTTTCGACCGCCGCCGAGATCAAGATCACCCGTCCGGAGATCTACTATGGCAAGCTCTCGAGCAGTCACGTCATCGTCAACACGAAATCGAAGGAGTTCGACTACCCGGCCGGCGAGGACAACGTCTTCACCACGTTCGCCGGGGCCGGCGGCGTGAAGATCGACTCGCTGCTCAGGAAGCTGGTGTTCGCGGCCCACTTCGGCTCGATGAAGCTGCTGCTCTCGAACGACATCACCGACGCGAGCCGGGTGCTCTACCACCGGAACATCGCCGAGCGGGTCGGGCGGGTGCTGCCGTTCGTGCAGCTCGACAGCGACCCGCACATGGTGGTCACGGACGCCGGACGCCTGGTCTGGATGTACGACGCCTACACGGTGAGCCGCCGCTTTCCCTACTCGCAGCCGGTCGGCGGCGGCGTCAACTTCATCAGGAATTCCGTGAAGATCACCGTCGACGCCTACGACGGGAACATGAAGTTCTACATCGCCGATCCCGTGGATCCGATCGCCAGGACCATCGCCGGCGTCTTTCCCGGGCTGCTGCGCCCGATCGGCGAGATGCCCGCGGACCTGCGCCGGCACATCCGCTACCCCCTGGACATCTTCGGCGTGCAAACCGCGGTCTACTCGACCTACCACATGGAAGACCCGCAGAGCTTCTACAACCGCGAGGACCAGTGGGAGATCCCGGTCATGGGCGCGGAGAACCAGCGCGCGGCGATGGAGCCGTACTACACGATCATGAAACTGCCGGGGCAGCAGCGGGAGGAGTTCATCCTGATGACCCCCTTCAACCCGAAAAAGAAGGACAACCTCTCGGCCTGGATGGCGGCGCGCAGCGACGGGGAAGACTACGGGAAGATGATCGTCTACCGCTTCCCGAAGGACCGGCTGGTTTACGGGCCGAAGCAGATCGTCGCGCGGATCAACCAGGACACCGAGATTTCGCGGCAGGTTTCGCTGTGGGACCAGCGCGGTTCGCAGGTGATCCAGGGGACGCTGCTGGTGATTCCGATCGAGAACTCGCTGATCTACGTCCAGCCGCTGTACCTGCGCGCCGAGACCGGCAAGATCCCCGAGCTCAAGCGGGTGATCGTGGCCTACGAGAACAGGATCGCGATGGAGGAGACGCTCGAGAGCGCGCTCTCGAGGATCTTCGGCGAGAGCTCCGGCGCCGGCGCGGTCGCAGCGGCCCCGGGCGCCCCGGCCCCGACGGGCGCCGCGAGCCGTCAGCCGGCGGCCGCAGGCGATCTGGCCGCGCGCGCGCGGGAGCACTTCGACCGGGCGATCAAGGCCCAGCGCGAAGGCAACTGGGCGCAGTATGGGGAGGAGATCGGCCGGCTCGGGGAAATCCTCGGCAAAATGCGCTGAGGGGGTCTTCGGGGCGGGTAGTCGAACCGGGGAGTCATTGCCATGACGAGTTTTGCGGAATTGAATCTGAGCGCGGGCCTGCTGAAGGCGATTGCCGACATGGGGTTCGAAGAGCCGACACCGATTCAGGAGCAGACGATACCGGCCGCGCTGGCGGGCCGGGACATCATCGGCCAGGCGCAGACCGGCACGGGCAAGACGGCTTCGTTCGCGGTGCCGGTCATCGAGAAGAAGACCGCGGGCTCCAAGCCGTACGCGCTGATTCTCGAGCCCACCCGCGAGCTGGCGATCCAGGTCGCCGAGGAGATCGGCAGGCTCTCGAAGTTCAAGAGCCGCTCCGTCCTGACCGTGTACGGCGGGTCCTCGCTGGAGCGCCAGGTCAAGGCGCTCAGAAGCGGCGTGAACATCATCGTCGGCACGCCGGGAAGGGTGCTCGACCACCTGAACCGGAAGACCCTGTCCCTCGCCGAAATCTCGATCGTAGTCCTCGACGAGGCGGACGAGATGCTCGACATGGGGTTCATCGAGGACATCGAGAAGATCCTCGAGATGACTCCCGCGACCCGGCAGATGATGCTCTATTCCGCAACGCTGGCCCCCGCGATCGCGAAAATCGCGAAACGGCACATGAAGGACCCGCTGAAGATCGCGATCAACCTCAAGGACATCGTCGCCCCGAAGATCGCCCAGGTCTTCTACGAAGTGGCCCAGCGGGACAAAACGGAGGTGCTGACGCGGCTGCTCGACGTCGAAACCCCGGAACTCACGCTCGTGTTCTGCCACACCAAGCGCGAGGTCGACGATGTCGCGGCCTCCCTCAAGCAGCTCGGCTACAACGCCGGCGCGCTGCACGGCGATTTCACGCAGGCGCACCGGGAAGAGATGATGGGCAAGTTCAAGGGCGGGGCGATCGACATCCTCGTGGCGACCGACGTCGCGGGCCGGGGCATCGACGTCGAGAACATCACGCACGTCATCAACTACAGCATCCCGCAGAGCCCGGAGGGGTACATCCACCGGATCGGGCGCACGGGCCGGGCCGGCCGCTCGGGCATGGCCGTCACGTTCGTGACGCCGCGGGAATACCGGCAGCTGCAGCTGATCGAGAAGACTGCCCGGACCAAGCTCAGCCGCAGGGACGTCCCGTCGGCCGCCGAAGTCACCAAGGCGCGACACAAACAGATCGTCGCCGATGTCGTCGCGCTGCTGCAGAAGGGGACCCACCACGCGTATCTCGAAGTCGTCAGGGAACTCTGCGGGAGCGCGAGCGCCGAAGAAGTGGCGGCCGCAGCGTTGGTCATCGCCTTCGGCGACCCGAAAGTCGCCGAGTTGCAGAAACGCCCCGCTCCCGGCCCCGCCCACGACACCCGGACGCTGTCCGTGGAGAAGGGCATGACCAGGCTCTTCATCACGCTCGGGCGCAAGGACCAGATCCAGACTTCGGAACTTCTGCGCGCCATCGCCGGGGAGTCGGGGATCCAGGGCAAACGCGTGGGGAAGATCGACATCCGGGAGCAGTTCACCTTCGTCGACGTCCCCGTCGACATCGCCGAGAAGGTGATCGCCGCGATGGACAACGCGTTCATCCGGGGGAAGAAGATCGCGGTGAAGAAAGCACTGCCCCCGATGGGTCCGCGGCCGGCGGTGAGGAGCCGCTGATCCGCGAAAGCCTGGTCAGGCCGGCAAAGCGGCGGCGACGATCGCCTGCGCCTCCTGCTGGATCCGGCGCAGGTGCTCCTCGCCGCGGAAGCTCTCCGCGTAGATCTTGTAGATGTCTTCGGTGCCCGACGGGCGCGCGGCGAACCAGCCTTGCGCGGTCGTCACCTTGAGCCCCCCGATCGGCGCGTCGTTTCCCGGCGCGCGCGTGAGCTTCGCGAGGATCGGGTCGCCGGCCAGCTCGGTGGCGCTCACCTGCGACGGGGAGAGCCGCGCCAGCGTGTCGCGCTGCGACTTCGAGGCGGCCGCGTCGATACGCGCGTACCAGGCGCGGCCGTGCTCGCGCTCCAGGCTGCGGTAGCACTCGCCGGGGTCCTTGCCGTGAACCGCGGTGATCTCGGCCGCGAGCAAATCCATGATGATCCCGTCCTTGTCGGTGACCCAGACCGTGCCGTCACGGCGCAGGAAGGCGGCGCCGGCGCTCTCCTCGCAGGCGAACGCGCAGGCGCCGGAGAGCAGTCCCTCGACGAACCACTTGAAGCCGACCGGGGTTTCGATGACGCTGCGGCCGAGGCTCGCGGCGACGCGGTCGATCATCGAGCTGGAGACGAGCGTCTTGCCGACGGCGGCCGCGACCGGCCAATGCGGCCGGTGCGAGAAGAGGTGCCAGACCGAGACGGCGAGGAAGTGATTCGGGCTCATCAGGCCGACGCTGCGGGTGACGATGCCGTGGCGGTCGAAGTCCGGGTCGTTGCCGAAGGCGATGTCGAAGCGATCCTTGAGCCCGATCAGGCCCGCCATGGCATACGGGGACGAGCAGTCCATGCGGATCCTGCCGTCGTGATCGTGCCGCATGAAACTGAAGGTCGGGTCGATGGCGCGGTTGACGATCTCGAGCTCGAGGTCGTACAGCGTGGCGATCGGGTCCCAGTAGGCAATGCCGGCCCCGCCCATCGGGTCGACGCCGATCTTCAGGCCGGCGCGGGCGATTGCTTCGAGGTCGATGACGTTCTCCAGATCGCTGACATAGGGCATGACGTAGTCGTGGGCGTGCGTCGTCGAGGCCTTCAGAGCGCGAGCAAGGGGCATGCGGCGCACACCGGTCAGTTCCGCCGCCAACAGGGCGTTCGCGCGCTCTTCGATGCGGCGCGTGACTCCGGTGTCGGCCGGGCCGCCGCTCGGCGGGTCGTACTTGATGCCGCCATCCTCGGGGGGGTTGTGCGAGGGCGTGATGACGATGCCGTCGGCGAGGCCGACCGTGCGCCCGCGGTTGTACCTGAGGATGGCGTGCGACACGACCGGCGTGGGCGTGTAGCCGCGCCCGGCCTGAATCATCGTCTCAACGCCGTTGGCGGCCAGCACCTCGAGCGCGCTCGCGAACGCCGGTTCGGAGAGCGCGTGCGTGTCCATGCCGAGAAACAGCGGCCCGCCGGCGGGTCCGCCCGCACGCAACTCGCAGATCGCCTGCACGATGGCCAGCACGTGCGCCTCGTTGAACGAGCCCTTGAGCGACGAGCCGCGGTGCCCGGACGTGCCGAACGTGACAGCCTCGGCCGGGTTCCCGGGGTCGGGGCGGCGGGTGTAGAACTCCGAGACGAGCCGCGGGATGTTGACGAGCATTTCGCGCGGGACCGGCTTGCCGGCGAGTTCGTGCAGAGCCATGGTTCAGCCTCCGTGTGCTGCGGACAGAGCCGCGAAAATCTCCTGCACGTCCCGTGGCGGGCGCAGCACCCGCCCCGCGCCGTCCGTGAAGGCGTGCTCGGTGTGTCCCTCGACGATCAGCGTTGCCTCGCAGTCGATCCGGTACTCGACGCGCAGGCGCACGCCGGCGGCGTGCACCCGGCCGATGCTCACGATCAGCAGGTCATCGTAGCGCGCGGGTTTGCGGTAGCGCACGAGCGCCTCGATCACGGGCAAGTGGATGCCGCGGCCGATGAGCGCGGGGTAGGGTAGTTCGGTCAGCCGCATCAGCTCCGTGCGCGCCATCTCGAACCAGCGAAGATAATTGCCGTGCCAGGCCACGCCCATGGCGTCCGTGTCGGCGAACGCCACACGGAGGCGCAACACCTCGAGCGGCACCTGATGCCCGCTGGTGTCCCGCCGCCTGGAAAGACGCTGTCGCGTGCCGCTCATGAAGCTCAATTCTAACAGTTTGCAGAAAAACCGGAAATCCACGGAATGCCCCGGTCTGCCGGTGTCGGCGGCCGCCGGGCCTCGAGAAGGGTCCAGGTGCAAGGCGGGCGAGTCCCGAAGAGTGAGGCGTACGCCGGTACGCCGCAGCGATGAGGGACGAAGCCCGACGCAGCAGATGGGCCCTTATCGAGGCCCGGCGAGGCCGATCGCCAGGAGCAGGCTGAAAACAAGTGACAGTCGCGCGGTGCCCGCCAGCGCGGCGTTCATCGCGGGGCCGTCCTGCCGGCGCGCGACGAGGGTTCTCACGAGGGGCACCGTCAGCGGCAGCGCGAGCAGGGGCAACAGGATCAGCGGGCCGCGCACGCCGGCCGCGAAAAAGTACGGCGGGAGGAGAAAGGGGCCGCCGAGCAGCAGCAGGTATTCGACGAGCGAGCCGCGCGGGCCCAGACGCACGGCGAGGGTGCGTTTGCCGGCCCGCGCGTCGGTCTCGATGTCGCGCAGGTTGTTGACGACGAGGATCGCGGTGATCAGGAGTCCCGGTGCGATTGAGGCCGCCGCCGCCGTGCCGGAAACCGCGCCGGCCTGCACGAAATAGGTGCCGCAGACCGCGACGGGACCGAAGAAGACGAAGACGAAGAGGTCGGCGACGCCGAGCGAGGCCAGCGGCCAGGGCCCGCCGCTGTAGGCGAGCGCGGAGAGGATCGACGCGATCCCGACGACGAGGATCGGCGCTCCGCCGCGCACGATCAGGTAGACGCCGACGAGCGCCGCCGCCGCGAAGGTCGCGATCATGCCGCGGCGCACGTGCGCCGGCGGGATCAGTCCGGCTTGCGTTACCCGGACGGGACCCTTGCGGTCCGGCGTATCGACCCCGCGACCGAAATCGAAGTAATCGTTGGCGAGGTTCACCCCGACTTGCAGCAACAGCGAACTGAGCAGCGCGGCCAGCGCCGGCAGAGGCGAAAACGTCCCGTCGCCGAACGCCGCCGCGGCACCGACGACCACCGGGGCGATCGCCGCCGGCAGGGTCTTCGGCCGCGCCGCGAGCAGCCAGGCCCGGCCGCGGGTGATGGTGCCCGAGGCGTTCGCAGAGGCGGTCATGGCGCTTCTGCCTCTGCCGCCGGGCGCGTCCCGACGTGAACGGCGATCGTCCCGGCCATGAAGCGCTGATAGCGCACCCGGTCGAGACCGGCGGCGCTCATGATCGCCGCCAGTTCGTCGGGGGTCTTGAACCCCTCGGTCGAGGCGGAGAGGTAGGCGTAGGCGGAGCGGTCCCCGGCGACCAGCCGGCCCAGAAGCGGAATGATCCGGCGCAGGTACAGGCGCACGAGCGGCCGCAGCGGCGAGGCCGGCGGCGGCGAGGTGTCGAGACAGACGACGCGACCGCCGGGCTTCACGACGCGGGCCTGCTCCCGGAACGCGCCCTCGCGGTCGGCGACGTTGCGCAGCAGGTAGCCGGAGGTCACCGCGTCGAAGCTGGCGTCAGCGAACGGCAGTGCCAGCGCGTCCGCGGCGCACCACACGATCCGGCGCCCGCCGGGCCGCTGTCGGCCGACCCGGATCATCTCGAGCGAAAAGTCGGCCGCCGTGACGCGCAGCCCGGGATCCTGCCGTAGCGCCTCCAGGGCAATGTCGCCCGTGCCGCTCGCAAGATCAAGAAGGCGCCCGCCCGCCGGGAGCGCCGCCGCGAGCACGACGGCGCGCCGCCAGAGCCGGTCGCGGCCGAAGGTCATCAGGGCGTTCATGAGCTGGTATCGGCCGGCGATGCGGTCGAACATCGCCCGCACGTCGGGCATCGCGCTGCCCGGCGCGGCCGTCGTCATCGGCGGGAATCTCCGGTCACCGTCATGGCAGGTGCGGATTGTACGCGCGCGCGGTGTGTTCCGCTACGGGTCCGGGCGGAGTAGAATGCCACCGCTGCACATACCAGAGGAGGTTCGTGTTCATGACGGCTCCGCCCTATCGCCTTTTCGACCACGGTCCGGAGGTCGCCGAGTTCTTCGCCCGGGTGAGCTCCGAGCCGGTCCTGGCCCTCGACCTCGAGGCCGACAGCCTGCACCACTACCCCGAGAAGATCTGCCTCGTGCAGATCTCCACCCCGTCCGAAACCGCGATCCTCGACCCCCTGGCCGCGCCGGAAGTTCTCGACGGCCTGGCGTCGGTGCTCGCCGACGGCGCGGTGCGCAAGATCGTGCATGGCGGCGACTACGACGTGCGCCTGCTCAAGCGCGAGCGCCCGGTGGCGGTGCGCAATCTCTTCGACACGATGATCGCGGCGCAGCTCACCGGCCGCGAGCGCTTCGGCCTGGCGGCGCTGCTCGAGGAGCACTTCGGCGTGGTGCTCGACAAGCGTTACCAGCGGGCGGACTGGTCGCGGCGGCCGCTCGCTCCGGAACTGCTGGCCTACGCGGCCGGGGACACCACGCACCTGCACGCCCTCCGTGGGCGCCTGGCGGGGGAACTCTCCGCGCTGGGACGTCTGGCCTGGGCGGATGAGGAATTCCGTCTGCTCGAACTGGTCGAGCCCGGGGCGCCGAAGCAGCCGTGGTGCCTGGATCTGAAGGGGACGGGGCGGCTCGCCCCGCGCCAGCTCGCGCGGCTCCAGGCGCTGCTCGAGATGCGCGACGGGCAGGCGCGGGCCTGGGACCGCCCGCCGTTCATGGTTCTCGGGAATCAGACGCTGATCGACTGGGCGCAGCGGCCGCCGGCGAGCCGACGCGAGCTGCTGCAGACCCCGGGAGCGGGCCGCGCGGTGCTCGAGCGCGTCGCGGATCGCGCGCTCGCGGCGCTCGCGAGCGCCGAAGCCCTGCCCGAGGAGGCCTGCCCGCGGGTCGAGCCCGTCCGGCGCACCGTGCTCAGCGAGTCGGAAACCAGCCGGCTCTCGCGCCTCAGGGGCGTGCGCGAGGCGGCCGCGAAGCGTCTGGCCCTGGCTCCCGGGCTGTTCGTCAACGGCGCGACGCTGGAGCGGCTCGCGCGCGAGGGGGCTCCCTCCGCCGGACTCTTGAAGAACTGGCAGGCCGAGGCGCTCGGCGCGCCCTTTCTCCAGGCGCTGGAGTAGCGCCGGCGTCGGCCCGGTTCACTGCTCGCGGGCGAACTCCTCGAAGATCGCCGCGAAGGT
This sequence comes from Candidatus Rokuibacteriota bacterium, assembly GCA_031406795.1. Classification (GTDB taxonomy): domain Bacteria; phylum JAUVQV01; class JAUVQV01; order JAUVQV01; family DATDCY01; genus DATDCY01. Next base: position 9,738 of record JANOHV010000074.1, read on the forward strand.
CCCCGACGAGTCAGCGAAGGCCTCGAGCACCCGCGGGTGGAAGTGCGACGGCTCGGTCCGCCCGTCGCCGCGGGTGATGATGTCGACGACCCGCGCGTGCGTGAGCGGCGGCTTGTAGGGCCGCTCGCTGCGCAGTGCTTCGTACTGGTCGGCTACGCTCATGATCATTCCCGGGAGCGGGAGGTCCTCGCCCCGCAGCCCCCGGGGGTAGCCCCCCCCGTTGAAGCGCTCGTGATGCGTCAGGGCGATGACCTCGGCCAGCTGGAGAAACGCCGAGGTCGACCCCTGGAGGATGCGCGCCCCGGCCGTCGTGTGCCCCTGGACGATCACGAACTCCTCGGCGGTCAGCGGCCCGGGCTTCTGCAGGATTTCCGTGGGGATGACGACCTTGCCGATGTCGTGCATCGGGCTGGCGTAGAAAATCGACTCCTGATCCGCCTCGCTCCAGCCGAACTCCCGCGCGAGGTGGCGGCAGTAGTGGCCGACGCGCTTGATGTGCCCGGAGGTGAAGCCGTCCTTGTACTCGGCGACCGTCGTCAGCCGGAAGATGGTGTCGAGGTAGCTGACCTTGAGCTCTTCGCGCGAATGGCGCAGCGCCTCGAGCGCGTCCTCAAGCTGGCGCGTGCGCTCGCGCACCTGCGCGTCGAGCTGCTCGTTGTGCTGCTGGAGGAAGGCCTCGAACTCGACGACGCGCAGCAGGTTCTTCACGCGTAGCGCCAGTTCGGCCTCGTCGACCGGCTTGGCGAGAAAGTCGCTCGCGCCGACGGCCAGGCCGCGGATCTTGGACTCCCGCCCCTCGAGGGAGGTCACGAGCACCACGGGGATGTGGGCCGTCAACTCGTCGGCCTTGAGCCGGTCGCAGGCCTCGAAGCCGTCCATCAGGGGCATGACGACGTCGAGCAGGATCAGGTGCGGCCGGATGCGCCGGGCCAGATCGAGCGCGGCCTGTCCGTCGCCGGCCACGGTCACCGCGTAGCCGAGCGGCACGAGCATGTCCTGCATCAGCCGCTGGCTGAACCGGTCGTCGTCGACGACAAGGATCCGCGGCTTGCCCTCGTGCAGCATCGTGCATCCCTTTCCGTTTCTGTCGCTCCTGGCAGCGCCGGGGCGACCCGGCATCGATGTCAATAGGTACCCGAGGCGGTGGGGGATGTCAATTGCGACGTCCGACGGGCTGACCTTCGGAGTTTCCGGCTATTTCTCCTCGGGAAGCGTGAAGGTGAAGACCGCCCCCTCCCCGGGCCGCGCCTCCGCGCGGATCGCGCCTCCGTGGCGTCGCACGATGCGCTGCACCGTGGCGAGGCCGATCCCGGTACCCGGGAACTGCTCGGTGGTGTGCAGTCGCTGGAAGGGGCCGAAGAGTTTCCCCGCGCAGGCCGGATCGAAGCCGGCGCCGTTGTCGCGGACGAAGAACTCCCGGCCGGCGGGGGTTTCCACGGCGCCGAACTCGATCCTCGCGCCGTCGGTCCGGCCGGTGAACTTCCAGGCGTTCTCAAGCAGGTTGCGCAGCACGACGGCGGCGAGATGCGGGTCGGCGCTCGCGACCACGTCGTCCTGGATCACGACGTCGACCGACCGCTCCGGGTGGCCGCAATGCAGCTCCCCGAGGATCTGCCGGGCCAAAGCCGAGAGATCCACGCGCTCTCGCCGCAGGGCCTGACGGGAGGTTCGGGAGAGTTGCAGCAGATCCTCGATGAGCGTGTTCATCTGCCGGCTCGCGCCGCGGATGCGGTGGAGGTAGTCCTTCGCGATGTGGTCCAACCCCGATCCGAATTCATCGAGGAAGAGCTGGGCGAAGCCGTCGATGCTGCGCAGGGGGGCGCGCAAGTCGTGAGAAACCGAGTAGGAGAAGCTCTCGAGCTCGCGGTTCGCGCCCTCCAGCGCGAGCGTGCGCTCCGCCACGCGTTGTTCGAGGCCGAGATTCAGGAGGAAGACCTCTTCCTCCGCCCGCTTGCGGTCGGTGATGTCCACCGCGATGCCACGCAGGCCCACCGGGCGGTCCTCGCGAACGATGGCGCTGGTGGTGATGATGAAGGTGCGCAGCGCCCCGCCGCGGGTCCTCACGAGAAATTCGTTGGAACTCGTTGCGCCGCCGGAGAGGCGCACCCTGAAATTCTCCCGGGCACGGTCGATTTCTTCAGGGGCGAAGATCTCGAAGGCGCTCATGCTGGTGACGGCGTCTCCGGCCTCCGCGCCGATGGTGTCGACGAAGGCGCGGTTGACCAGGAGAAACCGGCCCTCGGTGTCAACCTCGAAGAGCGGGATCGGCAGGAAATTGAAGAAATCGCGGAACTTCGCCTCGCTTTCGCACAACGCCTGCTCGGCCTGCCGCCGCCGCCGCCGCTCCCCGGCCTCGTCGAGAGCCCTCCTGATTGCCGGAACGAGTCGGCTCAGGCTGTTCTTGAGGACGTAATCGGTCGCGCCGCCCTTCATTAGCTCGATCGCCCGTTCCTCCCCGATCGTCCCGGAGACGAGGATGAAGGGCACGTCCGGCGCCTTCTCGCGGGTGAGCGCGAGGGCGGAGATCCCGTCATAGGACGGGAGCGAGTAATCGGCGAGGATCACGTCGAAGTTGCGTTGGTCGAGGGCTCTCGAGAAGGCCTCCTCGGTCTCCACGCGGAGCAGTTCGCAGGCGAAGCCCGCCTCCTCCAGGCAGACCTGGAGAAGCTCCGCATCGCGAAGATCGTCCTCGAGAGAAAGTACCCGCAACGCGTCCGACACGGGCGTCACCCCTGGCTTACGGTACCCGGGGGCGGCTCGTTGACGATCGCCCAGAAGAGCCCCAGCGCCTTCACGGCATCGATGAAGGAGTGGAACTCCACCGGCTTCACGACGTAGGCATTCACGCCGAGATTGTAGCTGGCGACCATGTCCTTCTCCTCGTGAGATGAGGTCAGCACGACCACGGGGATCCGCTTCAGATTCTCGTCGGCGCGGATCTGCTGCAGCACCTCGAGGCCGTTGATCTTGGGCAGCTTGAGGTCCAGCAGGATCACCGCCGGGTTGCCGTCCGGCCGTCCGGCGTAGGCTCCCCGGCGGTAGAGGTAATCCAGCGCCAGCGCCCCGTCCTTCACCAGCTCGACGGCGTTCGTCAGGTTGTGCTCGGCCAGAGCTTCGAGCGTCAGCTCCGCGTCGTTCGGGTTGTCCTCGACCAGCAGAATGCGTTTGAGCACGACAGCATGCATGATCACTATCCCTCCTGTCGCTTCGGCAAGGTGAAGTAAAAGCTGGCGCCCTCCTCCACCGCGCCTTCGGCCCAGGTGCGGCCGCCGTGGCGGTGGATGATGCGCCGGATATTCGCAAGGCCGAGCCCGGTGCCGGGGAACTCCTCCGCGGTGTGCAGGCGCTGGAAGAGCCCGAAGAGCTTGTCCACGTACTTCATGTCGAATCCCGCGCCGTTGTCCCTGACGAAGATCGTCTCCTCGGCCGCCCCGGGTATCTGGCCGATTTCAACCCTCGCCGCGGGGTTCTTCACCGAGTACTTGGCCGCGTTGTGGACAAGGTTGAACAGCGCGATCTTCAGCATGGCCGGGTCGCCGAAGACCACGGGGAGGGGGTCCACCAGCCAGAGGATCTCCCGGCCCGGCATCTCGGCCTTGACGGCCTCGACGACCTCGGCGGCGAGCGCGTCGAGCTGCACCCGGCTCCGCTTCATCTCGGCCCGGCCCATCCGGGAGAAGGAGAGCAGGTCGTCGATCAACCGTCCCATCTGTTTCGCCGAGGAAGAGATGACGTCGAGGTAGTGCCGGGTCTTCTCGTCGAGCGCTGCGGGGGAGCGCTTGAGGAGCAGCTCGATGAAGGCGTTGATGTGCCGCAGGGGCGCCCGCAGGTCGTGCGACACGGAGTAGCTGAAGCCCTCGAGCTCCTTGTTGGTCGCCTCCAGGTTGCGGTGGGACAGCTGGAGCTTCTCCGCCATCTGGTTGAAGGCCCCGGATAACTCCGAGAGCTCGTCGTTGCCGGCGACGGCGATCCGCCGGGCGAGGTTCCCTCCGGCAAAGTCCTTCGCGCCCTGCTCCAGCGATCGGATGCGGGCTCCCACGAGCCGGTTGATCAAGAGCGCGTTGACGACGACCACGCCGCTGCCCCCGGCGACGCACAATGCCACCAGCAGGATCGCATCGCGAGTGGTCCGGTTGCGCTGGGCGCGATTCGATTCCCGCAGCCGTGCGATGATTTCCGAACGCCGGTAGGAGACGATGATCAGCTGGCTCGCGAGTCTCCGGGAGTACTCCCGGGCGAGGAGATCATCCTCGGACCCCGGGCGACTCTCGTCGGCGGCGACGATGGCCATGAAGAGCTCCCCGGACTCGTCAAGCAATCCGGACAGGACGCGCAAGAGCGCACGGTCTTCGTCCCGGTGCAGTTGCGGCCAGGCCTCATCGACCAGCGAGTGGAACTCGGCGTTCTTTGCCAGCCACTGTTCTCTTGAGCGCCGCTCCTGATGAATCAGATACTCGTCGCGGAGCGAGACGAGCGTGTCGTTCAGCAGGCGAATCCGATTGGTGAGAGCATCGTTCCGCTCCGTTACTTGGTAGCCGCGGTAGCTCCAGGTGACCGCGGTGAGCATCCCCGCCAAAGCCGCCAGGGAGATCCAGATGCTGAGCGCCAGCCGGGTCTTGATCCGCATGGGAGGGCCGCGTCCTCAGTGCAGGATCGTGACCGCTTCGGGTTTCACTGCCAGCAGCCCGTCGAGGTAGATGTACTCGAGATAGTTCGGGACGGTGGTGGCCGGTGTCAGGCGGCTCTTGATCGCCCAGCGGGACTGATTCTCCAGTGTCAGAATCAGGTCCTGGCCGAGAGTGACCCGGAAATCGTAGATCCCCCAGATCTCCGCCAGCAGTCCCCGGTCGATCTTCAGGAAATCCGCGGCAAGCTCCACCGAGAGATCAGGGTGCTGCGCCATGAAGGCCTCGGCCTTGAGGAGGGCCCGCAGCAGTTTCTTGACGATCTCCGGGTTGCGCGCCGCATACTCCCGCAGCGAAGAGAGGCAGAACATCTCGGTGTAGACGTTCTTGTCCTGGAATGAGACGCCGCCGGTACCGAACGACTTCTGCATCTGGAGGACGTAAGGGTTCCAGGTTGAGACCGCGTCCACCGTCCCGGCCTGGAGCGCGGGCAGCATCTCCTCGGGCTTCAACGGGACGGTCACGACCCCGTTCATGCCGATCAAGCGCGTCATCAGAAACGAGTCGAGGAAGAATTCGCTCGTCGTTCCCGGGGTCATCCCGATGCGCTTTCCCTTCAGGTCGCCCGGGGTCGAGATCCCGCGGTCCTTGCGGGCGAAAATCGTCTCGTTCTTCGTCGAGGTCTGGATGACGGCCACCGGGGCGATCTTCTCCCCCTTCATGATCGAGAACATGATCGGGATGTCGGCGGAGGTCGCGAAGTCGGCCTTGCCCGCGGTGAGCGCTTCCATGGCGGGTTTCCCGAAGGGATGCGTCTGCGGGAGGGCGTCCAGGCCCTCCTCGGCGAAATACCCCTTCTTCCAGGCCACCGCGAGGAGGGCGCTGTTGGGAATGGTCGCGCAGGCGATGGTGACCCGCTGAAGCGGCACGGCGGGTGGCTTGGCGCCTTCCCGGCAGCCAGCGGGCAGAAACGCAGCAACGACCAGGCACGCCGTGACAACGACTCTTCGGATCGCCAGAACTCTCATGACTGCCCCTCCCCGTCGCGTGCAACGAACTCGGTCGAGGCGATCGACGGATCGGAAGGACAATCAGCCCGTCGGCCGGAACTAATGCTTGCTAATATCCATTGCATAATGGAACTGTTACAGCAGGTGACTACGAAGTCAAGCACACCGGAACAAGTATGACTTGGGCCGAGCTTGAAGCGGTCGTTACGGCGCGTTGAGGATCTTCTCGAGGACGAAGCCTTCGGGCGCTGCGCCGACGAACTCCGCCTGGTAGTTGATCATCGTCTTCGGCACGCCGCCGACGTTGTAGCGTCGCGAGAGCTCGGGGAACTCCTCGGCGTCGATGACTTCGGCGCTCACCTTGTCGCTCGCCATCGCCATCGAGTAGGCCGCCCGGGCCGCTTTTGGGCAGTAGGGTCAGGATTGGGTGACGAACACCGTGAGCTGGACGGGTTTGGAAAGCTTCGCGAGCTGAGCCGCCGACTCCGGCGAGACGCCGGAGGTGTCGTCACCCACCGCGCGGATCGTCTCGACGAACGGGATGAAATCGTAGCCGCTCGGCAGGCCGAAGTAGCGCAGATCGTAGTCCTTCTTGCCGAGCAGCGCGATGCCCGGGACCTTGTCGATACCCAGCTCCTTCGCGCGGGCGGCGTCGTTTTTCAGCGAGAGAACCTCGACTTTGACCCGCGGCTCGGCGGCGGCGATGTCGGCGAGCAGCCCCTCGGCCTCCCCGCAGTACTTGCACTCGCCGCCGTCGCGCGAGAAGAGGACCAGCCGCACCTCGTCCTTCATGCCGCCGAGGGTCTTCTTCACGTAGGCTTTGTCCTTCTCGCTGAGCATGGAAACCGCCCCCCCGCCTTTCTTGGCACAGGCGGGCAGACACAGCAGCAGCGCCGCGAGAGTCGCGGCGGCCACCTTCAGGACGGTCAATCGCGTCAAGTCCATAAGTCTGTCGAAGCATACGCGAGCGACTTGGCGAAGGCAAGAGCCGGCATGAGGATCAGCTGCCCGCGCCCGCTCGCGCGCGATATTTTTCGTTCCGGCAAGGCAGCGACGAGACCGCGCGGAGGCGTGCTGGTGCACGCCGCACAAGCGAGTCGAGAAGCAACGCGGCCGGGGCTGACCGGAGCGGTCGCGATCTGCGAGCGCGGGTAAAAACTGAGGGGCGTAGCCCCTTCCTTGCCGGAGCGGCGGCCTGCTGGGACGCCGATAAAAAGATCCGCGCGAGCGCCGCGGGCTATTCGGAAGTAACGACGTTCCAGGCGAGGCTCAACAGCGGAATGCACTCGTCGGCCGCCCCGGCCACGGGCTTGAGCACGTAGCAGCGCTGAGCATCCTCCTCGCGGTAGAAGGCCTGGACGCCCGCTGCGAACTCGCGGTTGACGGCATCGCGCAACTCCCCGGCGGCGCCGGGCGGGATGACCAGGTGGAAGACGTTGTCCCCGGTGTGCCCGACGAACGCCCGGGCGCCGGCGATCCGCCCGGCCGCCTCGAGGATGATTTTGCTGGTCTGCAGCGTGACGTGGTCGGCCTTGATGTTGCCGTACTTCATCTGATAGGTCTCGTAAGCCACCGGCTCGAACGAGCAGCCGAGCACGACGAACTGCTCCCCCGATTTGCGGCGCTGCTCGAGCTCGTGCTGGATCGCCGTCCACAGCGGCAGCTTGGTGAGCGGGTGATAGCTCTCACCGCGTTCGCGCAGCGCGAAGATCTTCTCGACGGCGCGCTCGAGCTCTTCGGGGTCGTACGGCTTGGTGATGTACTCGTCCGCCCCGAGCTCGCGGCCCCAGTACTGGTCTTCCTCGAGGTTCTTCGCGGTGAGCATCACCACCGGGATCGTGCGCAACTCGGCGTCCGCTTTCATTTCGGAGCAGACGTCGTAGCCGCTCTTCTCCGGCATCATCACGTCGAGGATCACCAGGTCGGGGCGCTCGGCGCGGATCTTCTCGAGCGCGACCCGGCCGTCCTCCGCGGTGATCACGGTGTAGCCCAGCGACTCGAACCCCATCTTGACCACCTTGCGGATGTTGGCGTTGTCGTCCGCGACGAGAATCTTCCTGGCTGTCATTGCCGGCCCTCCGGTTACCGCCACCATATCACACGCCACGGGCTGCGGCGGACGCCAGCGGCAGAGTGAAGTAGAACGCGCTCCCGCCCGCGGGGGCGGCTTCGATCCAGATCTTGCCACCATGCTCCTCGACGATTTCACGCGCGATGGCCAGGCCGAGCCCGGTCCCCTGGATGCCCTCGATGTTCTTTTCGCGGCCCCGCTGGAATTTCTCGAAGACCCGCAGCCGGTCCTCCTCCGGGATGCCGGAGCCGGTGTCGCTCACCCAGAAGCGCGCCATGGCCGCCGTCCCACCCGTCTTCGGCCCGACCGCGCGCACGTCCGCCCCGAGGGTGATGCGCCCCCCCGCGGGCGTGTACTTGATGGCATTGCCGACGAGGTTGGCGAGCACGCGCTCCACCCGCCTGCGGTCGGCGCGCACCAGGGGCAGGGCGGGGTCCCACTCCCAGGACAGCGTCTGGGCCTTCTCGGCGGCCAGCAGCCGCAGGCCGTCGAGCAGCTTCTCGAGCACGGGGCGCACGGCCAGATCCTCGGGTTCGAGCCGGGCCATTCCCGACTCGAGCTTGGAGAGATCGAGCAGATCGTTGATCAGCGCGGTCATCCGCCCGACCTCCTCCTGCACCATGGCGACCAGGTCGGCCTGCTCGGGCGTCAGTTCGCCGGCGCGTCGTCGCGCGATCAGGCCGAGGGCCCCGCGTATCGAGGTCAGCGGGGTGCGCAGTTCGTGCGAGACCTGGGAGATGAATTCCGACTTGAGTTGCGAGAGGTGCGTCAGTTCGGTGGCGTCCTCCAGCACCGCCACCGCGCCGAGGAACTTCCCGGCCCCGGTGCGCATCGGGGCGACGCGCACGTGGTGAATCCGGTGCCCCGCGGTGTCCGGGGCGATGGTTTCGGAGAACTCCGTGTGCTCGATGGCCGCGCGCTGCAGCAGGCCGAGGACCATGCCGTGCTCCGGCAGCCAGGTCGCCCCGTCGCGCGAGAGCGCCAGCCGCGCCTTCTCGTTGACGAGGGTGACGGCCCCCGCCTCGTCGCAGACCAGAACCCCCTCGACCATGCTCGCGAGGATCGCCTCGACTTTGCCCTTCTCCTTTTCGAGGGAGAGGAACATCTCGATGGTTTCGTTGACCTGCTCCTCCATGTACTTGTAGAGGCGCGCCTTCTCGATGGCGGTGCCGGCCTGGCTCTCCAGCGCCTGGAGCAGACGCAGATCGTCGTCGACGAAGGCCCGCCCGGGCGGCAGCGAGTTGAGCACCTCGAGCACGCCGATGACCCTGCCGCGCACGGACAGCGGCACCGCCATGATGTTGCGCGTCGTGTACCCGGTCGTGTCGTCCGCCTTCCTGAAGAAGCGCTGGTCGGCGGCCGGGTCGTTGACGATCACCGGCTGTCCTTCGCGCGCCACCCACCCGGCCACCCCCTCGCCGAGCTTGAGGCGGATCTGCTTCACTGCCGAGCCCCGGTCGCCGGTGGCGACCTCGAACACCAGCTCCTGGGTCGACTCCTCGAGGAGCATCAGCGCGGAGGACTCCGCGCCCAGCAACCGGGTGCTCTGCGCCATCACCTGGCGCAGCACCTCGCTCAGGTCGAGCGTCGAATTGATGACCTGGTTCACCTCCATCAGCGATTCGATCTCGGCGGCGCGGTGGTTGATTTCCGCGAAAGCCGCCAGGTGTTCGAGGCTGCGTGCCAGGCTCAGCGCGGCGATGCAGAAGACCTCGCACATCCGCTCGCCGAATTCCTCGGCTCCCGCGGGGTAGACCGCGAGCAGGCCGCGCCCGCCGGCGTGCATCACGAAGGGGAAGGCGGCGATTTGCGCGGCCTCCGGCGGATGGGGCCCGCTCTCGCGCCGGCCGCGGGCCAGCGGTTCGTGGAAGAAGGGGCGCTCCCCGACTCCGGCGGCGGGCATGCCGAACTCCGCCGCCGGCCAGGGCTCCGCCCCGGCGTTTGCGAGGTCTTCGGCCCGCCGGAAGCCGCCGTCGACGCCGAGAAAGACGCGGGCCTCGCTGACGCCGGGGAACCGCCGCAGCGTCCTGCGCAGGATCGCCAGAACCTCGTCGCGGTCACGCGCCGCGGCCAGATCCTGGGTCATCCCGAGGATGATCCGCGTCCAGGCCAGCCGTTCCCCCTCGGCGCGCGACTCCTCGGCCATGAAGCTGGACATCAGGGCCACGAGGTAGAAGAACGGGACGCGGATCAGCAGCGCCGGGTCGAGCAGGGTCGCCACGCTCCCCGTGCGCACCGCCATCCAGACGTAAAAGCCGCTGGCGAGCACCGCGACCAGCAGGCTGCCCTGGATGTTGCGGCCGTAGGAGGCCATCAGAATGGTGAAGAAGTAGAAGATGTAGAGATCGAGATCGCCGGTGAGGTAGATCATCGCCGAGATGAAGAGCACGTCGAAAAGCACCACGCCATAGTTCAGGCGCCAGCGACGGAAGCGCTCGTCGTTCACGAGGCCCAGAGCGAGGTTGCTCGCGGCGAAGAGGCCGAGCAGCGGGAGGAAGAGGGCCGGGGACTGCCGCTCGCCCGAGACGACGAGATACGCGGCCACGAAGAACAGCAGCCAGCGCAGGATGGCAATCAGGGCTTTCTTCTTGATCAGGTAGACGCGCACCACACCCTCCCGCGGGAACCGCCTGCCGGTGACGCGGTGCAGTATAGCAAGTGTCGGTCCTGTCTGTCCGGTGTTGCGCCGACAGAGGCGCTGTGTCACCATTGCCGCGGCTGGCGCGGCAGGTCGCCGCGCCGAATCGGGGGAGTCATGGGACCAGGACGAGCCGGCGGGCCGCGGGGCTTGCCCTGCGCAAACGCCGCTCCGGGAGGGTTCGCGCCGTGACGCTGCGCGTTGCGCTGATCGGCGGCGCCCACCCCGCGGAACTCGTGGAACTGTTCCGCGGCGCGGGCGCCGATCTCCTCGTGCAGAGTGCGACGCCGTCCGAACCGGATCCGTCCGTTTCGCTGGTGCTGCTGGATCTGGCCTTGCTGGGCGGCGACTTGCGGGCGACTCTCGATCGGGTGCGTGGGGTCTTCCCTTCGGCGCTCCTGTGCCTGCTCGCGAGATACTCTCACCGCCCGCCCGAGCCCCGCTACATCGGCTGGGGGCTCTGGGATGCGCTGTACTTGCCCGCGCAGCCCGAGGAGGTGCGCGATCTGCTCGGCCGCGCGGAGGAGTTCCTCGCCCGCCGCGCGCGCGCCGACCAGCCGAAGAAGGTTCTGGTCGTCGACGAGGAGTCGATCCGCGAGGTCTGCGCGGCTCTGCTCGATGAGCTGGGGTATCGTGTCGAGACGGCGGTCGACGCCCTGGAGGCGATCGGCAGGATCGGTCAGGGCGGCTTCGACCTCGTCGTGACCGACCTGCAGATGCCCGGCATGGACGGGGTCGCGCTGCTCGGCAGGATCCGCGCGGCGCACCCGCAGCTTCCGGTGGTGATCTCCACCGGCCACGCGACCGTTGAAACGGCCATCGCGGCGCTGCGCACCGGCGCCACCGACTTCATCCGCAAGCCCTTTTCCGGCGAGGACTTCCGCCAGGTCATCGAACGCGCGCTGCGGTTCGGCGAGCTCACCCGCGCCAATGTCGAGCTCGAGGGGATGATGCGCCTGGAGAAGACCCGTCTGCGGTGCCGCCAGTACGAGCTGCTGGTTCTCTCGCGGGCCATCGCCGAGCTGTCGCGCGCCGTCCAGCCGGGGCAGGTCGCCGAGTGCTGGTTGCGTGCCGCCGGCCAGGTCCTGGAGTTTGCGTGCGCCGGTTTTTTTCTGGCGGGTCCTGATCCGGAACTGGTGCTTCTCGAGGGGCGCGGGTTCTCGTGCGACCCGGCGGATCTGGCCGCGCGGCTGAATCGGCAGGCGCCGGGGCTCCTCTCCGCGGAGGCGCTCGAGCGGCCGCGCGTACGGCGGCTCGAAAGCGGGGGGGGCGGCAGTGCTGCGCCGGGGGCGGCGGCCCTGGCACGGGTGCACGTGCTCGGCCCGGCGGCCCGACCCTGCGCCGGGGTAGTCATGCTGCACGCGCCGGGGGAAGACCTCACCGCGGAGCAGGAGTCTTTTCTGCACAGTCTCACCGTGCCGGCGGCACAGGTGCTCGAAAAACTGCGGGCGCTGGCCGGGGAGGCGCGGCTGCGGGAGACGGCGATGGTGGCCGGGATGCACCAGGGCGTCATTCTCGCCGATCTCGCGGGACGAATCCTGGTGATGAACGCGGCGGTGCGGGAGTTGCTCGGCCTGGCGCCGGGGGACGAGGTCCACAGTCTCTCCCGGCTCAGCGCTGCGCTGGCGATCCCCCTCGAGGAGGCCTTCGCCGGGTTGTTGAGCGCCGGCGCCGACACTTTTTCGCGGGAGTTCCGGCTCCCCCCCCCGCGCGAACTGATCGTGACCCTCGACCTGACGCTGATCCACGGCGACGCGGGCGAGCCGATCGCCGTGGTCGGTCTGCTGCGGGACATCACCGAGATTCGCGAAGCCGAGCGCATGAAGAGCGAATTCGTGGCCATCGTCTCGCACGAGCTGCGCACGCCGCTGACCACCATCAAGAACTGCAACAGCCTGCTGCTCAGCGGCAGCACCGGCGCGATCACACCGCCTCAGGAGCGCTTCCTGCGCATGGCCCAGGTCAGCATCGACCGCCTGACCCGCCTGGTGGGCGACCTGCTCGACGTGGCGAAGATCGAGTCGGGGCGCTTGCCCCTGGAGTGCGCGGCCGTCGATCTGGTCGAACTGCTGCGCGAGGTCGGGAACGAAACCGAGCACCTGCTGCTCGACCAGGGGCTGCGGCTGCAGTTCCACGGCCTGGACGCGCCGCTGGTCATCTTCGCCGACCGGGATCGGCTCAAACAGGTGTTCATCAACCTGGTGCACAACGCCGCGAAGTTTTCCCCCCCCGGCGGGTCCATCGAGGTGAGGGCGCACGACGGCCCGTCGGGCGCGTGCCCGCCGGAAATACTCGCCCAGCTGAAATCGTCGCAGGGGCCGTTCGTCGAGGTGCAGGTGATCGACGAGGGAGTCGGCATTGCGGCGGAGGACCTCGGGCGGATCTTCGATCGCTTCCAGCAGGTCGAGCAGACCCTGCGCCGTGAGCACGGGGGGATCGGCCTGGGGCTGCCGATCTCCCGGGGGATCGTGCGCAGCCACGGCGGCGAGATCTGGGCCGGGCGGCGCGAGCCGTCGGGGAGCGTCTTTCACGTGCTGCTCCCGCAGGGCGGGCCCCGAACAAGCGCGGACGAGATGGTTGCCGAAAACGCCTCGGTGCGGTAAGGATAGACGCACATGGCCGAACCAGCGCGCGGCGTCAGCGTCCTGATCGTCGACGACGAACCCTTCATCGTCGAGACGGTGCGTTTCGCCCTCGAACAGGCCGGGTATCCCTGCCTCGTGGCCTTCGACGGCGAGGAGGCGATGCGGGTGGTCCGCGCGGAGAACCCGGGGCTGATCCTGCTCGACATCATGCTCCCCAAGCTCAATGGTTTTCAGATCTGCCGGCTGCTGAAGTCCGACGAGCGCTACCGCCGCATCCCGATCGTCATGCTCACCGCCCGCGCCCAGGAGCGCGACCGGCTGCTCGGCAAGGGGACCGGTGCCGACGACTACCTGACCAAGCCCTTCGAGTTTACCGAACTGCTCCGGGTGATTTCCTGCCATCTGCCGCCGCCGGTCGCCGCTCCCGCGGCGCAGGAAGGCCAAGAATGAGCGAAACGCCGCTCAGGCTGCTGCTGGTCGAGGACAGCGAGGACGACGCCGCCCTGCTGCTGCGCGTGCTGCGGCGGGACGGCTACGCGGTGACGTTCCGCCGCGTCGAGACAGCCGAGGCGCTGTTCGCGGCGCTGGCCGATGAGACGTGGGATCTGGTGATCTCCGACTACTCCCTGCCGCAGTTCTCGGGCCCACGGGCCCTGGCGCTGTTCAAGGAGCGCGGCCTGGACATCCCGTTCATCGTCGTCTCGGGAGCGGTTGGCGAGGAGGCGGCGGTAGCGCTGATGAAAAGCGGCGCCAACGACTTCGTCACCAAGGGCAACCTCGAGCGGCTTCCGCCGGTGGTGCGCCGCGAACTGGCCGACGCCGAAATGCGCGGCCGGGAGCGGCGGGCGGCGGCCGAGAAACAGCAACTGCAGGCCCAGTTGCTGCAGGCCCAGAAGATGGAAGCGATCGGCGTGCTCACCGCCGGGGTCGCGCACGATTTCAACAATATCCTCGGGGCGATCCAGATCTACGCCGATCTGGCGCAGATGAAGAGCTGCAAGGGCCTCGCCATCGAAAACGAGCTGAATCAGATCATGAAATCGATCGAACGCGCCGCCGGCCTGGCCCGGCAGCTGCTGCTCTTCTCGCGCAAGCAGCCGCTGGAAATGGTGCCGCTGGACCTGGGGCACACGGTCGAGGAACTGCTCAAGATGCTGCGGCGCATCATCGGCGAGCGCATCGAGGTGCGCACCGAGATCGACGCCGGCTGCCGGCGCGTGCTCGGCGACAGCGGCGGGATCGAGCAGGTGATCATGAATCTCGCGATCAACGCGCGCGATGCGATGCCGGAGTCCGGGGCGCTGACCATCGGCCTGGGCAACGTCGAGATCGTCGAAGGCTGCTGTCTGGGCATTCTCGGCGCGCGCCCCGGCACCTTCGTACGCCTGTTCGTCCAGGATACCGGCTGCGGCATGGACCCGGGGACGATCGAGAGGATCTTCGAGCCGTTCTTCACCACCAAGGTTGCCGGCAAGGGGACCGGCCTCGGGCTCTCGGTGGTCTATGGGATCGTCCAGCAGCACCGGGGGTGGATCACGGTTTGCAGTACGCCCGGGGCGGGGACCCGCTTCGAGGTCTTCTTCCCCCCGGCCGGGGAGGCGAGCGCCGCAGCGGGCGAAGCGGTCTGCTCGTCGATCGAACTCGCGGGGCGGGGCGAGCGCATCCTGCTCGTCGAGGACGAGGAGAGCTACCGGGCGGTGGCAGCCGAGGCACTGCGCGCGAACGGCTATCTTGTCGAGACTGCCGCCGGCACGCTGGAGGCCGAGCGGGTGGTAAGGGACGCCCCGGTTTCGTTCGACCTGCTCTTCTCCGACGTCGCGCTCGGCGACGGGAACGGTTTCGATCTGGCGTGCCGGATCCGCGCCCTCGCTCCCGGGACCCGAGTGCTGCTGACCAGCGGCTACACCGACGAGGCGTCGCAGCTCGGGCGAATTCGCGCTGCAGGTCTCCCGTTCATCGCCAAACCCTACGCGCTTTCGGCGCTGCTGCTCGCCATCCGCGAGCTGTTGCGCCGGCCGCCCACCTGAGCGCGGCCACCCGTCTGCCCATGACTTGACGGCATGCTCGACGACATCAGGTCAGATCTCGACCAGGCGCGCGCGAGCGCCGCGCGCGTCAGCTCACGGTCATCGGGGCTGTCGTCCACCAACAGCACGGTCGGCGCGGGTGCTTGTCCTGGCTGTAGCGCATCGCGAGCAGTTCGGCGTTCGCGATAATGGCGGTCAACAGGTTGTTGAAATCGTGGGCGATCCCGCCGGCGAGCCGTCCGAGCGACTCGAGCTTCTGCGACATGTTCAGCTGGGCCTCGAGCTGCTTGCGCTCGGTGATGTCGATCATCAGGTGCATGGCGCCGGCAAGCACCTGCTCTTCGTCGAAGAGCGGGTCCACCGAGACTGAATACCAGCGCACGCCGGCCTTGATCTCCGAGGTCTCACGGTGCAGCGAGCGGCGCATCCGGCGCATCCGGCGCATCGGGCACTCTTCGGGTTCCGAGAGCTCGCAGTGCACCACGGAGCAGGGGGCTTGTCCGACAGCGGCTTCGGAAGTCCGTCCGAGCAGCAGTTCGCCGGCCTGGTTGCTGCGCACGAGCGTCTTCTCGCAATCGAGCAGGAAGAGCGGGTGGGAGATCGCGTCGAAGGTCGCCTGCCACTGCCGGCCTTGTCGGCCGCAGTATACCCTCTGGGGTGGCGCCGCTCCGGTAGAGGTTCGCCGGCACTCCGTCTTAGCACTACAGCGGATCTTTCTTGGCTATTCTGACCCGTTGTTTTTCGTAGGGGAGCGGGTTCATCCCCTCCCGCCTGTGTGCGGCGAATCTTCAAAGCTCGGGCGGGATTCAATCCCGCCCCTACGGCACAGATTTCCTCTTCATGCATATTATCAACAGGATGTCCGAAATGATCCGCTGTAGTGTTAGTGTCGTCGCCGGGAGAGCGGCCCGCTGCACGACCCCGCGCGGCCATCTTCCGCCGTGGACAGCCAGACCCGCTGCGGGCGACGCCGTGAGAGCCCGAAAAATCCCGGAAGCGGGGTATACTCAATGCGGAGGTTGGGCCGTCATGACGGAGATTCCGGCGGTGCGCGGCAGCGAAGGGGGCCCCGGCGCGTCCGTACGCATCCTGATCGTCGAGGATTGCGCGCCGGACGCCGAGCTGGCCGCGCGTGAAATCCGTCGCGAGGGCTTGCGGATCGAGACGCGGGTCGTCGATACCCCCGAGGCGTTCGTCGCGGCGCTGCTGGAGTTCAGGCCGGATCTTGTCCTCTCCGATTATCGCCTGCCGCACTTCGACGGCATGGCCGCGCTGCGCCTGGCGCAGGAGCATGCCCCGGACACGCCGGTGCTGATCAGCACCGGTTCGACCAACGAGGAGATCGCGGTCGCCTGCATGAAGGCCGGGGCCTGGGACTACATCCTCAAGGAAAATCTCACGCGGCTCGGCCTGGCCGTGCGCGCGGCGCTGGAGCGAAAGCTGGATCTCGCCGAGAAGGCGCGGGCCGAGCGTTCGCTGGCCCAGAGCGGGCGGCGTTACCGCAAGCTCGCGGCGCATCTGCAGCAGGTCCGCGAGCGGGAGCGGAGCGTGATCGCGCGCGAGATCCACGACGAACTCGGCCAGTTGCTCACCGCGCTCAAGATCGACCTGTCGCTGCTGCGGCCGGGCGCCGGGGAGTTCGAGGAGCGCCGGCGCGAGATGTCCGCCTTGATCGACCAGACGATCGGCACCGTGCAGCGCATCACCGCCGAGTTGCGGCCGGGTGTGCTCGACGACCTGGGGCTCGAAGCGGCGGCGGAGTGGCAGGTGAAGTCCTTCAGGGCGCGCACCGGCATCGCCTGCACGTTCAGCTCCGAGGGGCACCCGGGGGCGCTCGACCATGACCGGCAGACCGCGATGTTCCGCATCCTGCAGGAGTCGCTCACCAACGTCGCACGCCATGCCTCCGCCGCGCACGTCACGGTGGCGCTCCATCAGGATGAGCAGGGCGCGAGCTTGTTCATGCGCGACGATGGGCAGGGTCTGCCGGCCGCCGAGCTCGAGAACCCCCGCTCCTACGGGCTGATCGGCATGCAGGAGCGCGCGTTGGAATTCGGGGGACGGGTCGAGTTCCACTCCGCCCCGGGCGGCGGCACCGTCGTGCAGGCGCGCATCCTGAAGGCAGGACGGAGAAAGACGCGATGATCCGGGTGCTGATCGCCGACGACCACGCCGTGGTGCGTCGGGGCGTGCGTCTGGTGCTCGAGAGCACCTCGCGCATCGCGGTGGTCGCCGAGGCCGCCACGGGGTCCGAGGCGCTCGAGAAGGCGCGCAAGGAGCGGATCGACGTCGCGGTCCTCGATCTCTCGATGCCGGGGCCGGGCGGGCTCGAGGTGCTCAAGCAGATGAAGGACGAGCACCCGCGCCTGCCGGTGCTGATCCTGACGATGCACCCCGAGGACCAGTACGCGGTGCGGGCCTTTCGCGCCGGCGCCGCCGGCTATCTGACCAAGCAGAGCATTCCCGAGGAGCTGATCAAGGCCGTCGAAACCGTGGCCGCCGGCCGCAGGTACATCACCCCGTCGGTCGCCGAAGCCCTGGCGAGCGAGGTGCGCCACGACACGACGAAGCTCCCCCACGAGCAGCTCTCGGACCGCGAGTACCAGGTCCTGCTGCGGATCGCGGCTGGCAGGGCCGTCGGCGAGATTGCCGAAGAGCTGCGGCTCAGCCCGAAGACCGTGAGCACCTACCGTGCCCGCATCCTCGAGAAGCTGGAGCTCAGGAGCAGCGCCGAATTGACGCACTACGCGTTCCAGCACAAGCTCGTGGAGTAGAAGCAGACCCCTCCGCCCCAACCGTCTTGACCCCGATTTGTAGTCCTGCGACCGACAGGGTGACGCCGGTGCGTCTGACACCGCAACGTCCGGTAATCGAAGGGCTTTCAGCGCGTGGTGCCTACCCGACAATCAGTCGTTCGCCGATGTCTGGAGACCCGCGCCGGCGCGATCTTTACCTCAGGGAGCAGGAAGGCCGGAAGGGCCGGTCGGAAAAGCCCCCGGGGGAGCACGGCGATGAGAACAACGGCGAAGGCGAAGGCGGCCGGCGGGATCATGATCCTCCTGGGGGCGATGCTGATCGCCGGGTGCAGTGGCGGGCCGACGAGTCCCGATTCGCCTGCGGACCGGACGACTGCAGGAATCCGGGTGATCGGCGCGGGTTCGGAGCTGCATTCCGCGATCGACCAGAGATGGGCCGAAGTGGAAAGCTGCTGGGGCGTCGCGATGAGCGGCGAGAGGCAGACGGTGACCGTGCAGCAGCCGGAGCTGTACGACAAGGCGGGGCAGGGAGTGATCCGTGTCAACGGGCAGCTGGTGTACGGGCTGCGGATCGGCGACAAGGTCTGGGTGGCATCGGATCTTGCGGCGCTGCGGCACGAGTTCTCGCACGTCGTCGGCGAGCGGGCGACCGGCCGTCCGGTCGAGAACGGCGGGGGCCGCTGCTGGTTGTGACGGTCGGGCCGCGGTCAAGCGACGCTTGCAGCGAGCAGCACGGCCCAGTGTGAGCCACAAGTCACGAAAAACAGGACCAGTCAACGAGCCTGCCCGAACTGAACCACGCGTTACGCGCGGATTTGGGCAGGCGGGTGAGGGCTTGAGACGCGGCGGGGTCAGGTCTACACTTGACTCATGGCTGAAGCTACCCCCGGCGGCGAGCCGGAAGTCCGCCCGCTGCCCCCGGCGCTGGACGGAGTGCTGCAGGACCTGGCCAAAGCGCTGCTCACGTTGGAGCACGCGCTGTGCTTCTATCCCGAGGGACACCAGTCTCGCCAGGCGCCGCTCGAGAGGCTCCTCGAGCTCATGCAGGCGGAGGCCGCCATCACCGGTGAGGCTTCGCTGGGTTTCGCTGGGGAGACCGTGCACTGGCGCGATGAGCTCTACGGCGAGTTGCCGGCCCCGGTTCGCAAGCTCTCCACGCTGCTGGGTAACCAGGGCATCGCCCGCCTAAGCTGGACACCGGGGTTGAGCGCCAACGAACTGGAGCACTTCCTCGCCCGGCTGGCGCGCGGTCGCGGCGCGGGTCGCCGTCAGGGCTGGGACCCGGCGGGAACTTTCGAGAACCTGCGCATCGACGGCCTGGACTACCAGGCGCTGATGGCGCAGGACGCCGAGGCAGGGGAGAGTTCAAGTGCCGAGCCCCGCCTGCTCTGGCAGGCCCTGTTGCAGCGCACGCTTGCCGCCCCGGCCGGTGAGCTCTCCGCGGCGGAGCTGCAGCTCTTGCGCGGGCCGTGGGCGGATCCGGCCGCCCTGGCCTCGCTGTTGGCCGAGGCGATCGGGCCGGGCGCGCAGGCCGGCGATCCCGGCGCCGTCGAATCGGTGCGACGGTTCGCCCGGCTGGTGGAGCAGGCCGCCGCCGAGGGGGAGCCGCTGCCGGCTGGGGAGGCGGAGCGCAAGCTGGGCGCGCTGGCGCGCCAGCTTCCGGCAGCCTTGCGTCTGAGCCTGCTCGAGGCCACGATGGATCAGCCGGAGCCCGGGCTCTTCCCGGCGGCTTTCGGTTTGCTGGACGCGAATGAGAGTGTGACGCTGATTGCCGAGAGCTTTTCTCTGGATCCCGGCCAGATCGGCCGCCTGGCGCACGTCTTCCAGCACCTGATCCCCCGTCAGCTCGAGCGCATGGAGCTGGCGCCGCGACTGCGGGAGGAGATCCGCCGGGAAGGCGACCCCGACGATCCGCTCGCCGACAATGCCTGGGAGGAGGTTCAGGAGCTGCTCACCGGGGAGTCGGGAGAGTTCATGTCCGCGGGCTACCAGGAGCAGTTGCGGCTTCTGGCGACGCGGGAGGAGGCGCGGCGTGACGGGGAATCGTCTTTCGCCGATCTGCCGGAGCTGGCGGCCGATCTGGCGTCGGCGCGCCTGGCCGGTGAGTCGCTCTCGATCCAGATCGAGCAGCTGCGCCTGGCCAGCAGCATCGAGCGGTACCGCGACGCCCTCGAGGGGGTCGGCGGCCTCTGCGTCGCGGCGCTTGCCGCGGGCGATGGGGAGCGGGGGGTGCGGATCCTGCTGCAGCTGCTGCAGGTCAACGCGAGCGACGAATTGCTGGCCGGGCCGCGCTCCGAACTCGAGCGTGCGCTCAAGGCGATTGCCACTCCGCAGGTGCTGCAGGCTCTGGTGCACTCCCAGGGCGGACTCGCCGCCGGGGATCGGGCCGCCTTGCGCAGCTTCTTCTCGCTGGTTTCCGCGGCGGCCGCCCCGGTGGCGCTCGATGCGCTGGCGGGCGAAGAAGATCCCGGCCGGCGCCGGGAGATCGTGGCGTTGCTTCAGGGTCTCGGGTCCGCCGCGCTGGCGCAGCTGCTGCCGCGGTTGGCCGCCGCCCCTCCGACCCTGGCGCGGACACTGCTCCCGCTCGTGGCCGAGTTGTGCGATCCCGCCTCGGTGCCGGTGCTCATCGGCCTGCTTGAGCGCGACGATGCCCGGATGCGTCGCGACGCGCTGCGCGCCCTGCTGAGCATCGATTCCCCCGATGTCCGCCGCGCGCTGCCCGGTCTGCTCGAGGACCCCGACATCGAGATTGTCCAGATGGCCGCCGCGCACCTGGGCGAGGTCGGCAGCCCGGACACGGTCCGCACCTTGCTCCGGGAGCTGGACACGGGGTTCTTCCTCCGCCGGCGCGCCGACGAGATGCAGCGGGCGATCTTCGTGCTCGGCCGGATGCGGGCCGCCGAGGCCGTCGGGCCTCTCGCCGAGCTGCTGGGCCGGCGCGGCTGGATCAACCGGCGCGCCCGGGAGCGGATCTGCGAGGCCGCCGCGCAGGCGCTGGCACGGATCGGCGGCGATGCCGCGAAAAAGGCGCTGGAGCAGGCGGCCGCCCGCGGCTCCGAGGGGTTGGCGACGACCTGCGGGCGACTGCTCGCCCGGTGGGGGGCGCCGTGAGCCAGGCTGAAGACCCGGCGGTCATCGCGCGGCGGGACCTGGTCCTGGCCCTGCTCAAGGGGCTGTTGACCGCGGTCAAGAGCCGCACGTTCTATCCGGCCGGCCATCCGACGGTGCGCGCCTCGCTGCGCGAACTCGGCGCGGCCTTCAGCGCTGCGCTCGCCGGCAGCGACCAGGTGGTCGTCGGGCTGATCGGCCGGGATCTGGTCGCCGACGGGCGGGCGCTGCCGCCCGAGGCCCCGTTCGTGGAGCGCTTCGTGCACGAACTGGCGGTTCGGGAGATCGAGAAGATGACGCTGCTGCGCAGCGCCCGGGCCGAGGAACTCGAGGCGCTGGTCGAGACGTTCACGATTCCGCCGGAACGCCTGCGGGAGCAGGGCGGCCTGGCCCGGGTGCTTGCGGGGCGCGCGGTGCATGCGGTCCAGATCGGCCGTTTCGCCCTCGATGAGCAGGAGGAGGCAACGGATCGCGGCGATGTCTGGCACCGGGCGCGCGAAACCTGGCAGCAGGGTCTCGCCGGGGTGCGGGAGATCTCGGAGCGCGTGCGCGCCGGACGCGCCCTGCGCGGCGGCGAGGCCCGCGAGATCGCGACGCTGCTCATCCAGGGGCTGCGCGGCCAGCGCGGCCCGATGCTCGCGGCCATCTCCCTGCGCCAGAAGAGCGCGTACACCTTCAGTCACTCGCTCAACGTCTCGCTGCTGATGCTCGCGCAGGTCGAGATGCTCCCCCTGGCCGAGCGGCAGCTCGAGGAGGTCGCCGCGGCCGGTCTGCTTCACGACCTGGGAAAGCTGCAGATACCGGAGGAAATACTCAACAAGCCCGGCCCGCCGTCCGACGCGGAGTGGGAGATCCTGCGCCGGCACCCGACGCTCGGCGTCGAGGTCCTCGGGAAGATGCGCGACGCCGGGGATCTGGCGCTGATCGTGGCCTTCGAGCACCACCGGCGTTTCGACGGGACGGGCTACCCGTCCTGCCGGCAACCCTGGCCGCTCAATCGAGTCACGGCCCTCTCGGCGATCGCCGACAGCTACGACGCGATGCGTTCGCATCGCCCGTACGACGCCGGCTGGCCTTGCGAGCGCGTCTACGCGCGGATGCAGCAGCTCTCCGGGACGGCCTACGACCCCGCCCTGCTCGATCGTTTCTTCCGGATCGTCGGCGTCTTCCCCCCGGGGTCGCTGGTGCGCCTGTCCTCCGGCGCGATCGGCAAGGTCGTTCGCAACCACCCCGTCCTGCACGACCGTCCTTTCGTCCGGATCATGCGCACCGCCGCGGGTGTCATCCCGGAGACCGAGAGCCACATCGACCTGTCCCTGGAATTCGAGCGCCACGGCGCCGGGTCGCTCGCGGTGGCCGAGTCGCTGCCGGATCTCCTGGGCGAAAGCGGGTAGCCGGCGCCGCCGGCGCCTGACAAGTTGCGGCCCTGAGCGGAAAGAGTGGCGACCGTGCTGCTGAAAAGGGGTCAGGCATGAAGAGGAAAGTCCTGTATATTGAAGACAACGAGCAGAATCTCTACCTGGTGACGTTTATCCTGGAGAAGCACGGGTACGAAGTGCATGCCGCCCTGGATGGTCAGGAGGGAATCGGCAAGGCCGCTGCGGTGCGTCCCGATCTGATCCTGCTCGACATCCAGCTGCCGTGCATGGACGGTTACGCCGTTGCGCGGCAACTGCGGACGAATTCCGGCCTCGCGGGCATCCCGATCGTGGCGGTCACCTCCTATGCCATGGCGGGAGACCGGGAGAAGGCGCTCGCGGCGGGATGCAACGGCTACATCGAAAAGCCGATCAACCCCGAAACCTTCATGCAGCAGCTGGAGCAGCATCTCCCGCCGCCGGCCGCCGGCGCGCCCCGGAGCGAAGATGAGCTGCTCAAGGCGTACAACGAGGTGCTGTTCCGGAAGCTGGAAAAGAAGACGGCCGAGCTGGAGCAGCGGGTGAGCGAGCGCACCGCGCAGCTGGAAGCCGCCAACCGCGAACTGGAAGCGTTCTCCTACTCTGTGTCGCACGACCTGCGCGCGCCGCTGCGGGCGATCGAGGGTTTCTCCGCGATCGTGGTCGAGGATTACGGCGAGCGGCTCGACGACGAGGGGCGGCGTCTGCTCGGGGTGGTTCGCGCGAACGCCCGGCGGATGAGCCAGCTCATCGACGACCTGCTGGTCTTCTCGCGCACGGGGCGCAACGAGATGAAGTGCCGCCGGCTGGACATGGCGGCGATGGCGCGGTCGGTGTTCGAGGAGTTCGCCTGGGAGGCCGGGGCCCGCGCCCGGGTCGAATTCAGCGTCGGCCCGCTGCCCGCGGCCCTGGGCGACGCCTCCCTCGTGCGGCAGGTGTGGGTCAACCTGCTGTCCAACGCGGCGAAATTCTCCGCGTTGAAGGAGCGTTGCGTCATCGAGGTCACCGGTGCGCCCGAGGGGGACCAGAGCGTGTACCATGTGCGCGACGAAGGCGTCGGCTTCGACATGGGGTGTGCGGAGAGGCTGTTCGGCGTGTTCCAGCGCCTGCACCCGGCGAACCAGTTCGAGGGGACGGGCATCGGGCTGGCGCTGGTCAAGCGCATCGTCGCGCGCCACGGCGGCCGGGTGTGGGCGGAAGGGAAGGCCGGGCAGGGCGCCACGTTCTCGTTTTCGCTGCCGGCGCCGCCGTGAGACAGGATCGGCGCCGGGGAGACAGCTCCTGCCAGGCCGCGCCGGTGGCTCCCGCTCCCACCCGCATCCTCATCGTCGAGGATAGCCGCACCCAGGCCCGGCGCCTGCAGGATCTGCTCGAGGAGCAGGGCTATCGCACCGCCCTCGCTGAAAACGGCCAGGCCGCCCTCGAGCAGATGCCGCTCTTCGAACCGCACCTGGTGATCAGCGACATCGTGATGCCCGTCATGGACGGGTATGAACTGTGCCGGCGTATCAAGACGGACGCGCAACTCGCGGGCACGCCGGTCTTGCTGCTGACCTCGCTCTCGGACCCCCGGGACGTCTTGAAGGGTCTGGAATGCCTGGCTGACAATTTCGTCGTCAAACCCTACGAGACGGAAATGCTGCTGGCCCGCATCGAGGCGATCTTCGAGAACGAGAGACTGCGCGCCGGGGCGCAGAGCGCTGCCGGGGCGGACATCTTCTTCCAGGGCGAACATTTCCACATCGCCGCGGACCGGCGCCAGATCCTGGACCTGCTGCTCTCGACCTACGAGACGGCGGTGCTCAAACAGCAGGAGCTCTCCCGCGCGCGCGACGAACTTCGGGATTTCAACGAACGGCTCGAGCAGCGGGTGGCGGAGCGGACGGCCGAACTCCAACGGGAGATCGGGGAGCGGCAAAAAGCCGAGGAGTCGCTCAGCCGGGCCAAGCAGCTGCTGCTGAGCGTGACCAACGGCATCGCCGAGAGCATCGTGCTCCTCTCCCGGGACCGGCGGGTGGAGTGGGCCAACACGACCGCGCTCAGGAGCTACGCCGGTGGTCGCGAAGCGGCCATGCTCGGGAAGCGCTGCTTCGAGGTGTTCCACCGTCTCGAGGCGCCGTGCGAGGAGTCGGGGGTGATCTGCCCGCTGCAGGGCTGCGGCAGGACCGGGTCTGCGGGCAATTGCACGCAGACTCACGTGAACGGCAGCGGGCAGGCCTTCCCCGTCGAAGTCGGCATCTACCCGATCCTCGACGAGCGGGGCGAGGTCGCCCAGTTCGTGCATCTCTCCCGCGATCTGACCGAGCGCATGCGGTTCGAGGAGAACCTGATCAGAACCGCCGAGGAGTTGCGGCGCGTCGACCAGATGAAGTCGGAGTTCATTTCCGTCGCCTCGCACGAGCTGCGGACACCGTTGACCTCGATCAGCAACGCCGTCGACCTGATGCTCAAGCGGCGGGCGGGGGAGATCACCGGAACCCAGGAGAATTTCCTGGCGATGGCGCAACGGAACATCGTCCGGCTCGGCCAGCTGATCAACGACATCCTCAATGTCGCGAAGATCGAATCCGGGAAGATGGAGCTGCACTACGGCGAGGCGGACATCGTCGCGCTCGTCGGCAACGTGCTGAACACGATGAAACCGCAGGCCGACGCGAAAGCCATCGAGCTGCGCGCGGAAATCCCGCCGGGGCTCCCGAGGATCCCGATGGACAGCGCCCGGATCGAGCAGGTGCTGCTGAACCTGGTCGGCAATGCCGTGAAGTTCACCCCCGACCGGGGCCGGGTGACGGTGCGGGCGCGGCTGGCGGCAGGCGGCGCGCTCCCGTCGTCGGGGGCGGGAGCGTTCCTGGAGATCGCCGTGAGCGACACCGGCATCGGGATCTCCGCGCAAGACTTGGAGCACATTTTCGAGAAGTTCTACCAGGCCGAGGATTCGCTCACGGATCGGGAGCGGGCGGGGACGGGTCTGGGTCTGGCGATCGCCCGCGGTCTCGTGGAAAAGCACGGGGGGGAGCTCTCGTGCGTCAGCGCGGTCGGCGAAGGGAGCACCTTCCGGTTCACGCTTCCTTTCGGCGGCAAGCAGGAGCGATCGCCCGGGGGACCGGCGAAGACGGGGGCGGCATGACGGGATTGCGTCAGCGGGATTCGCGACCGGTGCTAAGATGCAGCAAAGACGTCGCGCGGCAGTGCCGCGGCAACCTGCCCGGCAGCTGCGAAGGCGGAGGGCCATGAAGAACCGGCGAGTGCTCATCGTGGACGATGAACCGGATGTCGTCGAGTCGATCGCGTTCCGCCTCGGGATCGAGCACATCGAGTGTCTCGCGGCCGGCGACGGGGCCGAAGGCCTGAGGATGGCGCAGGAGCTGCTGCCGGATCTCGTCATCCTCGACGTCATGATGCCGAAGCTGACCGGGTACAAGGTGGCGCGTGCGCTGAAGCAGGACGCGCGGTGCCGGCACATCCCGATCATCATGCTGACGGCGCGGTCCCAGGCCGGCGACCGGATGATCGGGGTCGACTCCGGCGCGGAAGAGTACATGACCAAACCCTTCGATCTGGACGAACTGACCGGGAAGGTCCTGAAGCTCCTCGAGAGGTGAGAAATGGTGGTGGCCGACGTGAACCGCGACGCGGACGCGCTCGCACCTCCGGCAGGCCCGGACCAGGGCGGGGTCCTGGCCGTGATGCGTGAGGTGCATGGGCTCGACATCTCCTGCTGCGGCGCGGCGTTTCTCGCCCGGTCGCTCGAGAAGCGACGGGGGAGCACCGCCTGCGGGAGCGCGGCCGCCTACCTCGAGCGCCTCGCGGACGATCGTGTGGAGGCCGAGGCGCTCTTCGGTTCGCTGCGCGTCGGCTACAGCGAATTCTTCCGGGACCCGCTGGCCTTCGCCCTGCTCGAGCGGGCGATCCTGCCCGAGCTCGCGGAGCAGCGAGCCCGCGACGGCGGGAAGGAGATCCGGGTCTGGTCGGCGGGGTGCGCGAGCGGGCAGGAGGCCTGGTCCGTGGCGATCCTGCTGTCCGAATTGTGCGCCGCGCCGGGGCGCGCCGTCCCGTATCGGGTTTTCGCCACCGACCTCTGCGAACCGGACCTGGCCGCGGCTCGCGCCGGGGTGTACGGCGCCGAGGCCGTCGGGAATGTCCGCGCGCGGCACCTGCGGGATTACTTCGTCCGGCACGGCGAGTCGTATGCCGTGGCCGCCGCGCTCAGGGGACGGGTCGATTTCTCCGTCTACGATCTGCTGGACGAGTGCACGAACTGTCCGCCGGCGAGCATCTACGGCGACATGGACCTTGTGCTCTGCTGTAACGTCCTGCTCTATTACCGACCCGAGGCGCAGCGCGTCATCCTGGAGAAGGGGCGGCGCTGCCTGGCGCCCGGCGGGTATCTGGTCACCGGGGAAACCGAGCGGCAGATCGTGGAAAGCGGCGGCGGTTTTCGCGCGGTGTCCCCACCCGCGGCGGTCTATCGGAAAACCACGCGAAGGAGCTGATCGATGCGCCCGGACGATCTGAAGATCGGCACGCAGCTGCGGCTGGGCCTGGGGATGATCCTCGTGTTCGTGGGTGCCCTGGGCGCCCTGGCCTGGCGACAGTCGGATCTGCTCTGGCTGCAGACCAGCACGATGTACGACCATCCGCTCCAGGTCACGCGCGCCGTCGGTGCCCTGGGGGTCGATGTCGAAAGCATGTCCCGGCACGTCAGAGATCTGTTCCTGGCCCGGAGCGAGCAGGAGACGGCGCTCGCGCTGCAGAACATCGAGCTCGAGAAAAGCGCTGTCGAGCGGCAATTCGCCGTCCTGTTCGACCGCTACCTCGGCCCGCGCGGCGACATCAACGCGCTCCACGAAGCTTTCGCCAGATGGAATGCCATCCGCGATGAGACCGTCCGGCTGCTCAGGGCGGGGAAGACCGCCGAGGCCGAGGAGCGCATCCGTCCAGGCGGGGTGCAGGATGCCCAGGCGCAGGCCGTCGGGAGCTCCCTGCGAAAGATCAGCGACTTCGCCACGGGCAAGGGCGACCAGCTTCACCGGACGGCCAGGGAGGAGAGACGCTCGCTGAACCGCAGGCTGGCCGCCATCGTTGTCGCCATCCTGCTGCTTTCGCTCGCCGTTTTCCTGCGCCTGATCAAGGCGATCAAGGGCCCGCTCCAGGAGCTGACGGCGGCGACGGAGCAGTTTCGGGAGGGGAAGCTCGAGGTGCGCAGCAGGTACTTCGCCGCCAACGAGTTCGGCGCGCTGGCGGCTTCGTTCAACGCGATGGCCGATGCGCTTCACCGGGAGACGCAGCTCAACGACAGCGCGGCCCGGCTCGCCGGCGTCATGCTGCGGGAGGAGGAGGCGCAGGGGTTCTGCCGGGAGTTGCTCAAGGGGTTGCTCGAGCACACCGGTTCGCAGGTCGGGGCGGTGTATTTCCTCAACGAAACGAAGACCGCCTTCGAGCATTTCGCGTCCATCGGGCTCGGCGCCGGCGGGCGCGCCGCTTTCTCGGCGACCGAGCGGGAGGGCGAGTTCGGGGCGGCCCTGGCCTCGCGCCGGATTGAGCGCATCACGGACATTCCGCCGCAGACCCGCTTCAGCTTTGCCGCGGTCAGCGGGGACTTCGCGCCGCGCGAAATCCTGACCATACCCGTGCCGGCCGATCACGGCGTTTCTGCGGTGATTTCGCTGGCCAGCGTCCGCGCGTACGACAAGGCCTCGCTGCGGCTGGTCGAGGAAATCTGGAATGTGCTGACCGCCCGCGTGAATGGCGTGCTGGCGTTTCGGCGGATCAGGGCCCTTGCGGAGCGTCTCGAGGCACAGAACCGCGAGCTGGACGCGCAGAAGCGGGAGTTGGACGCGCAGGCGAGCGAGTTGACGCAGCAGAACTCCGAACTGGAGCTCCAGAAGCAGCAGCTCGGCGAGGCCAGCCGGCTCAAGAGCGCCTTCCTCTCCAAGATGAGCCACGAACTGCGCACGCCGCTGAACTCGGTGATCGCGCTCTCGGGTGTGCTCGGCCGGCGGCTGGAGGGCAGGATTCCCGCGGAAGAGCTCGACTACCTGGAGGTGATCGAGCGCAACGGCCGGCATCTGCTCTCGCTGATCAACGACATCCTCGACCTCTCGCGCGTCGAGGCCGGCCGGGAGGAGATCAGTCTCAGCCGGTTCTCCCTGCGGGCGCTCGTCGCCGACGTCGTGGCCATGATCAAGCCCCAGGCGCGCGAAAAGGGCGTCGCGCTCGAAACCCTCGTGGGCCGGGACTTGCCGAGCATCGCCTCCGATCCCGAGAAGTGCCGGCACATCCTGCAGAACCTCGTCGCCAATGCGGTGAAGTTCACCGACGCCGGCTCCGTGGCGATCTCGGCCCGGCGCGAGGGGAATGAGCTGCTTGTCGCCGTCCGCGACACCGGCATCGGCATCGCGGCCGAGCAGATCCCTCACATCTTCGAGGAGTTCCGCCAGGCCGACGACAGCACCTCGCGCAGGTTCGGCGGCACCGGTCTGGGCCTGGCTATCGCCGCGAAATATGCCGAGCTGCTCCAGGGCGGCATCTCGGTCGAGAGCGCGCCCGGCAAGGGCTCGACCTTCACGCTCAGGCTGCCGCTGGCGCTGGAGGCGCCGGACGGTGTCGATGGCGCGGCATCCGGCGGGCTCGAGTTCGACTCCGCAGCCGAGTCGGCACTCCCGCCGCCCGGTCAGGGCCAGTGCCTCCTGCTGGTCGAGGACAGCGAGCCCGCGGTGGTCCAGATGACCGACATCCTCGCCGGGCAGGGCTATCGGGTGCACGTGGCGCGCAGCGGCGGCGAGGCCCTGGCGTGGATCGAGCAGACGCTGCCCGACGCGATGATTCTCGACCTGATGATGCCGGAGATCGACGGGTTCGAGGTGCTCCGGCAGATCCGCCGCGCGCCGCGGACCACCCGCCTTCCCGTGCTGATCCTGACCGCCAAGCACGTGACCAGGGAGGAGCTGAGCTTCCTGAAGGGAAATCACATCCACCAGCTGATCCAGAAAGGCGACGTCGGCCGCAGCGAGTTGCTGACCGCGGTCGCGAGGATGGTCGCCCCGCCGCAGGAGCCCACGGTGCCGCCGCGCTCGGGCTCCGGTGCCCCGGCGGGCCCGGCGCACCCCGGCCGCCCCGTCGTGCTCGTGGTGGAGGACAACCCCGACAACCGGTGCGCCGCCCGGGCGCTGCTGAGCGACCGCTATCAGGTCATCGAAGCCGAAGACGGCCAGACCGCGATCCGGCAGACGCAGCTGCACCGGCCCGACCTGATCCTCATGGACATCGCGATGCCGGTCATGGACGGCATTGCGGCCCTCCGGGAGATTCGCAAGGACGAAGCGCTGCGGCACATTCCGGTGATCGCCGTCACCGCCAGTGCGATGGTCGGCGACCGGGAGACGATTCTGGCCCACGGCTTCGACGGCTACCTCTCCAAGCCGATCGACGCGGAACTGCTGAAAAAGACGCTGCACGAGGCCCTCGACTGAGCGAAAGGACGACCGTGGAAACCAGCAGCCTGAAGATCCTGGCGATTGACGATAACCGGGACAACCTGACGACGCTGAAGGCAGTCGTGTCGGACCGGCTGCCCGGAGCCAGGGTCCTGACCGCGCTGACCGGCCCGCAGGGGCTCGCGATGGCGCTGGCGGAGGACCCGGACGTGGTCCTGCTGGACATCGTCATGCCCGGCATGGATGGCTACGAGGTCTGCCGGAAGCTGAAGGCGGACGAGCGCCTGCAGGCGATTCCGGTGGTCTTCCTGACGGCCCTCAGGACCGACCTGGCGAGCCGCATCGCGGCCATGGATGCCGGCGCGGAGGGGTTCCTCCCCAAGCCGTTCGACGAGATCGAACTCGTCGCCCAGATCAGGGCGATGGCCAAGATCAAGGCGGCGAGCCGGCTGCGGCGCCGGGAGAACGAGGAACTCACCGCGCTGGTTGCCGAGCGCACCCGGGAATTGGAGAGAGGCCTGGAGCAGCGCGCCCGCGTCGAAGAGGCGCTGCGGGCAAGCGAGGCGCACTATCGGTCGTTGTTCGAAAACAGCCTGGATGCCATCCTGCTCACGGTGCCCGATGGCAGGATTCTGTCCGCCAACCCCACCGCCTGCCGCATGTTCCAGATGGCGGAAGAGGAACTGTGCGCGCGAGGACGCCAGGGCGTGGTCGAAAGCGGAGACCCGCGCCTGCCGCTGTTGCTGGAGGAGCGGGCCTGCAACGGAAGGGCGTCGGGGGAACTCATGTTTCTCAGGAAGGATGGGACCCGGTTCCCGGGCGAGATCTCCTCGCTCCTGTTCAAGGACGCCTCGGGCGCCCTGTTGTCCAGCATGATCATTCGCGACATCACCGAGCAGAAACGACTGGCCGCGGAAAAGGCCCGGCTGGAGGATCAGCTGCGGCAGGCCCAGAAGGTCGAGGCGATCGGCCGGCTTGCGGGGGGCGTGGCGCACGACTTCAACAACCTGACTGCGATCGTCCTCGGCTACGGGGAGATGCTGCTGAGTCGTCTGGGTCCGGCGGATCCCTCGCGCCATTGGGTGGAGCAGATCGTGGCGGCCGGCCGCCGCTCGGCGACGCTGACTCGACAGTTGCTGGCCTTCAGCCGCAGGCAGGTGCTGCTGCCCGAGGTGCTGGACCTCAACGCGCTGCTCCGCGACCTCGAGAAGCTGCTCGGCCGGCTGATCGGGGAAAACATCGAACTCGAGGTGAATCTGGCCGAGGGATTGGGGCGCATCACGGCCGACCCGGGCCAGATCGAGCAGGTGGTCACGAACCTCGCGGTCAACGCCCGCGACGCGATGCCCCTCGGCGGCCGACTGGTGATCGAGACCGCCGACGCGGTGCTCGACGCGACCGCCGCGGCGGGCGCCGAGAGTGTCGTTCCCGGAGAGTACGTGCTGCTCTCCGTCACCGACACCGGAGGGGGGATGGACCGGCAGACGCTCGAGAGGCTCTTCGAGCCGTTCTTCACGACCAAGCCGCGAGGAAAGGGGACCGGTCTGGGTCTGGCCACGGTGCACGGCATCGTGAACCAGTCCGGCGGCTACGTCCGGGTCGCCTCGGAGCCCGGCAAGGGAGCGAGTTTCAAGATCTACCTGCCGCGGACCGATGCGGAACCCAAGGCGAAAGCTGCCGAGGCGAGCGAGTCGGTGCCGCGAGGCAGCGGCGAGCGGATACTGCTGGTGGAGGACGAGGCGGCTCTGCGGGAGTTGTGCGAGACCATCCTCTCGCGCCTCGGATACCGGGTGAGCGTCGCCGAAAACGGCCTGGAGGCGCTGCGCCTGGTCCAGGAGCAAGGGTTCGAGGCTGACCTGGTCGTCAGCGACGTGATCATGCCGGACATGGGCGGCGCCGAGATGGTGGAGCGGCTGCGCAGAACCCGGCCGGGCCTCAGGGTGCTCTACATGTCCGGGTATCCCGACGACGCCATCGCCCCCCACGGCGTCCTCGCCCCGGGCACGCCCCTGCTGCAGAAGCCGTTTTCGGAGCGCGCCCTGGCGGTGAAGGTGCGCGAGACGCTCCCGGGGAAGGCCGGCG
This sequence comes from Candidatus Rokuibacteriota bacterium, assembly GCA_031406795.1. Classification (GTDB taxonomy): domain Bacteria; phylum JAUVQV01; class JAUVQV01; order JAUVQV01; family DATDCY01; genus DATDCY01. The sequence goes on from JANOHV010000074.1 coordinate 41,473, forward strand.
CGGCGCCCCCGGCGCGGCGTGTCCTGATGATCGACGACGACGAACAGTATCGCGAACTGGTGCGGCACTTCTGCTCGCGGCGGGGTCACGTCTGCGCGGGTGTGGACACCGTCGCGGCCGCGCTTGCGGCCCTCGCCGGGCAGTCCTTCGATGTGCTGCTGCTGGACATGCATCTGCCCGGCACGAGCGGCGAAAGCGTGCTGCGCGAGATCCGCGCCGCGGGCCACACCGTTCCCGCGATCGCGCTGAGCGGGGATGTCTCCTCGGCGGACCTGGCGGTGTTGCGTCCGCTCGGGGTGCTCCAGGCGCTGGAGAAATCGGGCGACGGCAGGACGATCCTGCAGGCGATCGAAGAGGCGGCGCCGCGGTGAGCGCGCGCCGACGCGTTGCCGCGCGCGGCCCGGGAGCGGCCCGCCGGTTCGAGCCGACGGCCGGAGGCCGGGAAGGAGCACCCGATGGCGGTTGACCACCAGCCCGCCGCGCAGCCCTCGTGCGCCGACGAGACGGCGCGGGCCCTCGACACGCCGCTGTACAACAGCCGCATCACCAACACGTACCTGAAGCTCCTGCAGAAGCGGTATCCGCAGGTGGATGTCGGAGAGCTGCTGCGCTTCGCCGGCATGAAGATGCACCAGGTCGAGGACGAGGGACACTGGTTCACGCAGCGTCAGGTCAACCGCTTCCAGCAGAAACTCCGCGAGCTGACCGGCAACCCGGGCATCGCCCGCGAGGCTGGCCGCTTCTCCGCCGCACCGGAAGCGCTCAGCGGGCTTGGCCGCTCGATACTCGGGCTGCTCAGCATCGCGCGGGCGTACTCCCTGGCGGGGAGGTTCACGGGGAAATTCACGCGCTCCTCACGGATCGAATCCCGCGTGCTGGGACCACGCAGCGCGGAGATCCTCGTCACGCTGAACGAGGGGGTCCGCGAGGAATCCTTTCAGTGCGAGAGCCGCCTCGGCTACCTGGAGTCGGTCGCCCGTTACTTCGACAGCCGTCTGACGCGCATCGAGCACCCGGAGTGTCTCTTCCGCGGCGATGCCCACTGCCGCTACCTCCTCACCTGGCAGCCCTCGCGCGCGGCCCGCTGGCGCCGGGTGCGTATCCCCGCCGGGCTCGTGGCGCTCGCGGCTCTGGTCGCGGCGGCCGCGGGGCATCTGGCGTGGGCGCACCTCGCCGTGCTGCTGCCGGCGATTGTCACCGCCGTGCTGTTGGTCAGCGTGCTCGCGCTGCATCTGGACAACGGCGAGTTGCGAGCCGCCGTCACCCAGCTGGAGCACACCGCCGACGAACTGGTCGACCAGATCGACCTGAATTCCCGGAACGCCCTGATGATCAGCGAGATCGGGCAGAGCCTCGGGAAGGGCCGAAGCATCGAGGAGATCCTGCGCGGGGTGATCGAGGCCCTGGAACGCCGCCTGGACTACGACCGCGGCGTCGTCCTGCTTGCCGATCAGCAGGGATCACGCCTCGCCGTCGCCGCCTCTTTCGGTTACTCGCCCGAACAGCTGGCGGTCCTGAACGGCGATGACGGGCTCTCGCTGGAGCGCAGCGATCCGCGCGGCGCCATCATCCGCTGTTTGCGCGAGCGGCAGGCGTTCCTGGTTAACGACCTGGCCGCGGCCGGGTCCGAACTCGCCGGCGTCGGCAGCGAAACTGCCTGGCGGCTCGGGGTGAAATCCTTCATCTGCTGCCCGATCGCGTTCGAGGACCAGGCGCTCGGCGTGCTGGCGGTGGACAATTGCAGCACCAAGCGGCCCCTGCTCGAGCGGGACATGAATCTGTTGATGGGCATCGCGCCGCAGATCGCGATTTCCATCCGCCATGTCCGGCTCGTCGAGGACAACCTCGGGCAGGCGCGCCGCCTGACCCAGGAGCTGGAGCGGCGCGTACCGGGCGCGGCGAGTTGAGCTGCGGCAAGGTGGCGATGGGGGAGCTGGCGCGCTCCGTGTTCCTGGAGATCGTGCCGGACGCCGTGGCGCGGGCGGGCTAGGGCAGTTGCGCCGCGAGGAAATTCTTCAGCCGCGCGAGCGAAGCCGGGTCGTTCTGGTCCAGGACCAGGTCGGCGCCGCATTCCACCAGGTAGCTCTTGAAGGGGCCGGCGACATCGGAGGCCCAGAAGACGACCGGCGTTTTCGCCCGCTGCTCCTGCTTCAGGTAGGTGGCGATCGTGCAGCCATCGAGCAGCGCGAGACCGATGCCGAGCACGACGGCATCCACCTGCTGGCGCGCGAGGATGCTCATCGCCTCGATGCCGTTGCCCGTCGCCAGGACCTGGTAGCCCGGGCCCAGCAGGGTGCGCAGCACCGTCTGGCTGGCCATCGAATCGTGCGCGATGAGTACGATTCGGCGCCCCCCCTGCCGCAAACCGTGGTCCAGCAGGCGCGCTAGCGCAGTGCACTCCCGGAGCATGGTGCGCAACTCGGCGGACTTGTAGGGTTTGGCGATGAAGCGGTGGACTTCCCCTTCGTTCAGGGCCCGGATGACCAGCTGCATGTCGGCGTAAGCCGTCATCAGAATCCGGACGATCTCCGGGTGCCGCCGCTTGACCTGGATCAGAAACGAGAGACCGTCCATCCCCGCCATCCGGTAGTCGGAGACGACGACCTCGATGCGCTCGCGCTCGAGCAGCGTCAGCGCCTGCTCGGCGCTGGCGCTGGTGAACAGGGTGTACTCCTGCCCGAACAGTTCCGAGAGCCCATACAGGATGCTCGGCTCGTCGTCGACGATGAGAACGCGGCCCTTGTCCATGAGCGACCTCCTGGGTACGTCAGGGCACTGACGCGCTTCGGATGCTACGGCAAACCGCCGCGCCGCGCAAGACTGACAGCGCTTCGCGGGGCGGCGACCGGCGTGCGCGTGGTATAGTCGCTCCGTGACGATCAAGCGCACCGACCCGGTTGCCGATGTCTTGCGCAGTGCCCCGATGCTCTCGGGGCTCGAGCCGTTGGATCTGCAGGAACTGGCGGGCATGGCGCTGCTGCGCGAGGTGCCGCGGGGTCAGCTGGTGTTCGCCGAGGGCGACGAGGCCCTGGGCTTCTTCATCTGCGCCGGGGGCAAGCTCAAGGTCTTCAAGACGACCCCGGACGGCCGCGAGCAGATCCTGCATTTCATCTTCCCCGGGGAGAGCTTCGCGGAAGTGGCGCTGTTCACGGGACGGACCTACCCGGCCTCGGCGCAGGCGCTGGAGACCAGCCGCGTCGTCTTCATCCCGCGCGAGGGGCTCGTGCGGCTGATCAAGAAGAGAACCGATATCGCGTTCAAGCTGCTCGCGGGCTCGGCGCTCTGGGTGCGTCGCCTCACCGACCTGATCGCCGAGTACGCCAAGGCGGTGCCGTCGCGATTGGCCGGATACCTGCTCGCCGAAGCGCTGCGCCAGCGCCCGACCGCCCTGGCGGACGGAGCACGGGTACGGCTCGTCGTGAACAAGGGGGAGTTGGCGGCGCACCTCGGGACGGTCGCCGAAACGCTCTCGCGGGCCTTCGCGCGTCTGCGCGACGACGGGGTGATCGAAGTGGAGGAGCGGGAAATTACCATCAAGGATCTCGCGGCGCTCCGGGACCTGGCCTCTGGACCGTGACGGCCGCTGAAAAGGGCCCATCTGCGGCGTCAGGCTCCGCGCATCCGCCTGCGACGCACACGAGTGCGTCTCGGCATCTGCTTGTCGCCTTCCTTGCACCTGGACCCTTTTGATCGGCCTCTGCGTGATGGTGCTCGCCGGCGCCACCCCGCCTCCGTTCTGGTCCGGGGAGGCAATTTTCCGCGTTTGACCTACATTTGACTCAAGTCAAAGACCTGCCCCTCGCCGGGGGGTATGTTCGTCCAAGATCGTAGTTCGAATGGTCATCGCAGCCGCGATGCGCGGCGGGAGGAAACGGACATGAAACGCAAGATCGTACTGATCGACGCCGAGAAGTGCAACGGCTGCGGGCTCTGTGTTCCCAATTGCGCCGAAGGGGCGATTCAGGTCATCGACGGCAAGGCCCGGCTCGTCGCGGAGAATCTCTGCGACGGGCTCGGCGCCTGCCTCGGCGAGTGCCCCGAGGGGGCGATCACGATCGAGGAGCGCGACGCCGAGGGTTTCGACGAGAGCGTCGTGGAGCAGCATCTCAAGGCCATCGGCCGCGCGCCGGCCGCGCAGCACGGGGAGCATCACGAAGGGCCCGGGCATCATCACGGCGACCACCAGCACGGCGAGAAGCACCACCACGAGAATCGCCTGCAGCCCGGCGGCCACGCTCACCATGGGGGCGGCGGCTGCCCGTCGGCGCGCCTGGTCAGCCATGATCGCGCATCGGCCGCAGCGCAGGTTCCCGCGGGCGAAGTCGGTTCCGAACTCGGCCACTGGCCGATCAAACTCCAGCTCGTGCCGCCGACGGCGCCGTTTTTCAAAGGGAAGGATCTGCTGATCGCAGCCGACTGCGCTCCCGTGGCCTTTGGTGATTTCCAGCGGCGCTTCCTCAAAGACAGCGCGGTTGTGATCCAGTGCCCGAAATTCGGCGAACAGGGGTTTGTCGTCGACAAGCTCGCCGGCATCTTCCGGGATGGCGGGATTACCGGCATCACCGTGATGCGAATGGAAGTGCCCTGCTGCGGCGGGTTGAGCTGGGGCGTCCAGAAGGCGCTCCAGTTGTCCGGCCGCACGGATCTGCCGCTGCGCGAGGTGGTGGTCGGCGTGCGCGGCGACATCGTTTCCGATCGCGCGCAGGCCACCGGTATTCCCGTGGCTGGTTGAGATTTTTCGGCGCCCGGTGCCCGCTGCGGGCGGGACGCTTCACGAGCCGGTCGCCGTGGGTGGCGCAGGCAACTGCCCCGACAGTTTCGGGGTGACAACGGCGGGGGATTCAGACACTCCCGACAATCGCGGGGAACCGCACACACAACCAGGAGGAGGGGACGCATGAAGAAAGCGATGTTCACGACCTTGGCGGCGATCGGCTGGCTGGCGATCGCGGCAGCGCCGGCGACGGCCGCCGACAGCGCCTGCATCAGCTGTCACGAGAAAACGACGCCGGGCATTGTCGCCGACTGGAAGAAGAGCGCGATGGCCGACCAGTTCGACTGCACGAAGTGCCACGGCGACAAGCACCTGAGCGCCACCGATGCGGCGAAGGCGACGATGCCGACGCCCGAGACCTGCAAAGACTGCCACAAAAAGCAATATGACCAGTACATGGGCGGCAAGCACTCGAAGGCCTGGGTCGCGATGGCCGCGATGCCGACGAACGCCCTGCAGCCCCACGCGTACATTTCGGGGCTCAAGGGGTGCGGCGGCTGCCACCGCGTCGGCATCAAGCCGGAGGAGGAGAAGAAGTACAACCGCTACGGGATGGGGTGCAACTCCTGCCACACCCGCCACGCCTTCTCCAAGGCCGAAGCGCAGAAGCCCCAGGCCTGCCAGACCTGCCACATGGGCTTCGACCACCCCCAGTGGGAGATGTGGTCCTCCTCCAAGCATGGCTCGATCGCCCTCTCGGGCGGTGATGCCGGTCGTGCGCCCGTCTGCCAGACCTGCCACATGCCCGGCGGCGACCACGGCGTGCGGACCGCCTGGGGCTTCCTCGCGGTGCGTCTGCCCGAAGACGACGCGGAGTGGATGGGCTACCGCGCGACGATCCTCAAGGCTCTCCAGGTGCTGGATCCCGACGGCAAGCCGACCGCGCGCCTCGAGGTCGTGAAGGCCGGCGATGTGGCGCGTCTGACCAAGGAGTCGTTCGACGCCGAGCGCAACAAGATGATCGGTGTCTGCACCCAGTGCCACGGCGCGCCTTTCGTGAAGAAGAACCTGGGCGAGGCCGACCAGATGATCAAGGAGGCCGACAAGCTCATGGCCGAGGCGATCGAGATTGTCGCCGGTCTCTACAAGGACGGGATCATCAAGCCGCAGGCGGGACAGACGGCCTACCCGGATCTGCTGACCTTCTACGACACGCAGACGCCCGTGGAGCAGACGCTCTACGTGATGTTCCTCGAGCACCGGATGCGGGCCTTCCAGGGGGCGTTCCACATGAACCCGGACTACGTGACCTGGTACGGCTACGCCGAGATGAAGAAGGACCTCGTGGAGATCAAGCACGGGGCGGAGAGCATGCGTCGCGAGGCGAAGAAGTAACCCCTCCTGAACGGGAAAGGGCATCCGGGGTGACCCGGATGCCCTTTTTATTTCGTGCCGGAGCAGTCTACTTCTTGGCCGCCTGGCTGCGTTTGGACGCCTTGAGCGGGTTGAGCTTCTTCTCGTCCTTCTTGACGTCGGACTTCAGGTGGGTCGCGAAGTTGCAGCGGCCGAGCGTCCACTTCGACGCCGGGTTCGCGAAGACGGCGCAGAAGGCACCCGCCGGGAATTCCCGCACGTTGCCGCAGCCTTCGCACTTCTCCACCACCGTGATGCAGCGGCCGCCGCTGTAGGAACAGCCGGTCTTGACCATAAACGTGCATTCGGTGCCATCCTTGATCGTTGCGCAGAGCATAGTCGGTTCACCTCCCTTGCTTGGTAACCGCAAATAATAGGCGTCACCCCCGGTCGTTGTCAAGAACCGGTCTTGACGCCTGCTTGACAACCGGGCGGGGCGGGCGCTAATAAAGACGGGAGCACCCGTCACGGTTCATTCTCGAGGAAAGCGGTCGCGTTTCGCAAGGGGGTTGTCCGTTCGTGTCGAAGCCAACGCCGTTGCCCAAAGATCTTGCAGCCGAGGTCGAGCGCCTGCGCGCGGAGGTGGGCAAATTGCGCGGGTGGGTCCGGGAGTACCGCCACTTCGCGCAGCACACCTCGGACGTGATCTTCGTGCTCGATCTCGAAGCCCGGCGCGTGGTGTACGTCAATGACCGCTGCGAGGACCTGCTGGGCTACCGCGGCGCGGAGTTGATGGCTCCGGGATTCGACTTTGCCGGGCTGATCGCCCCGGACTCGGGGGAGAAAGTCCGCCGCAGCTACCGGATGCACCTGCGGGGGGAGGAGCACCTGCCTTTCGAATTCGCCATGGTCGCCCGGGGCGGGCGTCGCGTCGAAGTGATGCTCAACTCCTGGAACACGACCATCGGCGGTCACCGCGCGGTCGGCGGGATCATCGCGGACATCACCGCGCAGCACCGGCTGTCCGGGGAGCTGCGACAGGCCGCCGAACGCGCCGAGAGCGAGCGCGCCCGCGCGGAGTCGGTGATCGCGGCCATCGGCGAGAGCATCGTCGTTCAGGATCTGGCGTATCGGGTCACCTACCAGAACGAGGTCAACCGGCGTCTCTTCGGGGACCGCCTCGGCGAGCTCTGCCACGAGGTCTATGCCGGGCTCGATCACCTCTGCCCCGGCTGTCCGGTGGAGCAGACGTTCCTCGACGGGAACGTGCACCGGCACGTCACGACGACTGTCCGCGGCGGGCGCACGTCCCACATGGAACTGGTCTCTTCGCCGCTGCGCGACGCCGCCGGCAGGATCGTCGCGGGGCTCAAGCTCGTGAGGGACATCACGGGGCTGGTCGAATCCGCCGCGGCCCTGAGCAAGGCCAAGGAAGAGCTCGAGTGCCAGAACCAGGAGTTGCGAACGCTCGACCGCATGAAGGATGGGCTCGTCAGGGACGTTTCGCACGAACTCAAGACTCCCGTGGCCAAACAGGCGATGCAGCTGGAGATCCTGCGGCTGCAGCTCGGCGAGGCCTGTCGTGGTCCGGTGGCCAAGACACTGGGGGTCATGGAGGAAGCGGTGCACCGCCAGCAGCGGGTGATCCGCAACCTGCTCGACATGGCGCGACTGGAGTCGGGACGGCGCACCTTCCGCCTCGGGCCGGTCCGGGTGGATGAAGTGCTCGCGCGCGTGCTCGAGGATTACCGCCCGATGCTCGAGGCCGCAGCGTTCGCCGTGACGGTGCGCGCCGAGCCGCTCGCCGTGACCGCGGACGAGGAGATGCTCTGGCACGTCGTCTCCAACCTCGTCAACAACGCGGTGAAGTTCGCGGCCCGCGCCGCAAAGCGCCGTCTCGAGGCGGCGGTGTCGCGCGAAGGCGGCCTGGCCGTGCTGCGAATCGCGGACAACGGCATCGGGCTCGCGCCGAACGAGCTCTCCCGGGCATTCGATCGTTTCTACCAGGCGTCGGCGTCGATCGAGGGCAGCGGGGTGGGGTTGAGCATCTGCCGCTCGATCATGGAGGGGATGGGCGGGTCGGTTTCGCTCGAGTCGCCGGGGCAGGACCAGGGAGCACTCGCCACGGTCACGCTGCCGCTCTGACCGGGCAGCCTGCTAGCAGTCGCGGCCGGATTCCGCCTTGAAGAAGGCCGGATGCAGCGTGATCCGCTTGTTGTGGATCGCGATCAGTCCCTCTTTCTCCATTGTCGCGAGCGCGCGCGTCACGGTTTCGCGCGAGGAGCCGACCATTTCCGCGAGCTCCTGGTGTGTCGGCGCCCGCTCGATGGTCCCCGTGCCGTCCTTGATCGGGTTGTGCCGCCCGAGATGGCCGATCAGGCAGACGAGCCGGTCGGCCACCGAGCCGAGCGCCAGGTTCTCGATCGTCTGGTCCGCGGCGCGCAGGCGCTTGGAGAGTTCGCGCAGCAGTTTGGTCATGATGCGCGCCTGGGTCAGCACATAGCGCTGGAAGTGCTCGCGGTCGAGGACGAGCAGCTCGGTGCTCTCCGTCGCGGTCGCGGTCGCCGAGCGCGGCTGGCCGTCGAGAAGCGACATCTCCCCGAAGAAGTTGCCCTCGTGGAGGACCGCGACGGTCACGTCGCGACCGTCGCGGCCGGTGCGGGAGATCTTCACCGAGCCGACGAGGATCAGGTACAGACCACCCTCGCTGTCGCTCTGGTGAAAGATCACGGTGCCCTTCGCGACCGTTTTCTCGCGCATCAGGTCGAGGATGGTGTCGCTCTCGCGGTCCGTCAGGTCGGCGAACAGGTGAATCCGGCGCAGCAGTTCACGATGTCCCATGAGCGCATGATACCCCGGCCACGGGTACATGAAAAGGGGTCTGTCGCGGCCCAAATCTGCGCGTAACGCGCGGATCAGGAGCGTCAGGCTTGTCACCTGGTCCGGATTTATCCGAGTCGTTGTTCATTTCTGATCGCAATGCCTGCTTCAAGCGATGCTCGACCTCTGCCACGCCGTGCTTCATGCACGAAATCCGGCTTTTTCAGTGGTTGAAATGCCTCCTCTGCTGCTGGATCCGCGCGTACGCGCGGATCGAGGCGCGGGTTGACCGGGCCGCGCCCGGTGGACTACCATTGGCGCCGGGTGGACCGCGCCGCGCGACCATGCGCCAAGGAGATTGCATGCAGATGACAAAGCTCGATCCCCGGCTCCCGCTTGTCCAGAACGCCGATCTCGACGGCAAGGTGGTGCTCGTGCGCTTCGACCACAACGTGGTCAAGAAGGGCGTCGTGAAGGACCCCTACCGCATCGACCGGACGATCGGCACGCTCTACAGCATCGTCGAGCGCGGGGGGCGGCCGATCCTGATGACCCACATCGGCCGCCCGCGCGACAAGAAGACCGGCGCCATCCGCTGCGAGGCGGCGGACGCCGTTGAATCCATCGTCGCCTACCTCGAGCAGAAGCTGCACGCGCGCTTCTTCGTCCCGCAGCTGCCTCCCGACGGCGATCGCGGCATCCTCGGCATCGACACGTCGATCAACCTCGCCGTGCGCGAGCTGCGCGCGCGGCGCTACGGCGGCATCTACCTGCCGAACATCCGCTGGTTCGCCGGCGAGGAAGCCGACGGCCCCGCGCGCGCCGCCTTCGCGCGCCAGCTGGCCGGTCTGGCCGACGTCTTCGTCAACGACGCGTTCGGCTCCTGGCAGCCCCACTGCTCGACGGTGGACGTCACGCGCCACCTGCCGTCGTTCGCCGGGTACCTGATGCAGGAGGAGATCGCGAACCTCGGCCGCGTGCTCGAGCCGGAGCGCCCGTTTGTCGCCGTGGTCGCCGGCGCCAAGTACGACACCAAGATCGGCCCGCTCCACGAGATCTACAAGAAGGTCGACCACCTGATCCTCGGCGGCGTGATGTATAACGCCTACCTCGGCGCGAAGTACGGTATCGTCATCGACGGCGTGGCCCCCGCCGACGTCGAGGCCGCCCGGCAGCTCGTCGAGATGGACAAGAAGGAGCACAAGGTCGTCGAGCTGCCGTTCGTCGTGGAGTCCGACCTCCCCGACCGGCGCGACGCCGGGTGCTTCCGCACGCGGGCCCTGGCGGACTTCAAGCCGGGCGAGCGCGTGCGCTACCTGCTGGACGTCGACCCGCTCTCCTTCCGCGACATGAAGGTGGCCGCGGCGCTCGGGCAGGCGAAGACGATCTTCGTCAACGCGGTCATGGGCTTCACGCCGCATTTCTCCGAAGGCTCTGCCGCGCTGGACGAGACGATCGACCAGAACCGCGCCGCGATGAAGCTCTACGGCGGCGGCGACACGCTGCAGGAGTTCAAGAACCTCTGCCCCGGGCTCTACCTCTCGGTCATGGACAACGCCCGCTACTACTTCTTCACCGGCGGCGGCACGGTCCTCACCGCGATCGAGAAGGGCAGCGCCTACGGGCTGGCGCCGGTGCAGGCGCTCATCGCCAACGCCGGCAAGGCGCCGGGGTAGGGGACGCTGGGAATGGCGGATCTCGTCCGGTTCGGCATTTCGATCCCGGGGCCGCTACTCGAGAGCTTCGACGCGCTGATCGACGGGGCGGGGTACGCCAACCGCTCCGAGGCGATCCGCGACCTGATCCGCAGCCGGCTCGTCGACGCGGCGTGGGAGGGCGGCACGGGCGAGATGATCGGGACGCTGACCCTGGTCTACGACCACCACGTGCACGAGCTGGGGGATGCGCTGACCGGCATCCAGCACCAGCACCACGCGGCGATCCTCTCGACGCTGCACATCCACCTCGACGCGCACCTGTGCCTCGAGGTGCTCGTGCTGCGCGGGCTGGTCCCGGTGATCAAGCACATTTCGGAGGCCCTGATCGGCATGCGCGGGGTCAAGCACGGGAAACTCACGGTGACGAGCGCGGGGCACCTCTAGCCGGCAGAGTGCTGAAAATGGCCCGCGTGCGGCGTTCCGCTTCGCCCTTCGTCACTGCTCAGAGGACCCGTCCATGACGGCCAACGGTCGCAAGAGTCGGCTGTGGTGGGCGCTGTTTGCCGTCGCTGTCGCGCTGCTTGCCACCGCGCCGGGGCTGCTGCGTCTGCTCCGGGGCCGCGAGGTCGTCGTCTGGACGCTGGAGCCCACCGAGCTGGTGCAGACGGTCGTCGCGAGCGGCCGGGTCTCGGGACTCGCCCGGGTGGAGATCGGCAGCCTGCTGGCGGGGACCGTGACCGAAGTGGCCGTCCGCGAAGGCGACCGGGTGGAGCCGAAAGACGTGCTCGTGCGACTCCGGGACGCGGAGGCGCGGGCGGGCGTCGCCCAGGCCCGTTCGGGTGTCGCCCAGGCCGAGGCCGCGGTCGCGCAGGCGCAGGCCGGCGCGTCGGCCGCCGCGGTGCGGTTGCTGCAGTTGAGCGAAACGGCGCTGCCTGCGGCCGAGTACGGCGTGAGCATTGCGGCGGCGGAGTTCGCGTCGGCGCTGCGCAGCTTCGAGCGGGTCGATGCGCTCGTGGCGCAGGGCATGCTGGCCCGCGCCGATCTCGATGAAGCGCGGCGCGCGCTCGACACCGCCCGGGCCCGTCTGGCGCGCGAGCGCACGATCGCCGATGCGAGCCGCTCCGGCGGCGGCGACGAGCGGACGGCGCAGGCCGCGCGTGCCCAGGCGGATGCCGCCGTGGTTCAGGCGCGCGCCGCGGTCGCCCAGAGCCAGGCGGCGCTCGCCGCCGCCGAGGCCCGCCTGGCCGAGCTGGTCGTGCGGGCGCCCGCGGCCGGCACCATCATCGTCCGCTCGGTCGAGGAGGGCGACACCGTTCAACCGGGGCGCCCGCTGCTCGTGCTCTCGCGCCCCGGACGGGCCGAGATCATCGCCTCCGTCGACGAGAAGAATCTGGCGCTGCTCGCCGTCGGACAGCAGGCCGTTGTCTCAGCCGACGCCTACCCCGAGCGGACCTTCACCGCGCTACTGGCCACGCTGGTGCCGGCGGTTGTCGCCGCCAGCGGCACCGTGACGGCGAAATTCGCCGTCACCACCCCCCCCGGCTACCTGCTGCCGGAGATGACGGTTTCGGTGGAGATCGAGGTAGCGCGAAAGGCCGGCGCGCTGACTCTGCCGCTCGACGCCATCCGTGACCTCGCGACCGCCCCCTGGGTGCTGGCGATTCGGGGCGGTTTCGCCCGCCGCATCCCGGTGCGCATCGGGGTGCGGGGCGCGACCCGCGTGGAAATCCTCTCGGGCCTCGCCCCGGGCGACCGGGTGATCCCCGCCGCCGCGGGGAGGGTCGCCGAGGGCGACAAGGTCCGGGCGAAGGCGGCCCCGGGTGAATAAAGCCTTGTTCAGGAAGCTCGGGAAGCTGCTGTACGGGCTGGGCGGAGGGGTGGCGCAAGCGGGGGCCCCCCGTCGCGCAGCGGAGCGAGCGGACGGGGGTGCGCAGCGACAGGACCCCGCAGCCCGCACGGGAATGGGGAACGCCGGAGAATCGCCATGCCCTTCGAACTGATCGCGGCCTTCCGCTTCCTGCGCGAGGGGCGCTTCCAGACACTGCTCATCCTCTCCGGCGTCGCCGTCGGCGCGGCGGTCATCGTCTTTCTCGTGGCGCTCATCACCGGACTGCAGGACGACCTCATTGCCCGGACGCTGGGGACCCAGCCGCACATCGTCCTGCGTCCGCCGGACGACGTCGCGCGCTCGGTGGTCCGCCCGGCGGCGGGCGAGACGGTCGCCGCCCAGGTGGACAGGCGCGCCCAGCGGCTGCGCTCGATCGACGGCTGGCAG